>LJHD01000234.1 GCA_001983475.1 Candidatus Epulonipiscium fishelsonii | reverse complement strand
GCTCTAATAAATCGATTTATGCCATGTGAATAAACACCATCTAAACTATTTTGAGCAAAAATTGTGGCTGCAACGTTAGCATCATTTTCGTTAAAGCCTCTACCTAATAAAATTTTTTCAAATTGATTTAACATATCAAGGTATTGTATTTTCATTGATTACTCCTATTTTTTTTATATGACTTGATTTTAATCTTATGTAAAAGTACGTATTAGTTGAAATGTGTTTTTTCGAGGGTTTGGAGTAAAGTTCCTGTACCACTGCGTAATAATAAATTTAGTTAATTAAAAAGTATATGGACGAATGTTATTCGCCCATATACTTACACAAGCTCAAACTAAGCCTAGTATATTGATGAATAATAGAATTTCAAAACTTTCTATTATTGAGGATTTGCTGAATTTCTTATTAATTCTAGGTATTCAACCATATTGTTGTCTGCTGCAAATTGATCTTGAATTGGAATAGCTATTGCTTTAAATGCATCAATATCAATTTCTTCAAATGGAACAACCGTTGCTCCATCAGCGATAACTTTTGCTTTTGATTCTTCTAGCAATTCATAAGTTTTGATGCGTTCTTCCAATGTTGCTGCTTCAACGGCCTCGGTAATCCATCCTTGTTGTTCAGGTGTTAATTTATCAAACTCTGATCCACTCATTAGGAGTAATCGAGTAGTATAGTCATGATGTGTCTCACTAATAAATTTACCATTATCTGTTTTATGGTGTTCTTTTAACATAAGGTTTGTGTAGTCATTTTCAGCACCGTCTACTACACCTTGTTGAAGTGCTTGATATAATTCTCCCCATGCAACTGAGGCTGGAACTGCACCTGCAGCAGAAAATAAATCTTGTTGCACCTTTGAAGATTGTGTTCTTATACTTAGCCCATCTAAATCTTCAGGTTTATATACTGGAGATTTTGCATATACATCACGAACAGAACTTGACCAATAATCCATAACTTTGAAGTTATTACCTGTTCTTTCTTTAATCATGGTTTTCATTGCATCTCCAAATTCACCATCTAAAGTAGTTTCCCAGTGTTCAAAATTATCAAATAAATATAATAAAGAAAACATATCTACTTCTGGTACACCAATTGCTGTCATAAATCCTGGTGAAACATTAATCATATCTACTGCACCCATTTGAAGTTTTTCGATTAATTCAGATTCATTTTCTCCAAGCGTTCCATGATGAACTGTAACCTGAATTTGTCCTCCAGATATTTCTTCTACTACTTCCTCAAATTTATTCATACCATATGCATATGGGTTTTCTAAAGAAGTTTGATTATGTGCTACAATTAATTCTAATGGACCTTCAGTTGAGCTATCACTTGTTGTTTTTTCTGCCCCTCCACATCCAACTAGAGACATGCTCATAAGTACTCCCCCAAGTAATAATAATAAATGTTTTTTCATTGCTAAATCCCCCTCTAGTTTTTTGATTTATTTCTGGCATTCCATAGCATGAATTGTATTTAACACAAATTCTTGCGTTTTTACTGGAACTCCAAGTTTATGTCCCATACGAACAACCGCTCCAGTAATTGTATCTACCTCTGTTTTTCTACCATTTTGTAAATCTGCTGAAATAGATGTTACTCCATCTTTAGAATTTATAGTTACAGCAGTTATATTTTTCCAACTTACTTCTTTATCAACTTCTAACCCTTGTGCTTTAACAACTTCACAAACTTCATCAAAAAGAAGTCTCATCATGTTGTTTGCATACTTATTTTCATTCAAATAACCAATAGTACATTTAAGCACTCCAGTAGTAGCACTTAAAGAAGCGTTGGTAATTAATTTATCCCATACTAGTTGTTGTATATTATCTTTAATTCTTACATTAAAGCCAGCATTATCAAAAGTTTGCTTAATATCTTCCAATATAGTTGAGTCAGTTTTTACTAGCAAGCCAATGTTAGTATTTCCTATACCTCCACGTTTTACTTTTCCTAGTCCAACAATTGTCCCAACATCTTCTGTTGTCCCTCTTATTATTCTTTCTAAAGGTACAAATTTTTGTAAAATATCTTCATGTCCTGCTCCGTTTTGTAGAGTCATTACATAAGTATTTTCTCCAATGAGATTTTTATTGTTTTCAAGAGCAATCTCTGAAAAAATAGATTTAACAAAAAGTAAAATTAAATCCATTTTAGGCAAGTTTAAACTATTAGTTACTGCTTTTGGATAATACATATTTTCTTTGTCTTGTTCACATAGTGTTAAACCATTATTATTTATAAAATCAACAGAAGTTTGATTTACATCTATTAAATATACTTCGTTATTTTTTGAAAGCTTTCCTCCATAGATTGAGCCCATTGCACCTGCACCAATTACTGCTATTTTCATAATCTGCCTCCAAATAGTACCTAAATATAATAATTTTTTCTACTATTCACTAAAGTGGGAAAATGTTTATTCCAAGCAAAATTAATTTTATCTACTCGGGTACTTTTAGTAAATAGTAGTTTTACTAAAAGGCAAACTTTTATCTGTTGCCCAAGAACTCTCACATTACTTTATTAAATCAATGCTAATTTTAATTACTACTTTACGGATATTCATAGAGTTTCCATTTGCAACTGCTGGTCTATGAACATCATCTGGGAAAAAGACGCAAAAATCTCCTACATTCATTTCAATAAATGTTTCATTTTCAACTTCTTTATAGAAAATTAAGTCTCTTTCTTTAATATGTTCTTTTATTTCATATTTTTTATTTAAATTAGTAACTCCAATTTTTTCTTTTCCATTTGCTAAAAATTGTACATCTAAAAATTTTTCATGTGTTTCTGGTGAAAGCTCTTTGGCAGACTTGGTTTCTTTATCAAAAACTTGGGCATACATATCTTGCCCTTGAATTTCATAAATTCCTGCTTCCATTTTGTTAAAATCGTTATTTTTCAAATAATTAATCGCTGTTATAATTGGTTGTGGATAATGTGGTAATTCTGTATTACATTTAATTGATGAATAAATCATTTTATTACTCCTTCTTAATTAAAGTTTATTTTTTGAAACTCTCACTCTTAAAGTAGAGTGAGGTCTTTAATTATGACTGTCAAAAGAATGTATATATTTTCCCTAAGATTTTCGCCATCTGGAAATAGTATAATACATGTTTCAAGATGTTTTCTATAGTAAATTTTATTTTGTAGTTTCTTTAATAACAATATTTGTTTCAATTATAGTATATTTAGGTGGAGTCTTACCTTTTAGTATATCCATTAATATATTTGCGGATTTTTCACCCAATATATTCAAACATGGATTTAAGGTTGTAATTCTGGGAGTTGTAATTTCTGAATATATTGAATCATCTATTCCTATTATGGCAACATCATTTGGCACGGATTTTTGTAACATATTTAATGCTTTCAGACCACCTACTGCTAAAAGATCTTCGGAATATATTATTCCGTTTATATTTTTTTTTATAGAAAAAGCCTGTATTGTAGCATCAAATCCTGCTTCGATATTTGGTTGAGCATTAATAATACATAACTCATCCTTCTTAAATCCTAGTTGAACCATCTTTTGAATAAACCCTTCTTTTTTTCTAAAACCACTCGCTGTTGTTGGTTTTTGAATATAAGCAATATTTTTTTTCCCTTGATTAAATAAAAGCTCTACACATTTTCCAACTCCATCAAACTCGTTTATAATTAAACTCCATAAATTATCAGCAACATATTCCCCATTTACTAATAAAATAGGTTTTTTAGAAAATTTACATTTAAGCATTTCCATAATATTGCTGTCTTGGTATAAAGAACCTAAAAATACAATTCCTTCAACATTTCTATTGATTAGCCCTTCGACACATTCTGTTATAAGATTTAAATTAGCAGTTGTATTAACTATTATTCCAAAATATCCATTTTCTCTTAACTTATTTTCGATATCAAACGCAATAGAATTATGATGTCCATTACGTATATCTTCAATTGCTATTCCTACTAATTTACTAAATCCACTTGCAAGCCCTCGAGCTGTTTGGTCTGGAGTAAAATTATATTTATTTAAAATTTCTATTACTTTTTCACGTGTTTCTTTCTTTACTCTTTCATTACCATTTATAACCCTTGAGACTGTACTTGCAGAAATGCCTGCTTCCTTTGCTATTTCATAAATAGTTAGCTTCATATTTTAAAACCAAAAATTTATTTTTTGATTCATTATTTAGAAAATTCTGCCAATCCTTCAATTGCATATGCACGCACTGGACAAGAATCTAAGCCTTTTATTGGTAATGGTGAATAAGACATAAAAAATGTATCTGTTGTAAGTTTATCTAAGTTTTTTAAAACCTCTAGGAATACGATGTTTTCTTCCATTAATACATCATGGAAAGCACAAACATCTTCATTGTTATTTTCTATTGATACACCATCTCCAAATCCAACACACTTAACTTTTTTCTCTTTAAACCATTCAGCTGCTTCTCTACAAATTAATAATCTTTTATCAGCATCTGTATTTGTTAACTCTGTAAAAGGTGGAATTTTATTTGGTGAATCAAGAATAATTATATCGCCTTCTTGAATTCTTTCACCTAAAACTTTATCTAAGTCTTCTCTTTTAATGTGAGTATATGGTTTCATATGTGTAATTTCTACATATAATGCACGCCCCATAAAAGTAGTAAGTGGTAGTTGCTCTACATCTGCCCAATTATTATGATGATGGTATGGACATTCAACATGCGTACCTAAATGACTAGTAATATCCATATGAGTATGCCAATCTGGAATTGGTCCTCCTGTATTAAATCTGTCAATTTTTAAACGACGACTTTCTGTTGCTGGATCTAATACTTTTGTTAAATCGATAACTCTTAAATTGCCTATTTGTCCTACATTCATTTTAATACTCCTACTCTTTTTATAAAGTTTAAGGAAGAAAACTACTAACTGTTGTAGATTTTCTTCCTATTAAATAATTAGTTGTAAAGCCACGCTTCTCCTTAGAAAAACTACATTTTACTTATCATAGTATCAAAATATTTTTTCTAACATTAAAGTCTAGAGCTAGTAAAATATTTTAAAATAACTATATAACTCATTTAATTTCAAAAAAATATTCTCATAAAATATGAGATTTTTTATAAATATTCTTTAATATTGTGAAACCGATTGTATTTTCATTATAACATGACTAGTGATTTTTTCAACCAATTTATTTATTTTTCAGTTATTTTTACTAATTTAAGCTTGTTTTTTTGTTAAATTGTAATTAATTTATAATTTAGGCATTATTAAAACCACTAAATAAATAATTATAGCATGGTATACAAATTTAATTTTATTACTTCTTACTCATTCATAATTGAAGAAATTTGGATATCAAAATAATTAACTGCATTATTAAAACATATATCTTGAACTACTTTTCCTAAAAATTGTATATTATTTGGATATTCACCATCTTCTACGTATTTGCCAAATTTATTACATAATATACGTCTAAAATATTCATGACGAGGAAAAGACAAAAAGCTTCTTGAATCTGTAAGCATTCCTACAAATCTACTTAGCAATCCTAATTGTGCTAATGCTTCAAGTTGTCTTTCCATTCCATCTTTTTGGTCATTAAACCACCATCCACTTCCAAATTGAATTTTACCAGCAATTCCTCCACCTTGAAAATTTCCAAGCATTGTTGTTAAAACTTCGTTATCTCTTGGATTTAAACAGTATAAAATTGTTTTTGGTAATTCATTTGTTTTATCCATATTGTCCAATAATTTTGACAAGTCTTTTGCACATACTTCATCATTAATTGAATCAAATCCTGTATCAGGTCCTAATTCTTTAAACATGCGGGAAGAATTATTTCTTAATGCACCAATATGAATTTGCATCACCCATCCTCTTTTAGCATAAGCTTTTCCTAGTTGAGTTACTAGATAACCTTTGTATTTTTTTAATTCAATTAAGCTTAATTCTTCATCTCTTAATGCTTTTTGGAAGATGTCGTTTACTTCTTTACCTGTTGCTGGTGCATATAAAACTTCATCCAGCGCATGGTCACTCACTCTTGTACCATTTTTATGGAAAAATTCTAGTCGTTCTAAAAGTGCTTTTTCTAATAATTGATAATCATTAATTTCATATCCTACAACTTCACTCAGTGATTTAATGTATTTATGAAAGTCTGGCTTCTCAATGTGAATTGCTTTGTCTGGTCTAAAAGTTGGTAATACTTTAAAATCTAAATTTTCTTTTGCTATTTCTATATGGTTTTCTAAGTTATCTACTGGATCATCTGTAGTACAAAGAACTTTTATATTCATCATCTTAATTAAATTTCTTACTGTAAATTCTTTAGTTTGTAATTTTTCATTACATTTATTCCATATCATTTCAGCAGTATCTTCATTTAGTTGATCATAAATATCAAAATATCTTTGTAATTCTAGATGGGTCCAATGATAAAGAGGGTTTCCAATCAAATAAGGCATTATTTTTGCCCATAGTAAAAATTTTTCATAATCAGATGTATCACCTGTTATATCTTGTTCATTTATTCCATTTGTACGAAGAGCTCGCCATTTGTAGTGGTCTCCACCTAACCAAACTTGTGTAATGTTTTTAAATTGGATATCATCCAAAATAGCCTTTGCACTTAAATGATTATGAAAATCATAAATTGGCATTTCTTTTGCATAATCATGATATAAAGTTTTTGCAGCATCATTTTTTAATAGAAAATCTTGGTCCATAAATTGTTTCATTAAAAATTCTCCCTTTATTTATAAATTTTAAGACAAAAAACCACTATACCTTTAGGGTTTGTGGTAATTGACTAATAAAGATAATTATATCCATACTAATTCAGAGTATACGCTATTGCAGCACAAAAAAGCAAGCTAAAATTTAGCTTGCTTAACCTAGAGAGCATTATTCAAAGTCATTTTTTTATTTACATAAAATTTCAGATAAAACTATATATAACTGTATTTTAATAATATGTTTTTCTAGTCTTATATTTTTTAAGCTACAGACAATTGATTATTATAATTTTCACGGTAATATTTAGATACTAAATATAAAATTAATAAAAAGGCTATATATTCTATTCCAAGATATTCTAAAACATTAAAATTCATATGTTTAAATACAACAACACAAAGTATGATCATAAGCCAATAGTTTGCTATTGCATTTGGACTAAGATCTATTTTACCAATTGGCTCAATATCCTTAGTTAAGTCTTTATTCATATCTTTATTCATAATATCACGCTCCATTATTTATATACCAAAATACACTTAAACAGCTATATTTTAACAATATGTTATCCTGGTCCCACATTTTTTAAGCTGTAGGCAATTGATTATTATAATTTTCACAGTAATATTTAAATACTAAATAAAAAACTAATAAAGCAGCTATATATTCTACTCCAAAATATTCTAAAACATTAAAATTCATATGTTTAAATACAACAACACAAATTGTAATCATAAGCCAGTAATTTGCTATTGCATTTGGACTAAGATCTATTTTACCAATTGGCTCAATATCCTTAAATATCACGCTCCATTATTTTAAACAGTTTTTACATGCCAAAATACAATCAAACCTATTATTATCATTATAATAAGTAAATCGGTTGAGGTATATTGAGATAAATTAATTAAAGCACCTGAATTTTTTAAAATTATGTATCCTATAATTAAAATTATAATCCACTTTTTCCCTGCTATTTGTTGTAGCATATTATAAAAATCATATTGTGCATTTTCTTTATTTGCTGATGTAGAAGTTTTTTCTGGACTAAATATTGCTTCTTTTTCTAAAGGGGGAAATTCAATCTCATATTCTGGATTTTCAAATGCATGTTCATTGTTTAATGGTTTTTTAGGATTAAATATTACTTCTTTTTCTGAAGGAACAAATTCGATTTCCGTATTTTCAAATTTAGGGTCATTGTTTAATGGTTTTTTAGGATTAAATATTGCTTCTTTATCTAATGTAATCTTACTAGGACTAAAATTTATTTCTTTGTCTAATGTAACCTTATTAGGACTAAAGATTATTTCTTTATCAGTTTTATCAGGAAAAACTATACTCATAATATCACACTCCAATATTCAATACATAATATCTATAACCCCATATACCAACTGCTACAACAAGAAGTAAATCTGTTTTTGGCCATTGAGATAAATCAAGTATATGATCAACATTTTTTAAAATTAAATACCCTATAATTAATGCCATAGTCCATGTTTGTAAGTTAATATCAATATTATAATTACTATCATTGTCTTCAGGTATATTGAACATATATTCTTCTTCAGGAACACTAAATGCATCATATTCTGAATCATTCCCAAAAATTTTACTCATTATCAAACCCTCCTTTTAAAATTAAGTATATTTTTTATACTTTTTTTAATTCATCTTCTGGTAATATTTCATATTTATAATCAGCTATATACGCTACTATCCACCATCCAATTATGCCTAATAAAATTATGTCTACTTTTTTCCATTTTCTTAAATTAATCCCATAATCTTTATTTCTCCATGCTAATGCTGCAAAAGAAAGCAGTATTTCAATAGTATCATCCACGGGGGGCAATCTATCTAGTTTAATTTCTTTTTTTTCTGGAACTTCTTCCATATTTTCCAATTCATCAATTCCAGGATATTTTATGTTGTCATAAGGGGGTTTAGTGTTATTTGTAAGAATTTCACTCATATTATTATCCTCCTATATAATTTATTTACACTGAAAAAATTGGTAAAAACTCTGGTTGTTCTGGTGGTAACATACCTTCAGGGGTTTTATCAGCTTCAGGTACTTGTGGAGTAATGTTGCCATCTAAATTTGGTTTGACAGGACTTCCGGCATTATTTTCTTGAGACAGATTGTTAAAATACATAACAACTCCTAAAATTATAAGAATAAGCATAAAATTATTATTGTTTGCATCTTTTTTATCACAGTTAATCCAATTCACAATTTTTTTCTGTAATTCATCAAAAAGCTCTGGATAATATTTATACAGAGAAATTCCAGCTCCAAGTACTGAAAGTAACACAGTTTGCCAAGTCTTAGTGCTCCCTTCATTTATTTCAGTACGGAACATATTTAAATCAGTCATCAAAACCAGTCCTTCCATATAAAATTTTATTTATTTACATAATATGGAATTAGTGTAAAATAGTTACATTGTCTATGAAAAAAATTTAGTATAAGTTGTCCATTAAATTCATAAATTTATAAAGGGGGGATATCAAGTGAAGAAGAATTTTTTATCAATATATATTTTTATAGCTATTATATTACTAGGAATTTTTTTAAATATAATAAAATTTGAAGAAGTATTTAGTAATATTGATTTAATTGAAAATGCAGTTTTGGAATATGTACCAAATTCAACTCCATCTGATGAATTAGAAAAAATAACTACTACAGGAGAAAACATATTTCTTACACAATATGGAAGCGAACAGTTAAATTTATTTATTGAAAATTTTTATAATGATTATCATGCTGCAATTTTAAATAGTAATTATGGACACATAATCGAATATTTAAGTGAAACTTCTACCATAAATATATATAATGATTTTAATGCTTGGTTTATAAAAAATAAGAATATAGATAATATTGAAATAGAAGTTGAACTTGGAGAAATAAATTTTAATCAAAATAATAACTTAGTTTTAGACATAACTGAAACAATAATTTTAGACAATAGAAACGATGATAAATTAACCACTTTTAAGATTTATTTAACTTGGCAAACCGAAGTTGATATAAATAATTATAAAATTGAAGATAGGACACTTACAGAAAGTTTAGTATCCTATTTGAAAGACAATGAATGGGTTACATATTAAGAAGTTCCCACTCTTCATACAAGTTATTTAGGAGCACTGTAAGCTCCTGTTTTTTTTGAGAATATTCATTAACTTTTTTAAAATCATTATATATTTCTGGAAGATATAAATCTTCATCTATTTTTTTTATTTTAAGTTCTGTTTCCTCTATTTGTTTTTCAATTTTATCTATTTGAGTTTTGATTTTTCGCATATTTGTTTTTATAAGTTTTTGTTCTGCCCAATCAGATTTTTCTTGTTGAATAGTAGGTTTATTAATTATATTTTTGTTCTGCAATTTTTTCTCTATATAATAATCATAGTCTCCAAGATAAACTATCATTCCATCTTTATTCATTTCTAAAACTTTTGTTGCGGTTTGATTAATAAAATACCTATCATGTGAAACATATATCACTGTTCCCTCATAATTTGAAATAGCTCTTTCTAATATTTCTTTAGATGTAATATCAAGATGATTTGTTGGTTCGTCTAAAAGTAATAAATTTGAATATGAAAGCATAATTTTTGCAAATGATACACGTCCTTTTTCTCCTCCGCTTAAAGTTGAAATGTGTTTAAACACGTCCTCATCAGTAAACAAAAAAGTTGCTAGTACATTACGAATATATCCATTTTTAAGATTTGGAAAATTTGAACTGATTTCTTCAATTATAGTATTAGAATTGTTTAATGTATTATGCTCTTGATCATAATATCCAACATTAACATTTGCACCAAGATAAAAATCTCCTCTTTGTTGCTTAAGTTTACCTAGAATTATTTTAAATAATGTTGTTTTGCCAACTCCATTTGGGCCAACAATAGCAACTTTTTCTCCTCTTTTTATATCAAGGCTTATGTTATTAAAAATTTGATTGCCATCAAAAGACATAGCAAGGTCTTCAACACTTAAAACATCAGTTCCACTTATAACTTGTGGGATAAGACTAAAATTTATCGTAGAGTTATCACTAATTGGTTTTTCTATAATATCCTGTTTTTCTAACATCTTTTCACGACTTCTGGCTCGTTTAATAGATTTTTCACGATTAAATTGACGTAATTTTTCTATAACAGCTTTTTGACGATTTATTTCACGCTGCTGGTTTTCATAATGATGCATTGCAATTTCTTGAAATTTGGTACTTTCTATAATAAAATTGTCATAATTACCATCATACATTCGTGATTTACCAAATTCAATATGAATAATTTTATTTACAATTTTATCTAAAAAATATCTATCATGTGAAATAATTAACACGGTTCCCTTATATGTGCGTAAAAAATTCTCTAGCCATTCAATAGCTGCTATATCTAAATGATTTGTTGGCTCATCAAGCATTAATAAAGTGGGTTGTTGTAAAAGCAACTTTGCAAGGCAAATACGAGTTTTTTGTCCTCCAGACAAATCTGAAATTTTCATGTCATATACATCCTTACTAAATCCCAAACCTTTAAGTATTCCTCGCACTAGACTTTTATATTCATATCCACGTTTTTGTTCAAAAACAGCTCTTAAATTATCATACTCATGCGTAAGTTCGATAGAATGAGTTTTAGATATTTCTTGTTCAATTAAATATAATTTTTGTTCAATCTGCATAACTTCATCAAAAACGGTTAATAATTCTTTATATACAGTATAATTTGAATTAATTTCCATATTTTGCTTTAAATAACCAAAAGAACTGTATTTGGGAAAGTGAATTTCTCCACTATCTGAAGAAATTTCTCCTGCTATAATTTTAAACAAAGTAGTTTTACCTGCTCCGTTTTTACCAACAATACCAGCTTTATCATTATTTCCAAGATGAAAATGTACATCTGATAAAACAGTATTTCCATTAAATATTTTTTTTATATGATTACAAATCATAGATTTTACCTCCAATTAATAAGTGATACAAAAAATAGCATTATAAAATTTTTTTAAATTAAAGTTAGTATTAAGTCATTAACTTTTGCTATGTCTTTTACTAAACTTATATATTGCTTTTTATGTTATCATGAATAATAACAGAAATATAATACAAAAGGAAGTATGTATATGTATAAATCAAAATTAGAATTAAGAGAAACAGAAGTTGCAATAAAAAAGCTAAAAGATTATTTTGAAACAACTTTAGCTAGTACATTAAATCTTACTCGTGTCTCAGCACCATTATTTGTGAAGCCTGAAACAGGTTTAAATGACAACTTAAGTGGAACTGAAAGAGCTGTAAGTTTTGATATTAAAGACGATTTTGGAAATATAGTTGAAATTGTACATTCACTTGCTAAATGGAAACGTATGGCTTTAGCTAGATACGGATTTAAAGTAGGAGAAGGTTTATATGCAGATATGAATGCAATTCGTAGAGATGAAGTCCTTGATCATTTACATTCAATATACGTTGATCAATGGGATTGGGAAAAAATTATTTCTAAAGAAGACAGAAATGAAAACTATTTAAAACAAACTGTAAAAAAAATATATAACGTATTCTTAGAAACAGAAAACTTTATTAATAACGAATATAATACTTTAGAAAAATGGCTTCCAAAAGAAATTACATTTATTACCTCTGAAGAATTAATTAAAATGTATCCAAATTCTAGTCAAAAAGAACGTGAAGACAAAATTTGTAAGGATAAAAAAGCAGTATTTCTTATGAAAATTGGTGGAGTATTATCAAACGGAATTCCTCATGATGATCGTGCACCAGATTACGATGATTGGGAACTTAATGGAGACATTTTAGTGTGGAACCCACTTTTAAATCAGGCTTTTGAATTATCATCAATGGGAATTCGTGTTGATGAAATTTCTTTGGTTGAGCAATTAAAAATAAAAAATGTTGAAGATAAGCTGGAACTGGATTTTCATAAAAAATTATTAAACAAAGAATTGCCTTATACTATTGGTGGTGGAATTGGGCAGTCCAGAATTTGTATGTTCTTTTTGCATAAAATGCATATTGGTGAAGTACAAGCTTCAATTTGGAGAGATGATATAATTGAACAATGTGAAGAAGCAGGAATTATTTTATTATAACCATTGTATAAATCTTTAACAATTAGAACAACAAGCTGCTAGGCAAAGCCGTATATTGGCTGTGCAAAAAATAAATAATAAACCAAGAATAGTGTTAGACTACAAAACACAAACGAGGTTTTTGAAATGAAATAAAAAAGTGTTGAAATTAACTTGACAATTTAAGTAATAAAAAAATGTTGTCAAGTTAATTATTTTGAGGTAAAATTAAATTGTCCAGCAAATAAATTATAAGGAGCGAAATTATGGAAATTTTAAAATTATTAGAAAACAATTCACTTTTTCAAGAAAGAGCACGTCAAGAATTAGAAACAGTTGTATTAAAAGAATTTATCAGTAAAAGTACATCAGAAGAAATTATTGATGTGTTAAACAAAATTCCTTCTATGGCTTTGGCTAATAAAGAAGCAGAAGAAAATTATGCAAATTTACAACAAAATTATTTAAATTTGCAAAATGAAGTAAAAACTCTAAAAGATGAATTGCATCAAAGCCATGCTGAAAGACAAATTTTAGAAAATAGAAAAAAAGATTTATTAGTTCAAGTAAACTTTTATAAAGAACACTATTCTCATATTGAAAGTATTTTTAAAGTATTTGAAGGTCTTGATGATAATGTTAAGAGTGGCTTAGATGGAATTTTTAGAGACAATGCTAGAGATAAATTTTTAATAAGTTGTTTTGAACTTGAAAAAATAGAAATGTTGTGGGATTTTATATATTATACCATTGAAAATGTTAATAATAATGTTGAAGCTGTTAATAATTTAAATTTGATTCTAGATTATTTCTTTAAGTTATTTAATTATATTAATCCTATGTACGAACGACTTAACGTCAAAATTGGTGAAAAAATTGATTCTGATTTACATATTAAAATAGGCTCTACAACAACTAATCTCATTAAAGAAGTTAAACTAAGAGGTATCAAAAACAAATATACTCAAAAAATTGTGAAAAAATCTGTTGTTAACTAAGGAGGAGGTAGATTGCTGAACAGACTAATGAGAATGAAGTTTGAAGAGGTGGAAATTTTAGGAGAAAAAGTTAATGCTCAAGATAAATTAGAAATATTAAGAGAAAGTCTCCCTGAAGGAGAGATTCAACATACTTTAGATACTTTAATTGCTAAAAAATTTATTTATAATGGTATTACAGATAAAGAAGAAATGTATGAATATATAAGACAAGAATTAATTTATAGTTAAATTTATCCCTAAAGGAGTACTTTAGGGATTTTTTGCACACACTATTGAAAATATAAATTTAAAGAAGGTGACTTTAATGATAAGTGTATTTGATGTAATTGGTCCAAACATGATTGGTCCATCTAGTTCACATACTGCAGGGGCACTAAGAATTGCATTAATGGCAAGAAATCTTGTACAAGGCCCAATAAATGAAGTAGAATTTATTTTATATGGCTCGTTTGCTAAAACATATAAAGGCCATGGTACAGATAGAGCATTAATAGCTGGTGTACTAGGAATGAATACGGAAGATGAACGTATAAAAGACGCTATAGAAATTGCTAAAATTAATGGTCTAAAATATGAATTTATAATTGATAATACTCATATTGATACTCATCCAAATACAGTAAAAATTATTATAAATAAAAATATTTACATTGTTGGAGAATCTATTGGGGGAGGAAATATAAAAATCATTGAGATTAATAATATTAAAGTTGAGTTTACTGGAGACTATTCTACATTACTAGTAAAACAATATGATAAAAAAGGTGTGTTGGCTCATATAACACATTGTTTAAGCGAATATGAAATTAATATTGCATTTTTAAAGTTATATCGTGAAGAAAAAGGACAAATTGCCTATACAATTGTTGAAGCAGATCAAAAAATTAATTCTAATATAATCAATGAAATTAAACAAAATCAATTTATTTTAGATGTCAATCTAATAGAGGTGAATTAAATGGAATTTAAATATGCTAGTGAATTAATAGAAATATGCCAAAAAAATAACATACCAATTTCTGAGGCCATGATAAATTATGAAATGCTAATTTCACAAAAAACTAGAGAAGACATTATATCTCAAATGGCTTATTCTTATACTATCATGAAAAAAGCAGTGCAACGTTCTTTAAATGAAGATTTAAAATCAATAGGTGGTTTAATAGGCGGAGAAGCAAAAAAAATTTTAAATAGAGGAAAGAATAATAAGTCTGTTTGCGGGACTTTGATGAATAAAGCTATTTCATATGCTATGGGAGTTCTAGAAGTTAATACATCTATGGGACTTATTGTTGCAGCGCCCACTGCTGGTGCAGCTGGAGTAATTCCAGGAACATTTATAGCATTGCAAGAGGAATATAATTTTACTGATGAAATTATGGTAAAGATGTTATTTAATGCTGGTGCTATTGGATATTTGATAACAAGAAATGCAACTGTTTCAGGGGCTGAAGGTGGTTGTCAAGCCGAAGTAGGGTCTGCTAGTGCAATGGCTGCTAGTGCTATTGTTGAATTGATGGGCGGAACACCAGAACAATGTCTTGATGCAAGTAGTACTGCTTTAGCAAATATGCTTGGTTTAGTATGTGATCCAATAGCTGGTTTGGTAGAAGCTCCTTGTCAGAAAAGAAATGCTGTTGGTGCTTCAAACGCTATGGTAAGTGCAGAAATTATATTAAGTGGAATTATTCATCATGTTCCTTTTGATGAAATGATAATTGCTATGTATAAAGTTGGTAGAAGCTTACCTTTTGAACTAAGAGAAACTGCACTAGGAGGTATTGCTGCAACTCCTACAGGCTGTCAACTATGTAAAAATATTTTGTAAGTTTATAGGAGCTACTACTTTTATTATGTGCACAAATATTTTTTTTATTAAATTTTTTTTATTAAAAAAGGAACATTTATTGCTACCTTTAATGTAACAAGAAATATTTGGGTTTTTAACAATGCTTTTTATTATAAAGCTTTATCTTGAAAAAAATGAGGTGAACTGTGAAAACTATAAACTCTATTTCATATGTAGAAATAATAGAAAAAAAATCTACTTTCATTGGTCAAGCTTTTCCTATAAATTCTAAAGAAGAAGCAGATGAGTATATTTCTAATATCAAGAAAAAATATAAAGATGCAACACATAATTGTTATGCATACAAATTTGGTAATACCGAAAAATGCAGCGATGATGGAGAACCTAGTGGAACAGCTGGAAAGCCTATTCTTGATATTTTAAAAAATGTTGATAATGTTTTAGTTATAGTAACTAGATACTTTGGAGGAACTCTTCTTGGTACAGGTGGCCTTGTTAGAGCATATGGTAGCTGTGCGAAGTTAGCTTTAGATGAAGCTGGTATTGTAACAAAAAAGGAGGCTCAAATATTCCAGTTAATATGTGAGTATAATTTTCTTGGCAAAGCTGAATATTTATTAAAGCCTTCATATACTTTACAAGAAATTAACTATTTAGATAAAGTATATATACAAGTAATAGTACTTTTAGATCAAATCCACGAATTCAATAAATTAATAAACGAAGATATGTATGGAAGTGTTAAAGTAAGTTATCTTAAAAATATTGATGTTTTTATCAATTCATAAAACTCATAACTAAAAAAACAAAAGGCTAAAAGGAACATAAAATAATACAAGCTTTTTAGTTTGTTAACAGAAAGGAGGATGCAAGAGGACGTCCTATTTATAGAAGTTGGAGTATCCTTGCTAGTAATAGATGAATAGACTAACTACAGAAATTCAAAAACGCTATGATATTTTTTTGAATGAAAAAAAACCATATAATATTGTTAAACTTAAAATACCTACTTCAAAATTTTTTTTAGAATATAACTATAAATTTGAAGATTCAAAAACCAAAGAAATCGACAATACGGGTTATATTTTTTATAAACCATTTGGTAAATCTTATGGTACATTATATATGTTTCGAGGTAAACAATATGTGCAATCTGGAAAAAAATCTGATAAATTTAATCCGATAAATTTAATTAGAGAATTTATATATTTTAATAGTTGTTATAAAAATAGAGCTTTTATTGAGTTTAAAATATTAAAAGCTTTTATTATAGACGTTGGCGTTCCTTTACTAGCAATATTAACTATATTTTTAACTATTACACATTTGTTTTAACACTTACAAAATTTATAGCAAAAGCACTTTCAAATAACAGATTTAGTAATATTGTTCATAAATCCATAATTCAGGAATAGTAGTAACTAAATTTGATTATAGTGGGAAGCTCCTGTTGGGACTCCCCAATCCTCACTAGCTTATAAGTACATTTATTATAATGTATTCTTATCTGTATCATGAATAATACTCATGGCGACTCCCCAATTAAGATTTTTAAAACTCTATCCTCCTTAAATAAACAGGTTTTTATCCTTATTAATAAAATATTTAACTAGCACAACTGGTAAGTTTAAAAAAAATAACTATACACCCCTCAATAGTGCATAATTCACAATTTCATAAAAAGATACATACAAACGCTTGGCTTTTTGTGTTATTCTTGAACAACAAATTTATGAACAACGTGACTAAATCCGTTACTTTTTATATGCAGTACTTAAATATAAATATAGTAAATGAATATTTATGCAACTAAATCTATAAAATCTTTAGTTTTTTATCTTTAGTTAATCTGACTAAATTAATTTAGCTATATTTTGCATAAATAAATATTCAAGAATCATAAATTATTAGTTACATTTTTTTTATAAACCTATAAATGCTGCTACTAAAAATAAGACATATTAAAAGTCTAATTTGGTTTAGGAAATGAATTTTGAACAGAAATACTGCTTTTTTATTTAGACTGTTAATTCTGTATGGAAACTCCTATTTTGTTTGGGAACTGAATGCTGAATGGAAATGCTGCTTTTTTATTTAGACTGTTACTTCTGTATGGAAATGCCTATTTTGTTTAGACTGTTAATTCTGTATGGAAACTCCTATTTTGTTTGGGAACTGAATGCTGAATGGAAATGCTGCTTTTTTATTTAGACTGTTACTTCTATATGGAAATCCTTAGTTGGTTTAGGAACTGAATGATGAATGGGAATACTGCTTTTTTATTTAGACTGTCACTTCTATATGGGAAATCCTTAGTTGGTTTAGGAACTGAATGATGAATGGGAATACTGCTTTTTTATTTAGACTGTTACTTCTATATGGAAAGTCTATTGTTAACTTGCATAATCCATCTCAATCTATTTTTTATATTAGAAATAGGCTTAAAATTTCTTTAGGCCTTGATATGCCACTTATCGTGAACAATATTCTTATAATCTAATCTTTTTACCAACCTTCACATAATCTGTTTATAATCTCAAATGTACGATTATTAATAAGATAACGCTATGTTTAGGATAAGTTAACAATATGTTTATTATCCAATTGGAGAGATTATAAACAGCATTATATATTGGTTTAAACTAAGGTCCATGGCCATGGTTTTCCTTTGTTGTTTGAAGAATATCTTACTTAATGTTTAAAACGTATCTTGCCTTTAACTCATTATTAGTACTGTTAAATGAATTATTTATTCCTAAATCTGTTATTTTTGTCTTGCTTTATATGAATTTTTATTTAAATTTTAGTTTTGGTTGTCAACTGGCTGCTACTTATTCTTTCGCGTCTGCTCTACTACTTATTTTTTCGCCTAATTGCTATTTATTTGTTCGCGATTACTCTGCTAATTGTTTTTTTCGCATGGGTTAACTATTAAAGTATATACCTATATCTAACAAAATGCAACTGACAAAATACCCTAATATGTTTCTTCCCACTAGCACATGTTGTCCAATATCATTTGTATTGCACAAAAATGTATATTTATGCATATTTGTGCAATTTGTACATATGGTAACTACGAAGAAATATAAAATATTTAAAACTGGTTAGTGCAAAGTTATTGTGATTTCAGAAATATGAATGGATAGTTATTATGTACTATAACTGCTGCTAAAAATTTGAAGAAATAACTGTTTTTATAAGTTTAATAAGTAGAGAAAATTTCAAAGATATGGTATAATTTAGTTTGGAAATTATTAAAACTAGGAGGAAAAAACCTATGCTTCAAAACTTAGAAAACTATTTTATCGAATTGAATAATAGGCAAAAAAAACAAGGATATTTTTGTAAAACAGATGTGAATTCATCTTTGTTATATAGATATATGGAGGAAGCTAAAACATACGGTGTAGTAATTGATAAAATACCAAATCCAACAGAAAAAAATTTAGCCTATTATAATGACATAATAGGAATAGATTTTAAAATGTCAATGGGATTTATTACAAATAAACTTGCTGGATGGTTGCCAAGATTAAATCCTGATATAAGACAAAAACTTGCTTGTGAAATCTATGACACATTAAATCAAATGCATCAACAAGGTAAAAACTTAAATATGCTAAAAAATGCTTTTATAAAGTATATGTGTTGGCTATATTATAAATTTGAAAGAGTCTTAATACAAATTGGAAACAATAAAGTCCCAAAAATTTTATATAAAGGTATTATAAGTGATAATGAATTGAAATTATTGACCATACTATGTAATGTAGGTTGTGATGTTCTTATCTATGATGGAGAAAAAGAAATTGAACCTCCAAGTATACTTAATCAAGTAGGGACAATAGCATATCAAGCAGAATCTGAATTAAATTCTATGTTATATCAAGATGATAGTGGCATATATAAAAATCATCAGTATAAAAAAATTAATGTAGTAACTTTAAAGACTATTTATGAAGAAATTTTAATTTTATGGAATCAAGAAATTAAATATAGAGAGAACTTTAAAGTACAAAATGACATTGTAACTGTTCCTGTAATTTTTGCCAAAGTATCTGGTGTAAAAGATGGATTGGTTTCAAAATATTGGAATACAATTAAAAGTTTATGTACAGAAGATACTTTTATAATAAAAGAAACTCCGTTTATTAGTAGCAATGATATCAATCCTATTAAATCTTATTCTACAACGTTTATTAAAAACGGAAAATTATTAAGAGACAAAATAAAGTCTCATAAAGAATATAAATATAGCTTTATGAGAGAAGATATTCAAGAAAATATATTTGATAAAATCCAAGATTTGCTTGATAAGAAAATTGTTAAAGGGACATTTCAAAATGGTACAGAATATTTAATAATAGCTACAATACTAAATATGAATACAGAACTTATAAGATTATTGCAAAAATTTGATTTTACTAAGCAAAATCCTAATTTAGTATATTTATGTTTAACTGAAAAATCTATTTCTTTAGAAGATAGTATACTTACAGCATTTTTAAATTTAATAGGATTTGATATAGTATTTTTTGTACCAACAGGATATCAAACAATAGAAAAATATTTTATAAAAAATTATGTACCAGAACATCAAATAGGAGAATATATATATGATTTAAAAATGCCATCAAAAAATCTTTTTAATGATGTATTAAATAAAAAAGATGATTGGTATAAAAAAATCTTTAAACGAGGTGATTAATTTGAGCTTAAATTTTGCTAAGCAATCAAATAATGCTGGAGATACAATAGCATTCCAAAAGCAAAATGAATTTTATCAAAATATGTGTGATGAAAATATAATATTCAAACCACACCAGTATAAATATGCAAATTCAGTTCAGTTGCAGACAATTTATGAAGAAATAGCTTTACTATGGAATACAGAGCCTAAATATAGAGAAAATTTTAAAGTTGAAAACGATGTTGTAACTATTCCTGTACTATTTGCAAAAATCTCAGGAGTAGCAGAAACAAGTATGGCAAAATATTGGGCAAATATTCGGAAATTATGTACGGAAGATACACTTATTGTAAAAGATATGCCATTTATAAAATTAGAAAGGACTCTTAAATTTAATGTAGACAATTTTTACAGAAATGGAATTTTTTATAAAGAAAAAATTAAAATAGATAAATATTACCCCTTTGGCTTATTGAGATTAGATATGCAAGAACATATATTAAATAAAATGGAGTTGTTAATAGAACAAAAATTAATAATTCCAAACTTTAATAATCAATCCCAAAGACAAAGTTTTTTTTATTCACTTCCAAAAATTTTTATTAAATCTAAAGAGCCTCCTGTAATTGAACATATAATTATTTCTACTATACTTAATTTAAATAAAGAAGTTTTAAGGTATTTACAAGAGTTTGACTTTGGAAAATCTAATCCAAAAATAATTTATATAAATGCTTCACAACGTCAAATAACTTTGCAAGATAGTATAGTCTTAATGTTTTTAAGCTTAGTAGGATTTGACATATTATTTTTTGTACCAACAGGATATGCTACAATTGAAAATTATTTTACTCTAGGAATATTGGAACATCAAATGGGCAAATATGTTTATGATGCAAAAGTTCCAAATATAAGATACAAACAACGTTTGTTTAAGAAAGGAATAAATATATGGGATTAGATTTTAAAAGGCAAAATCAAACAATTTCGCCAGATTATGATATACAAGTTTATATAGAACCTGAATATGATATAGTAGCTGATAGACATCAAATGAATCTTAAGCTAGTAAACTCAAAAGAAGTAGATGATTTAGCTTCTAAAATAGAAGTTTTTAATTTAGAAACAATAGCAACCTTTGGTGCAGAAGTTGCTGAAGAGATTTCAAAAGCATCTGATGTTGTTTTAAATAGTATGAATATAAATCAGTTAAATAATTCGAGCGAAATGTTAAATACACTAGCTAATGTTATGTCAAAGTTTGATTTGGACGAAATACAAGAAAAATCTGGTTTATTAAATAAATGGTTCGGAAATTTGAAAAAACAATTAGAAAAAATATTAGAAAAGTATAATAAAATGGGTACTGAAATAGATAAAATATATGTAGAGTTAAAAAAATATGAGGAAGAGATTACTCAGGCTAATAGAAAGCTTGAAATAATGTTTAATGCAAATGTAGATTATTACCATGAATTAGTTAAATACATTTTAGCAGGAGAACAAGGTTGCAGAGAAATAGAAACATACATTGATCAAAGAAAACAAGAGATGGTTTTAACTGGAGATAATTCTATAAATTTTGAAATAGAAAGTTTAAACCAAGCGTTATTAATGCTTGAACAAAGAACTCAAGATTTAAGAATTGCTGAAAACGTAGCTATGCAATCTGTACCAATGATTAAAACTATGGCATATAGTAATATGAATTTAGTTCGAAAAATTAATTCAGCATTTATTATAACATTACCTGTATTTAAACAAGCCATAGCACAAGCTATGATGGTGAAAAGACAACGTATACAAGCAGAAGCCATGGCTGCACTAGATGCAAAAACTAATGAATTGTTAATAAGAAATGCTAATAATATTGTTGAACAATCCAAAATGACTGCTCAATTAGCTTCTGGAAATTCTATTAAAATGGAAACATTAGAACAAACTTGGAAAACTATAGTAGATGGAATTGAAGAAACAAGACAAATTCAAGAAAAAACACGAAATCAACGAAAAACAGATCAAGTTAAACTTGAACAAATGAAAACGAAATTTAAGGATATATATCATATGCCAAATAGCTCAACGAATTCTCGATATTAAATTAAGATTGAAAAAAATAGTTATTAGTCTAGTTAGCTTTTAATAGCATACACCAAAAACTAGGCTTTAATTTAATTTAAAAGGATAATAATTTTTAATTTTTGGTCTTAAATTTTTAAAATTAGTAGTATATTAAAAGAAATTAGAGTAATATTAAGGAATGAAGGTTAAATCCTTCATTCCTATACATTCTAAAAATAAAATTTAGGAGGTCAAAAAAATGCCAATAAATTTATCAAAAGGTCAAAAAGTAGATTTGACAAAAGGAAATCCACAACTAAAAAAACTTCTAGTTGGTCTTGGATGGGATATTAATCAATATGATGGTGGAGCAGATTTTGATTTAGATTCTTCTGTATTCATGGCTTCACAAAATGGTAAATGTCCTACAGATAAAGAATTTATTTTTTATGGAAATCTTATTCATCCTAGTGAATCTGTTAAGCATCAAGGAGATAACTTAACAGGTGTTGGTGATGGGGATGACGAACAAATTTTAGTAGATTTGTCAAAAATACCTGAAAATATAGATAAAATTGTTTTTACAGTAACAATTTATGAAGCAAATGTAAGACGACAAAATTTTGGTCAGGTACAAAATGCATTTATACGTATTGTAGATGAAACTACTAATACGGAAATTTTAAGATATGACTTAGGGGAAGATTTTTCTATCGAAACAGCGGTTGTAGTTGGAGAAATTTATAAGTATAATGGAGATTGGAAGTTTAACGCAATTGGCAGTGGCTTTCAAGGTGGTCTCACAGCATTATGCGACAATTTTGGTATTGAAACAGCTTAAAGTTATGTAGGTAGCATAACTAAAAAATAAGTTAAAAGGAGAAAATTATGCCAGTAAATTTAACAAAAGGTCAAAAAGTTAGCATTACAAAAAATAATCCTGGGTTATCAAAAGTATTAGTAGGCCTTGGATGGGATGTAAACAGATTTGATACAGGAGGAGACTTTGACTTAGATACAGCAGCATTTCTACTAACAGATAATGGTAAAACAACAAGCTCAGATGATTTTATATTCTTTGGAAACACAAAACATCCTTCAGGAGCCGTTGAACATTTGGGAGACAATAGAACTGGTGTTGGAAGTGGGGATGATGAACAAATTCTTTTAAATTTAAATACTATTCCTCCTAATATAACTAGAATTGCTTTTACGGTAACAATTTATGAGGCTGAAAAAAGAAGACAAAACTTTGGCCAAGTGCAAAATGCATATATAAGAATACTTGACGAAGCAAATGGTAATGAAATATTACGATACGATTTAGGAGAAGATTTCTCTATTGAAACAGCAATTGTTTTTGGAGAACTTTATAAATATAATGGTGAATGGAAATTTAATGCTATGGGTAGCGGATATCAGGGTGGTCTTGCAGCGCTATGCAACAATTTTGGTATTGAAGTGGCTTAGAAGGAGGAGTTGAAAATGGCAGTTAGTTTACAAAAAGGCCAGAAAGTTAGTCTGCAAAAAGGTAATGAAGGATTATCAAAGGTTCTCGTTGGCCTTGGATGGGATCAAGCTCAAGCTAAGAAAAGAGGATTATTTGGAGCTTTAAAATCAGAATCTCAAATAGATTGTGATGGTTCAGTTATTATGTTGCAAGAAAATAAATTAAAAAGTCAAGATGATATCATTTATTTTGGAAACTTACGCCATTCTTCAAAATCAGTTATTCATAATGGAGATAATTTAACTGGTGCCGGGGATGGAGACGATGAACAAATCATGCTATCTTTAAATGATATCCCTGAAATTTACAATCGCATAGTTTTTGTTATAAATATTTATCAAGCACAACAAAGAAAGCAACATTTTGGAATGATTCAGAATGCATTTATTAGAATTGTAGATGCAAAAAATAATACAGAAATGTATAGATACAATTTAACAGATGACTATACAAATATGACAGCCATGATTTTTGGAGAAATTTATAGACATGATGGTGAATGGAAATTTAACGCAATTGGGCAAGGAACAAACGATTTAGGACTTAACGAACTTGTAAAAAGATATGTGTAAATAGTATTGAGGGAGAACAGTGTTCTCCCATACCATCGACAATACATCTATTACCTCTTGGCCTGTATAACGTTATCGAAATTAAAAATTTAAATAAATCTGGCATTTGAAAACTTATGCTAGTCTTTTTTTATGTACATATAAATTTAGGGGGAAAATATGAAAAATAAAAAATTAATTGTTACTATGTTAATGGCTACAATGCCATTAAGTGTACTTTCAGGATGTACAGCAGAAACTGAAGCAGCCTTATCTAACACACAAAATGTATCAAATGAATCACAAAGTGACAAGGATGCTACTCAAAATTTACAAGCAACATATAATAGTATTCAAGTTGCAGATGTTATAGTAGTAGGAGCAGGTGGCGGTGGTATGTCCGCAGCGTTGGCTGCTGTAGAAAACGGAGCTGAAAGCGTTATAATTGTGGAAAAAATGCCAATGACTGGAGGGGCGTTAAATACTACTAGTGGAACAATGTCTGGTGCTATGACTATAATTCAAGAAATAGATGGTTTAACTGAAGATAGCATTGAGTCATATAAAAATGATATTATTACAGAAGGAGAAAAACTTGGTGGATATGCAAATGAACCACTAGTAGAATATTATGTAAACAATGCAGATGATATGATTAATCAGCTATGGGAAGCTGGGCTAAGCGATAATCAATATACAGTTGATTCTGAAGGCAGGAAATCTATATTTGCACCTGAACATACACTTTACTCTTATCCACGTTCCTACAAAGCAAAACCAAATAATCCTGAAAAATATAAATCTGCAGCTCATGAATTGTTGGATGAACTTGTAGCAAAAGAAGATAAAATAAAAGTAGTATTAAATACAGAAGTTGCAGAACTACAAGCAAATGAACAGGGACAAGTGCTTAATGCTATAGCTGTATCTAACGATGAAACTATACTTTTTACCGCTAATAATGGCATTATAATGGCTACAGGTGGATATGCGGGCAATCCTGAACTAATGGGCGAATTTAGTGAGTATGGTGATGTAGTAATTACAGGCGGATTAGCTACAGCAGATGGAAATGGTCTAAGACTTATGCAAGAAGTAGGCGGAAGCTTGCACATTGAATCAATGGGTTGGATACCAACATACCCAATGGGCTTAGAGAGTTTAGAAATAGAAGGAACAGGACAAATAGCTACAACTAAAACCCAATATGCTGGTGGTATACTTGTAAATACAAAAGGTGAACGTTTTGTAAATGAAACAGATGCTGATAATGTTGCTAGAGAAGTAGCTTTAGAACATCAGCCTGAAGGTATCCAATATGAAATATATACAGATAAAATAGGCGAAGACCTAGTAGCCTCTGGGCAAGGTGGTTTCTTAACATATTACTTTCAATCACCTGCTTTTGCAGACCATGTAATTACTGCTTCGTCACTAGAAGAGTTGGCACAAAAACTAGAAATACCTGTAGATACTTTTCTAAAAACAGTAGAGGATTATAATGCAAATGTTGATGCTAAAACTACTGATGAGTTTGGTAGAAATTTTGCTGAAACATCTTCACCTTTTAATGTAGCTATTAATAAAATTGAGGGCGATAAATTTTATGCTGTAGCAATTAAACCTTTAGCTATAATTACTATGGGAGGCATACAAGTAAACACTGATATGCAAGTTGTAGATGAAACTGGTAATGCTATACCAGGACTATATGCAGCAGGTGAAACTGTTGGTGGAGTATGGGGAAGATATGTATCATCAGGTGTTGGTGTAATGGGGCCAATAGTATTTGGTGATTTAGCGGGCGAAAATGTTATGACTAATGAACTTGCTACAGGCTACGATGTTAAACCAGCGTCAAACATTTTGTCAGAAGATTTATTTATAAAAGAAAATACTGCTTCAGTAGATGAACTATCTTTAACTGGCGTAAAAGATGGGGAGTATAATGTAACTGTGGATGGCCAAGAAGGCCCTATGGAGATTAAGGTTAGCTTTAAAAATGAAGTTATTACGGGTGTCGAAATTATAAAGCATAATGAAACAATTACGATAGCTAAAACAGCATTGGAAGCTATCCCACAAGCTATAGTAGATGCTAATAATGTAAATGTTGATAACATAACAGGAGCAACATTAACTACTAATAGAATTATAAAAGCTGTAATAGCAGCAGTAGAACTAGCTAAACAATAAGAGAAAAAGACCAAAGGACTGTTTCTTTTATTATGAATAAACCGAATAGGGGAGAACATTGTTCCCCCCTACAATTCTACAATTTTTCAATGATTAAAAAGCTTTTTACTACATTAGAAGGAATCAATAAGTCGTTTCCTTGTTCTTTAATAACATTTTCTGCTAAATTCAATTCTGCTACCACTTTTCTATTATGATTTATCTCAAGAGTAGTTTCTTGTTGTGGCTGTCTAGTTTGATATGCTCTTAAAACTAAACCATCTTTACCTTCTTGTTTTTTCAAAGTAGAAAGCACAAAACTTTTATTTGGATCATTTAATAAACTATAGCTATATGGTGAAATAAAGTTTGGCGGATTTAATTTCATTGCATTATATGGCATTTTATTATAAGTTTCCACTGGAGTAACATATGCTTTTGCTAACATTTCAAGACGTGAACAATTTGGCGCTAGTGCTAACTCAAATGATTGTCTTCCAAGAAGTTGCGAATTTGGAGTAGGAAGTTTTATTCCAGAAGGTCTTCCAGGTCTTCTATATAATTCTTCTTTGCCTAAAAATCCAACACTTCTAAATAAAGTTATAGCAATTGTATCATATTTTTCTTTATAAGATATAACTTCAAATTCACGAACAGAATTTGTTAAAACTGCCATTCCTTTTTCATTGTCCAAAGCTACATAAGAAAGCATTGGATAAATTGAGTCTGGGCGTTCATCCCAACCTTCTTTTTCCCATACATCCATTGCTGCATCATAAACAGGACGTTTAATATTCCCAAATTGATTATCAGATATACTAAATTTACTTGAAAGTCCATTTGGTACTAATACTCTGACTCTATGATCACAAGCAGTATTATCTATATCTATATTCAAGCGAATAATTGGGCAATCTTCCCTCAGCTTGATAGACATGTTAAATTTTAAAGTTGCATCACATTTTTTATTTTTTCTGCTGTCTAGATCTTTTGGTACAGTCATTTCAAAATTAACTGTTATATCTGTATGATGTTTAAATGTTTTTACTATTTTTTTAGCATTTACATCTTTAGATGTTACTATAAAGTCATCTTCAAGTGATGAAAAGTCATATTCATCTCCATCATCACTACCATCTTCTATTAGTAAAACATCTTTGTAAGTTATATCATTTTCTTTATCGTAAATCTCTAGTGTACCATTTTGTGTTACATTTATTTTATAAAACTTTCCATTATAACTTATTACAGATGTTGCTTCGTTACTTTGTTCACCTTGTACATACGTATCAGGAATTTCCAAAGTTCCTTCCATTTCTTTAATTAAATAAGTTTTATATCCCATTGAAGGAAGAGTATCAGCAATAGTAATTGTATATTTTACAAAAGGGTCATAATCCCCATAATGCACAATTTGTCTATCAATAAGTCCTGCATCAACAATTTCCTTAGAAACCAAATCAAAGTCATATTCTATATTGTTTTCATCCACTAGTTTAAAGTTCTTCATCTTAGTAATTATTTCAGCTTCAACCATAGTATTTCTTTCATAAGGTAAAAAGTTAAATGCTGTTAATTTATCAAGAGTGATATCACAAGGAATTGCATCAACAATCTTACGTTTATAGTAACGAATTAATTCGTCTGTTTTATCTTCAGCTGTGAAAAATCTATTTACTATAGCTTGATGAACTTTGTCACTACAACAACAGCCAATTGAATCATGGGCATGATTTTTCATAATTTCTTTCCAAATTGCCTCGATAAGTCCTTCTTCATAACTTGCCCCTAGACTATATGCTATTGAAGCTAGAGGCTCAAGCACATTTGTAATTTTATTTTCAATGCGAGTATTAGCTGATTTTATATCTGCACGTGTTGAAAAAATGCTACGGTGAACTCTCATATATTTTCCATCTAAAAGTTCTCCTTTAATAGTATCAACGTTTTCCACTTTTTCTAAAACTTCAAATACATTTTCATATTTGCTCAAAAAATAATTTTTATCTGGATAAATATTTTTCATTTGATCCATAACCTCAAATATATTTTTCTGAATAGGCATTTGATCATGTCCATTTGGAAATAAAATATCATCGGTTATTGTTCCACGCTCTAGTACTGGAAAAAATTTATCTAATCTTTTTTTCAACGCTTCAAATTCAACTGGTAAATATTTGCCTATAGCATATCCCATAGGTAAAAGTTGTACGATTACTTCTCCAGAAGTTTCTCCACACCATTTAAAGTTTTGCTTATTTGTTCCATGACGTTCAGAGCTACCTCTCCAAAACATACATCTAGTTATATCAAATCCATTTAATATTTCAGGCAATTTTTCACTTTGACCAAAAGAATCTGGCAAATATCCAATCATCATAGGTTCGCCAAATTCTTTACAATCTTTTATCCCATATAATAAATTCCTAGTAATAGATTCTGCACCCACAACCATTTCATCAGTTTGAGTATACCATGGACCAATTATTAGCTTGCCTTCTTGCACTAATTTTTTTACTCTTTCTCTATTTTCAGGCTTCACATCAAAGTAGTCTTCTAATATTGCTGTTTGCCCATCCAAAACATAATATGGATAATTTGGATTATTTTCAAGCATATCCATAATTTCATTCATATTATTAACTAGTAAAATTCTTGACTCCTCTGTTGTAAAATACCATTCTCTATCCCAATGCATATGTGGTACAATGTGTACATTTTTTGCCATTTTTATATTCTCCTCAACATAATAATTTATAAAAAAGGGACTATTAATATAGCCCCCATTTTTTTATTTATTTAAACAAGCTTTTGCAAACTTTCTTCCCCAAATTTTATGAGAAAGCAATTAACTTCATTACTTATTTTTTTGAAATTTACGTTTTGAAATATACAATAGTGCGGTTGAAATTATTGCTCCTAGTATTGCACTGCCTAGCCATACGGTTGCAGCTACAAAATATGAGCTTCCTGGTGATGGAGTTAGCATAAATAATGAGAAAATACCAGCTCCAGGTACGTTAAGACCAACATCAAAAAGTGCAACTAGTATTCCTGTTACAGCTGAACCCGTACATAAAGAGAAAATTACTCTTAATGGGTCTGCCATCATAAAAGGAATTGCTCCTTCAGTAATACCAGCTAGTGCTAAAATCCAAGTTGTTTTACCAACATCTTGTTGGTCTTGTGTATAGTTTTGTTTATCAATCATTGTTATCAAAGTTACAGCAAACCCTGAAACCATTTTTATTGATGCAAATGCACAATATGGCATAAGAATTCCTTCAGCCATAGCTCCCGCACAGAAAGTGTACGCAGCTTTATTTACTGGACCTCCAAGGTCAAATGAAACCATTATTCCAATAACTGCCCCAAGTAATGCTGCATTTGTTCCACCAAGTGATTCTAAGAAATTCAATAACGCTTGATTAATCCATGCAACTGGTGGACCAATTATAAAGAACATACCTAAACCAACTATTATTGTACTAAATACTGGATAACACCAAAAACTTACAAATCCTGCAAATGTTCCTTTAGCAGGAAGATATTTTTTCAATGCTCTTACAGTAAAACCAGCAAATAAACCTCCCGCCATACCAGCAAGGAAACCTCCGCCAATCATATTAGCAATTATACCGGCTGCAAAACCTGAAACTAATCCTGTTTTGTCTGCTAATGAATATGACATATATGCTGCTAAAACTGGAATTAAGAATGTTCCAAATAATGTTGAACCTAAAACTCTAAAGTTATTTAACCAACTGCCTGCTCCTGTTGCATGGTCATATAAATGTTGCAAATCAAACAAGTTTGCAGCCATAACTGCCATAGCATTAATCATACCAGCTGCTATAATTAGTGGTACCATATATGAAATACCAGTCATAACAGATTGTTTAACAAGACTACCAATACTTTCTTTTTCTTCACTACTTGCTGTTTCAACGTAGTCACCTTTTTTATGGTTTTCCGCTTTTTCTAAAGCTTTTTTAATTATTCCTTCTGCATCTTTTAATGGTTCTGCAACTCCAACTTTTGTTATTGCTAAATGTTTAAATCTATCTTCTTCTTTTACACCAACTGCTACCGCAAAAATTGCTGCATCTGCATTTTTTAAGTTTTCAGATGTGTGTCGGTCTTCAGTTCCATTTGCACCTTGTTTTTCAACATAGACTTTAACACCCATATTGTTTCCAGCTTTAACCAAAGCTTCCGCTGCCATATAAGTATGAGCAATACCTGCAGGACATGCAGTAACTGCTACTATAGATTTAGTATAAACAATATCGCCTGTATTATCCACAAGTTCATTATCTAAATTGGTCATAAATTGTTTTACATCTTTTGAAGCAAATAACTTTTCTTTATATTCCTCATCGCTCATTCTTGTCATAAGCTCTGAAAGTAACTCAAGATGTGTATCTCCAGCTGCTGCTTCAGGAATTGCTAGTAAGAAAATATATTTTACTTCATTATCTGGATCAAGACTTTCCCACCCAACAATATTTTTTGTAGACATTACTGCAAAGGATGCTTCTTTTACAAAATTAGATTTTCCATGAGGTATCGCCAAGCCTCCTTCTAATCCTGTTGCTGAAAGTTTTTCTCTGTCAAAAACAGCCTTTAAAAAACCTTCTTCAGATGAAAGTTTTCCATTTTTGTAAAGTTTATTTACAAGTGTCTTTATAACTTCATCTTTTGTTTTTGCATTATTATTTAACAAAATTAAATTTGAATTCGTTAAATTTGATAAATTCATACTCTTCCCCCTTTTAGTGTGATTTATCTTTTGTTTACAAGAATTTGTTTTCTTATAAACAGATTTTTAATTTTTCTACAAATAGTTGTGATAAACTGCTTTCTATTACACTAACTACTTCTACTTTGCTTTCTACTGTAATTAGTTTTTCCATTATTCTTTCATCTGTCAAACTCTTACTTATCATTGTAAAGATATCAATCTGAAACTTAGTTGAATTTTCAGGTATTAATAAAAGAATTCCTCCGCATACCCAATATCCACTTTTATTTTGAAATGGATTTGTTAATTTAAAAAATCCAAACTTCGAATGAGTTACTCCGCTAGTTTTACAATGAAACAAATATACATTAGATTCTCTTATATAAGTACTGCTTATTAATTCTCTCTCTTGCAGTCCTTTTTGAATTGCTAATATATCTGCTTCTGTTTCCCCTAATAAAATTGATATTTTTTGAATTATCTCTAATTTAGAAGTTATATCATTACTTTTATAAAAAAAGATATTGTTAATTAAATTTGATATTTCTATACCAAGTTCACTAGCTTGTATAATTTGGTTAATGGATGGTAAATTTACCCCCGTTTGCTTTTGAATTTTTTTTCTTTTTACATTGTATTCTTCAAACGCTCCATATTTTTCTACAAGACTTTTTAAATTAACCTTATCTTCAGATGACAACATCGGATTAACTTTTATATAAGGAAAGTCTTCATTTAAGTTTACTGTGGAAATTATAAATTTAACACCTAATTCTTTTAACTTATTTATATCAAGATTTATAATAGATACTATTTCTACTATTTCAAAATTTGAAAAATATTTTAAAAGACTGTTTTTTATCATAATTGCAGTACCCAATCCCGAAGGACATGTAAGTACAACTTTAACTTTTTGCTGCTCTAAAAATTTATCTTTAGCTACGCAAAAATATGTGGTAACAAATCCTATTTCTTCATCTGGTATCTTTTCAATATCATATTTTAATAAAATTTCTGAAAGACTTTGCTTAGTTGCATTAAAAATATCTTCATAATTTTTTTTTAAAAAAGCAACATGAAAATTTTGCACTGAAATGTCCATTTTCATTCTTGGTATAGATAATTTAAAATGAGAAATTAAACTTTTAACTAATGTTTTATTGTTTTTAAAATTCATATTCAATATATATCCTGTTTTATCTACTAGTTCTTTTACATCTTGATTAATTTTATTAAATAGAACATTAATTAATTCAGAGCCTTCTACTAAAGCTATATCTAAAGCTAATAAATATTTAGTTAAATATATATTTTCATAATGTGTAAATGTACATTTATATTGCTTTTCTAGCTGTGCAGTAATTTTTTTTGTAATTTCAAAGTATGGTTTTATATAATCATGATCCATATTTTCATATGTTGCATAAATATATTTACTTTTTTTAATTCGGTACACTGCTACTAGTAAATACATTATTGTTGCTATATATGATCTATCATTAAAGTTTGCATCTTCATTTGTATTTGATATAATTTGTTTAATAATTTTTATCTGCTCTATATTTAAAAAATTAAATATATTTTTGTTCATGGTACTAATTTGAAGGCTTTGTTCTTTTATAAGGCTTGTTACTAGTGTATCTCCATATATTTCATATGTTAGAGATATAATAGCTTTTCTTATGTTTACTTCATTTTGAGTAATACTTAAGCCAACAGAAGGTTTGTTAGAAATTGATAATCCATGATTTTCTATCCAAAGTGTTACTTGTTGAAAATCAATTTTAAATACTTTTATTGAAATACCTAGCTTTGTTATAAAATAATTTGATTTTATAGCTTCTTTACTATTTAATAGTTCCCCGATAATATAATATTTTCGTTCCTCAGGAGTAAATTCTTTATTACATAGTGCATCTTTTAATAGAATTTTAACTTCTTGAAAAGATACATCATTTTTTTCCCAATAAACTCCTATTCCTGCTTTTTTAATCAATATCAAATTATTATTTTTAAACCAATTTTCTATTATAGAGAATTCTCTTGAAACAGTTCTTGAACTAATATTTAACTTATCTGAAATAGACTGCATACTACAGGGTTGTTGAATGCTAGTTTCCAAAATTAGTTTAACAATTTCTATTTGTCTTAAAGTCAACTTCATTTTTAAACTCCTTCTTAATTATATTTTAACTATTATAATAAGAAATTTCAACTTATTCTTATATATCTTTTGTCATTAACCTTACTGACATACAAGTTAAGTATATATAAATTTATCCAATGAAACTTAATCTTAGTTGTTAATTTTATCTATAATAAGTGGTTGGTTTTAAATTGTATAAGTTTACTATACTAAAAAATCTAAACAAAAAGTCCTCCCATAAAAAGGGAGGATAAATTAATTTGTTATTGTTAGTTGTGTATCAAGGTCAAATAAATGAATTTTATTTACTTCAATTCCTAGTTTTACAGTACTTCCTGCACCAGCTTTACAACTTGGGTCTACTCTTCCAGTCATATTTGTTCCTTCACATACCATGTATAAATATGTTTCGGATCCTAACATTTCTGTAACTTCCACTTTAGCTGAAACAACTGCATATCTTGAAATTTCAGATTCAACAACTGTATCCATATCTGCTGTGTGTTCTGGTCGAATTCCCATCATTATATTTTTTCCAACATAACTTTCTAGTTTTTCAGTTTTACTTTGTGGTAGAGGAACTTTTGATTTTCCAAAATTAAGAATAAATTGGCCATTTTCTTTTGCTACTTTACATTCAATAAAGTTCATTTGTGGAGAACCGATAAATCCAGCAACAAATAGATTTTTTGGTTCAGCATATAATTTTGCTGGTGAATCGACTTGTTGAGTAATTCCATCTTTTAAAACAACAATTCGTGTTCCTAGTGTCATGGCTTCAACTTGGTCATGTGTAACGTAAATAAATGTAGTTTGTAATCTTTGATGTAATTTAGAAATTTCTGTTCTCATTTGAACACGAAGTTTTGCATCAAGGTTTGATAATGGTTCATCCATCAAGAATACTTTTGGTTCACGAACAATTGCACGCCCCATAGCAACACGTTGTCTTTGTCCACCTGAAAGTGCCTTTGGTTTTCTATCTAAACATTGGTCAATATCAAGAATTTTTGCTGCCTCACGAACTCTTCTATCAATTTCTTCTTTTGGAGTTTTACGCAATTTTAAACCAAATGCCATATTATCATATACAGTCATATGTGGATATAATGCATAATTCTGAAAAACCATTGCTATATCACGGTCTTTTGGTGCAACATCATTGCAAAGCTTATCTCCAATATATAATTCTCCACTTGTAATTTCTTCGAGTCCAGCTATCATACGTAAAGTTGTAGATTTTCCACATCCTGATGGACCTACGAATATAATAAATTCTTTATCTTGTATATCCAAACAAAAATCCTTTACCGCCTTAAATCCATTAGAATATTCTTTGCATATGTTTGTTAATTTTAAATCTGCCATTTATATTTCCTCCTCT
>LJHD01000233.1 GCA_001983475.1 Candidatus Epulonipiscium fishelsonii | reverse complement strand
ATACAAATATTTTTTTAGCAGCACCTATCACCTAACAAGCCGAAAATAGTCATCCTTATAATAAGTAAAGTGCTATCCTTTTATATAGTAGTGTGACTAAATCCGTCAGGAATAGAAGAAAAAGCTCTTCGGTATTTTTACCTTATCATAATGTGCGATAACTATATTTAAAGAAAGGAATAACAATGAAAATATATAAAAAAGCTTTATTTTTATTATGTAGTATAAGTCTTATAGGCTGTTCACAAAAAGAAGTTGTACCTACTTCAACAGCATCCCTTATAGTTCAAACTGTACATCCTTCTGATAAAGAGATTTCTTTAAACGAAGACTTTATGGGAACTATGTCTCCAAAAGAAACTACCTATATCTTTTCTTCAATGATGGGAATTGTTGATAAAATTAATGTTACAGAAGGAGATACCGTTACACAAGGGGAAGTTCTTTTTACAATGAGAAACGATACACAATCACTTTCACGTGCTCAAGCCGAAGCTAGTTACAATCAACTTCAAGCCAGTAAAAACCAAGCTTTATTAAAAGCCACCCTGGACATCGAAACTGCTCAAGCATCTTATAATCAATTACTTTTAGCACGTGACCAAGCTATAATTCAGGCTCGAAACAATATAACCAACGCAAATCAAGCCTATAACCAAGCCGTCCTGGCAAAAGAGCAAGCACTTACACAAGCGCAAAACACAATAAACAACGCAAAAAAAGGATATGACCAAGTACTTGTCTCTCAAGAGCAAGCCACAACTCAAGCTAAAAACACTGTCGATAATGCGTATAAAAGCTATGAGCAACTACTTGTCGCTCAAGAGCAAGCTGTAATCCAGGCCGAAAACGTTGCTAATAATGCAAATGTAGGATATAATCAGTTAATTGTATCACGTGACCAATCTGTTGGAGCAGGAATTGATATGCAACTGCTAGAGCTTGAAAACCAAATTCAAACATTAAAAAACAATATAGCCAATGCTAAATTGCAGCTACGGCAAGCTGAAGATGATCTTGGCAAGGTTTCAGATGATGTTGAAGAAGCCAAAACTGATTTTGATGATGCTAAAAATACGGCTGAAGATGAAGATAAGTTGTTAGATGAAGCTTTGGAAGCTTATGAAGATGCACAAATTAAACTTTCAACAGCAAAAACACTAGCAGAGAAATACGCTCTTCTTCAAAGTTCTGTACCAGCTTTGGCAGGGGTAGATATTAATGATGCAATTAATTTTACAGTTGAAGACGGATTTCCTCAATCTGTAATAAATAGTATATCAGAAATTTTCTATGCAATGTATTATGCCGAAATTGAAGGTTTATCAACATATGATTTATTTGAATTGTCAGAAGAAGCAACTGATGCTCAAAAAGATTTTGCAGATGCCCAAGAAAACTATACTGAAGCAAAAACTGAAGAAGTCCAAAACGAAGCAATATTTGAACAGATGGAAGACGGATTTGAAAATGCTGAAATTCAAGTTGATAATGCTGGAGAGTTGACAGAAGAAACTATAAAAGGGCTTGAAGACCAACTAAAAATACTGGAAGATATCTATATGATTTCCAGCACTCAATCTATTAATGATGCAATGAGTGCTTATGACGAACAGATTGATCAGGCTCTGTTAGGCGTTGAACAAGCACAGCAAGCAGTCGAAAATACACATATAGCTTACAAAGAACAAATTGATCAGGCTCTGTTAGGAATTAGTCAAGCGGAAGAAGCAGTTAGCTTGGTGAATAACAGTTATGCAGAACAACTTTCACAGGCCCTTTTGGGAATTAGTCAAGCAGAAGAAGCTATAAATTTAACCAGAAATAGCTATGACGAACAAATTAAACAAGCACAAATAGCAATTGACCAAGCAAATCAAGGTTTAAGTATGACCATAGATAGCTATAATGAACAAATCAAGCAAGTGGAACTCTCTTTATCAGCTGCACAAAATTCAAAACCTTTAATTGAAGATGCATATACCGAACAACTAAATACCGCTAGTATAGGTATTGAAAATGCTGATTATTTGCTTAATGAATTAATTGTAAAATCTCCTGTAAATGGAGTTGTAGATGAAGTTAATGTCGAAGAAAATAATCCTGTTAGCAATTCAAATGCTGCTTGTGTTATATCAGATTATACTAATATGGAAGTAACATTTTATGTAAGTCAAGAAATCAAAGATACTCTTAGCATTAGCCAAGAAATAATAGTTACATATGACAGCCAAAAATACAGTGGGCATATTTTTGAAATTGATCCAAATATGGATCATCAAACATCTCTTTTTGAAATAGTTGCTACTGTTGATGTTTCTCAAGGTACAATTCCAAATGGTGTAAGTGTTATAGTTAATACTGATACACACAAAGTAAGTGAAGTTTTAACTATTCCTTATACAGCGGTATATTTTGAAGATGGTAAACAATTTGTATATGTAGATAGAAACGGCGTAGCCGAAAAGCAATATGTTAAAACAGGTATTTTTGATGATAGCACCATAGTTATTACTGAAGGCCTGACTCCAAACGACAACGTTATTACAACTTGGTCTTCTCAACTACGAGATGGAACCCCAGTGAAAAAGGGTGGTGCTTAATATGTGGCTAACTAAAATAGCAATGACACGTCCTGTATCAGTTATGCTAAGTGTAGTAATGATGTTTGTTTTTGGCCTAAGTTCATTAACTGGATTTAGAATGAGCTATATGCCCAGCTTAGCTTTACCTATGTTTATAATAAGTACAGTATATGCTGGTGCAACAGCAGATGTTATCGAAGATGAAATTACTGAACCAATTGCAGATATAGGAAAAAATATGAGTGGATTTTTACAATCAATTACCACCTCCGAAGAAAATGTTTCTTTTGTAAGACTTGATTTTGACTATTCAACAGATATGAACCAATGTTATATTGATCTAAAGGCTGAAATCGATAGATTGGATTTACCTGCAGATGCCGAAGAACCTATCATTTTAGAAATGTCAGCAGATTCTCCCATCATGGAAATCTCTGTACGCTCTAGTACCGGTGAAAACGAAATATCATTTGTTGAAGATATTCTGGAACCTAAAATTAGTACAGTTTTAGGTGTTGGAGATGTAACTATATTTGGAGGAACAAGTCAATATGTTGAGATTTTGTTAAACGAACCTGCTATGAATCAATATGGTGTGTCTTCTTTTATGGTAGCAAACGCAGTCCAAAACGCAAATTATACTTTGCCTTTAGGTGAAATTGCTCAGGGCAATCAATCCTTTCAAGTACTAGCAAGCTCTGTACCAACAGGATTATATGACTTAATGCATGTACCCATTACTTTGCCCAATGGAAGCACTATTTTATTACAAGATATAGCAAGCGTTAGTTTTGTGCCAACAGATGCAGAAACAATCAGTAGAGTTAATGGCATTGAAAATATTGGTCTTAGTATTGAAGCAACTCAAGATGCAAATGTTCCACATGTCACAGGACAAATTCAAAATATTCTCAACGAACTACGCATTGCTTATCCTAATGTACAAATGGAAGTTGTTTCAAATACAACAGACGGTATATATGAATCGTTGCAGTCTGTTGGCTCTACTTTAGTCATGGGTATTGGTATGTGTATGTTTATTTTGTACATGTTTTTAGGCGATTTAAAAGCAAGTTTAATTGTTGGTAGCTCAATTCCAACTTCATTGCTTATTACTATTATTGGTATGGGGATGTCAAATTTCGATCTTAATTTAATTACAACAGGTGCTTTAGTAATCTCCATTGGACTTATGGTTGACAATGCAATTGTAATTTTAGAAAGTATTTTTAAATCTAAAACCGAAGATAAAAGTTTTTATGATGCAGCAATTGATGGGGTAAAAGTTGTTGGTGGTTCTGTTGTTGCTTCCACAATAACAACTGTTGTTGTATATGTTCCGCTTACCATGCTAAGCGGATTATCAGGAGAGTTGTTTACTTCACTAGGGTTTACCATTATATTTGCTTTGGTAGCATCTTTTGTAGTTGCTGTTACCATTATTCCTCTGGTATACTTCAAATTACAACCCATTGAAAAAAATACCGCTCCATTAAATAAACTAATGAATTTCTTAGAAGAAGCATACGAAAAAATTATTCGTAAAATATTAAAACGCAAATTTTTAGTTGTATTAATATCAATAGCTAGTTTAGTTGGAGCTGGCTATATAGTATCTATGATTTCAATTGAAATGATGCCTTCTGTAGACCAAGGAATTATGGATATTAAAGTAGACTTTAGAGCAGGAACAGATATTAATTTTACAAACCAAGCTATCTCTGATATAGAACAACAAATTGCAAATGATTTAAGAATTGAAGACTATAGTATTACTATTGAGGGAAATACTGTTAATCTTACAGCGTATATAGCTGAAGGATATGCAACTACACCTATAACCGAAGAATATGATTTAATTTTTCACTCAGTACCAAATATGGATTTTTCAATTACTACAAGGGATATTTCTGGTGGCAGCTCAGATATGCCAAAAGCAAGTATTTCAGTTTATGGTGTGGATTATGATATGGTAAAATCCGAGGCAAATAGACTTCAAGATGCAATGTACAAAATAGCAGGGGTTTCAAAGGTTACATCAACTTTAAAGACTGGTGGAACACAAGCAAAGCTAGATATCGATCCAATTAAAGCTGCTTTTTATGGCCTACAAGTTAGTGATATCTCTCAAATTGTATATTCAATGAACAATGGTATAGATGTTGGCACACTTGAAGTTCAAGGTAAAGAGTATGATATTACTATCAATTATCCTGAAGGAGCATATGATGATTTTAACAAGCTATTATCTTTAGCAATTGAAACCCCAAAAGGAAAAATTACTTTGGGAGATGTAGCGACAATAGTTTTTGAAGATACTGAACAATCCATTCAACGTGTTGATGGGGCATACAACATTGACTTAAAAGCGTTTACACAAGAGCAATATCTGCCATATGTTGAAGCGGAAGTACAAAAATTAAGAGATAACATGCCAGAAAATGGTATTGTTGAAGTAACTGAACAACTGGTAAAAGACCCTCTTGACGGAGAAATGGCAACTATTGGTAGCGCTGTTTTAACCGCTGTTTTTCTAGTGTTCGTAGTTATGTCTATGCAATTTGAATCAATAAGGTTTGCTGTTATGGTTATGACAAGTGTAGCCTTTAGTGCTATAGGGGCTTTTGGTTTGCTTGCAGCTTCTGGGCAAGACTTAACAATGGTTGCACTAGTTGGATTATTAATGCTTGCTGGTATAGTAGTAAACAATGGAATACTTTTTGTGGATACGGCAAATACTCTTAAACAAGAAATGGATTTGGAAGAAGCTTTGGTAAAAAGTGGTTCAATGCGTATGCGTCCAATCTTAATGACTACAGCAACTACTATATTATCAATGATTCCATTAGCTTTGGGTATTGGAGAAGGTTCTCAAATGCTTCAAGGTATGGGCATTATTATCATTGGAGGGCTTCTTACTTCAACAGTTTTAGTTTTACTGTTAATGCCAACATTTTATTTAATTATTAGCAAAAAGTAATCTATACCTTTATGATAGGTTTGAGTCTTTCTCACCATTCAAGAGTAAAAAAGTAATTTTTAAAGCGTGTGGTTTGTAATCGTGGTTTTACTTTGCACTATAAAGAAATTCGCTTTTTAAATATACTACACCTAAGGTTTGGGGAGCTTCCCACCATAATCAAATTTAGCTACTTATAAAGGATAGTACTCTAAAATTAATCTACACAATATTAAAAAAAATACAAGGGAGAAATTAAAATGAAAGCAAAAGATTTATTAGTAAAATGTCTGCAAACAGACAGCTTAATTAAACATTCATATGCCGTAGAAGCAGTTATGAGAGCTTTGGCTCAAAGATTAGAACCTGAAAAAGAAGAAGATTGGGCCTTAGCTGGACTTCTTCATGATATTGACATTGACATTTTAGATTATAAAACTAAGCCTGAGCAAACCAAATATCATGGTTTAAAATCTGCTGAGCTAATGAAAGAAAATGGTTTAGGGAATGAATACGTTTGGCAAGCAATAAAATCTCACAACGGAGATGTTAACGGAACAGAACGTAAAAGCCTAATGGACAAAGCACTATATGCTGCAGATCCAATTACAGGTTTCATAACAGCAATTGCTCTAATTTACCCAGATAAAAAACTAAGTAGTGTAAAAGTTAAATCCATTACAAAACGAATGAAAGAGAAATCTTTCGCTGCTAGTGCAAATCGTGAGGCAATGATGAGTATTGAAGAGCTAGGTATTCCTTTTGCAGATTTTGCTAAGCTATCACTAGAGGCAATGAATAGTATTAGCGACAAGCTAGGACTTTAAAAAGGGCGAACAATGTTCGCTCTTTTTTGCTATAATAAAAACTAAAGTTGGAATCACTTCAGTGGCATGTACAAATTGCACAAATGTGTATAAATATGCATTTTTTAGTAATATCAATTATATTGGACATAATTTACTATGGGGAATAAATATATTAGGTTATTTTGCCAGTTGTGTTTTATTATATATGGGTATATACTTTAATGGTTAGGCTATGTGAAAAAAACAATTAGCAGAGTAATCGCGAAAAAATAAGTAGCAATTGAGCGAAAAAATAAGTAGTAGAACAGACGTGAAAGAATAAGTAGCAAACACTTAACAACAAAAAAATTGTAAATGTGATAAAAAGAAAGTGTATTGTAAATGTGATAAGAAATAGTGATTTAAAAGCAAAATATGCTTTAGTACCAAAGGAAAAACCCTTGGCCAGGGACCTTAGTATATAATACTGTTTATAATCTCTCCAAAATAAACCTTGGATAATAAAAGTTATTTATCCTAAACATAGCTTTACCTTATAATAATCGTACATTTGAGATTATAAACAGGTTATGTAAAGGTTATAAAATAATAGAGTAAGACTAATGGGCAAAGTAATTTAGGCATGTTTCTAGTGTGCAAAAATATTTTGAAATAGACTATACAAGGTAACAATAGAAGTATAGAATTTTCCCATAGCTAGTCAATTCCAATCTACACTTGGCTTTTTCATTCAGCTAGTCGCTTCCAATCTATACTTAGCTTTTTCATTTAGCTAGTCAATTTCAATCTATACTTAACTTTTCTGCTCAACTATTCACTTCCAATCTATATCTATCTTTTTCATTTAGCTAGTCAATTTCAATCTATACTTAACTTTTCTGCTCAACTATTCACTTCCAATCTATATTTAGCTTTTCAATCTACACTTAGCTTTTCTGCTCAACTATTCACTTCCAATCTATATTTAACTTTTTCACCCAGCTATTCACTTCCTGATTCTCATTTAGCTAGTCAATTCCTGATCCACTCTCTTCTTTTATCAGTATCATTTATAGATTTATTAAAAAATTACAGATTTAATCACGTTGTTAATCAATCCGTAATTATGAATAACAAATTTCGCCACGTTGTTCATATATCTGTGATACAGAAAATTATAGCTAATAATTTATAAATAAATAACATTTCTTTGGATAAATTATATGTTAATAAGTTTATTTAAATTAACTAAAGATAAAAAAAATAAAGATTTTCTAGTTTTAGTTGCATAAATATTCATTATATTATATTTAAATTTAACTGCTAATAACAGCTTTCGTCACGTTATTCCTAAATCCGCTATCATAAAACTGAGTATTTGCATGTGTCCCTAAATATGTTTGTGCAAAATTACCTAATGAGGGGCCGCTCCCAGCATGAGCTTCACTTTTGCACCATAATCAAAGCTGCTATTTTAATAATCTACAAGCACAAGACATTTTTTAATAGGATGTTGAATAAATGATGCTAAATCTTTAATTTTTCATCAAGAGTAAAAAAGTAAACAACTTTTAAAGCGGAGCTTTGCCCTGAACCCAAATTACTTGTTTTTAAACAAATATTATTACATAAATGTACTAAATCAATTATTCAACAACCTATATTATAAAAGATAGCGCTATACTTTTTATAATATATATGGTTAAGTATGAAATAATCGCCGAACTTATAATATCTAATATTCAAAAAATCTTTTTACCGAATACTACATTTCCTTCTGCAAATCAACTAGCAATACAATTTAACACAAGCCGAATGACCACAAGAAAAGCAATTAAACATATCTTTACTTTGTCATTTAATTACTTTAGAATCCCCCGCCTTTAGACGTGGGGAGTGTCAATCTATAAATGGCATTGAAACATATATGATAAATAATAAGATTGGATAAATAATTTAGATGGATTTAAAACTTATGTTTAGAGTATATTTTCTTTATTAATAAGAAGCTCCATCCTTTAGCATTATCGGGCAGCTCGCAGAGTATAAAATATAATTTTGTGTTGCATACTAAATAGGTAATTGGGGCTTTAACCAAAATTACTTTATTCCTTAATCTTTTGTTGTAAATATTATTACACTATAAAGAAAGTGTTTACAACAGTTTTTAATAAAAGTAAAATAAGTAAAAAATTTTTTTAACATATTAATGCATTACTTAGTTTCTTCCTGAAGTTTAGTGGAAACAATACATTAATGTATAAAAAATCTATAATGTTAAAGACAAAAGCTATATTAGAAATGTGGAACGAGAAAATATTCTCTGACTGAATAGAGGTGTACAGTACGCCGATATTAAGAAATATTTAAAATAGGATTTTGTATTTTTCACAAAATCCTGAACTGTTAAAACATATTATCACAATAAATTGCTTTAATATAATATAGAAAAAACTAACAATACCGAATAAACAGGAGGATTTTTATGAAAACATTTATTACTGGTGGAAAGGGACAGTTGGGAAAAGAAGTTCAAAAGCAGCTTGAAGAGTATAATTTATTTGTGACGGATTATGATACTGTGGATATTGCAAACTTTAAACAAGTAGAAAAAGTTTTATATGAAGAAAAGCCTGATATAGTTATAAACTGTGGAGCATACACCGCAGTTGACAAGTGTGAAGAAGATATAGAACAGGCTTATAAAATAAATGCTCTTGGCCCAAGAAATTTGGCTATTATTTGCGAAGAACTTGGAGCTAAAATCGTGCATATTTCCACAGACTATGTATTCGGAGATATTTTTTTAGGAAACACATTACAAGAAAGAATAGAAAATGCTAAATTATTACTACCTTTAAAGGAAGATTATCCATGCCAGCCTATAAACATCTACGGAAAAAGTAAATTGCTAGGGGAACAACTAGTGCGTCAATTTTCAAGCAAATATTTTATATTAAGAACTGCCTGGCTTTATGGAGATGGAAACAATTTTGTTAACACCATGCTAAATTTAGCCAAGTCTAATGATACTATTAAAGTTGTTGCAGATCAATTTGGAAGCCCCACATATACTAAAGACTTGGTATTAGCAATAAAAAATTTAATCCCAACCAAATTTTATGGTACGTACAATGCTACTTGTGAAGGTATATGCTCTTGGTATGAATTTGCTTGTAAAATATTTGAGCTAGAAAATATTGATATTAAAGTTGTACCAATTACAACAGAAGAATTTAGCAGACCAGCAAGAAGACCTCAATATTCTTGTTTAGATAATTTTATGTTAAAATTGCACAATTTAAATAGTTTTAGACATTGGGACGTTGCATTAAAAGATTATATCATAGATGAAAGGATATAAGCATGGGACAAATGAATATTGTAGAAACCCAAATAAAGGACTTAGTTATAATTGAGCCTAAAATTTTTGGAGATGAAAGAGGATATTTTTTTGAATCATATTCTGAGAAAGACTTCCATGATATAGGTTTAAATATGAAGTTTGTGCAAGACAATGAGAGTCGCTCGGCAAAAGGAGTACTTCGTGGGATGCATTTTCAAACAAAACACACCCAAGGAAAACTAGTGAGGGTAGTGGAAGGAGAAGTGTTTGATGTTGCAATTGATTTAAGAGAAGGCTCATCAACATTTGGCCAGTGGGAAAGCGTATATTTATCAGCCGAAAACAAAAAGCAGTTTTATGTTCCTTGTGGATTTGCACATGGATTTTTAGTAATATCAAATTTTGCAACTTTTCAATATAAATGTACAGATTATTACGCACCAGCGTATGAAGCAGGAATTTTGTGGAATGACAAAACTGTGGGTATACAATGGCCACTTGATAGAATTGAAAAATTATTATTGTCTCCAAAAGATGAAAACCAACAAACATTTGAAGAATTTATGTTAAAACCAAATTTATTTAAATTTTAACAAATATTGTAAACGTACTTATAGGTTAAAACATTTTTGAGAGGTTGGGAGAGAAACTCATGAAAGAGCTGCTCTCCTACATCACCACAAAAAATTAAATGACCTTTGCCTTAAGTTCCCATATATGATACAATTAAGGAACAATACACTAGTAAAAATAGTCTAAATATATGATTTAGTTAAAGTAACTAATTTGTAATAATATTTTTAATAAAATTGACCGAAATATATTATAAATGTCAATTACCACACACCCTAAAGGTATAGTGGTTTTTTGATTTAAAATTATAAAAATCGGTAGTTGAGAGTGGGGGAAAAAAATATGAAGAACATTTTTGCATGGGGTATGGCATTAATAGTAGGGTTAACTCCCTTATCTGCTTCTGCCTCATATCTTGATGAGCAAACATACAAAGAAATAGAGAAAGGAACAATATATGAAGACCAAGGGATTGTAATTGCAAATTATCCATTATTTGGATATTTTATTTATAGAGATAGTAACGGGGATGAAATAACAGCAAAGTATTATTCCAATGAATTAAAAGTTGAAAAGCAAGATATATACGAACTTGAAGATAGAATTGGATATATTGATGAGTTGTTTCCCAGCTTTGAGTATGATCCGAGAGATAAAACGATTGCGGAGATAGCAGTGGGAGATAATATTTATTTAAGAACCGATAAAGATGGATATGTTACATATATTAGTGCATATACAGATTACATATTAAGATATGGGAAAATAAAGTCTTGGGATTTTACTAGCGGTAAAATGGGACACCTTACTTTGGAAGATGAAAACGGGCAGCTTCATCTATATGATGTATATTTTGAAACACCTATTACAAAAGCAGGAAAATGGTATAGTCTTGGGAATCTAAAACCAGGCCAATGGATTAAACTTTTAGTTTCACAAAAAGTTATGGGTGAAGGAGTTATTGAGGAAGTTGTTCAAGAAATTGTTGTTGACCCAGATACCCGAGTAATAACAGATATTTTCCGTGGTGAACTTCTACATATTAATGAGTTTAATCAAACATTAAAATTAGCACATGCCCAAAGCTTAGGCCCATCAGGTTGGGGGCCATACACAGATATTTTAACCCTTGCATCAAACCCCACTGTTATGAGCTCATATTTAATAGGTAAACCAGTTTCTTGGGATTATGTAGCAAGATATTTAACAAATGGTGGAATGTATGCATATGTTGCTATTGAGGAATTTATGGGCAAGCAAAATGTTATAAAAGCGAATTTTCAAAGTGCAAAACAAACAACTTTGAAACCAACAGAAATTATTTCAGCGGAACCAGGCCGAATTAAATTGTTAACAGGGCAAGATTTAATAATAGCTGACGATGCAATTATTGTTAAAGATAATCGATTGGTTGAGTCACAAAATATATTGGTGGGTGATACAATTCAAGCAGTAATTACTGCTGACGAAAAAATCGCTATGGCAAATATTTTACCAAGTATATTCAATGGAGATATTCAAATCTTTAGAGGTCGTATAAAATCAATAGAGGATAGAGAGAAATTTGTGGTTGAAACATTTTCTTTATTTAACTATCCAGAATGGTATTATCATCCTCAACCAAGAACATTTACAATAGACTATGCAACAAAATTTTATAACGAAGATGGTTTCCTTGAAAATGGAATAGAAAGTTTTATAACCTATGGAATAGAAAATAACAAATTAGAAGATGTATTTACAATTTTAGCAATTGGTGATAAAGCGATTGCCATATCAACTATGCCATACACTAACGAAGTTATTAAAGGTGAAATATATGATATTGAAGAAGGCACAATTTCCTTAAAAGATGTGTATGATTATGAGCCTCATTTAGATAAATGGACTGAATACAGTAAAAGTAACTTTGGAGTAACTGTAACTTTGGACGATTCAGGGCTAGTAATAAAAGACGGAAACGATGTAACTTGGGAAGAACTGGAAATTGGTGAAACAATAAATATTTTAATGGAACAAAGTATATCTGATGTATTAGAAGAAAACTTTAATGGTGAAGTTCCACAAGAAGATATATTAGCTTTAACTGGATATCTTGTGACTGTTGAATAGGAGGATAAAAAAAATGAGAAAATTAGCAGCAATATTATTATCTTTAATTACGCTTACTCCAAATGTTGCATATGGTGCACAAGGAGATATAGGCTATTTCGGGGGAACTTCCCCTGGATATAAATTAACATCGGTTGCACAAGCAGCTAATCCAGATGCAAAACCTGTAACAAAATATACTCTTCCATATAAAGAAAATATATATTTAAGCGGAAAACCAGTTTTAGTTGAAGGAACAATTGAGTTAAAGCCAGAGGAAATTGATTTTGTGGAAAATCCAATCGGGAGTTATAAAGAATCATACATAATAACAGCAGAAAGCGAAGATGGTACTAGTCAAATAGCAAGAACGGTGGATTTGAATACAAATTATATTTACGATATAGGAACGCAGCAGTTAACTAAGAGTTCAGAAATTACAGCTTGGACAGAAACAGTTGTTGCAGAAGGAAATACTTATACTATAGATGAAGAGTTATCTAGCTTTTCTAAAAGTATCCTTGAAGATAGAGCTCCAGGGGTGACATATTATAGTGGAGATGTATATTATAATGCAGTTTACACTGATGTTACAGGCGGAGACAATAAAGTTACTATGCAAGTTGATGCAAGGGTATATGGTTATGACCAAGCATTTGCAACTTCTGAAACTCAAAGACGAAATATAAGTATTGATACTGGAACAAATCAATATTATATCGAAGAAACCCCAACATATACTACATATAGAGATATGTTATATTCATCAAATGAACCACAAGCAATTAGTTTAGCTGGAAATTATAAAGAGATTGCAAGGGGTAGCGGAGTTGTTCAGTACAATGTTTTGCTTGGAAACGACCTATTGGAAGAAAAAGACGCCGTTGGAACTTTTATAGTTGAAGATTCTCCAAGGGTGGAACAATTACCAATTCCTTCACTAAGCCAATTGATGGGCCACCCAGCAAAATCTGATGTTGAAAGAATGTATAGTATGAAAGTTTTTGATGTGAACCCAAGAGGCTTTTCTGCAAATCAGCCAGTTACACGTGGAGAATATATAGAGATGCTAGTAAAGGCGTTGCAAATTCCTGTGCCTAAGGCAGATGACAAGAAAAATCCTTTACCAAAAGGGTTATTTAATGATATAAGCGAAGAACATTCTTTATATCCATACGCTGTAGCAGCATATAATGCGGGATTAATTCAAGGTGGCTCAGTAAATCCATACGAATATTTAAATAGAGAGCAAATGTATGTATTTAATGTAAGAGCATTGGGGCTTGAAAGACTAGGCTTTGGAGCAGATTCAAATTATACTCCGTTTTTAGATGATAGCAAAATATCTCCTTATGCAAAAAATAGTATTTATGCAGCTAATAAACTTGGAATTATCCCTGCTGATGGGGGATATCTATTCCCAGACAAGTATGTAAGTTATGCAGATTGTGCAGCATTTTTAAATTCTTTCTTTGACTACTTAAGATATGATTTACAAAAAGATTACAATCAATATATGATGTTTTAATTATTGGAAAAATTTATGTCAAAAATAGGGTAAGAAGCACTTAGTGCTATTTACCCTATTTTACTATTTAATTTAATTTTTTTTTCTTGTTCTCTAATATAATATAATATTGAGTCTCTTTGATTTTCAATATGTCTAGTGATTAGTTGAGCTGCAATTTCTTCATTTTTTAATTCCAATGATTTAAATATATCTCTATGTTCAAGCAATACTTGTGCACCATCTGTAACATTCTTTAAATAAGTAATTCTATATCTAAGAACTTGTTCACGAATATTATTAAACATTTGAATTAACTTTTCATTTTGTGTCGCTGCAAATATAATATCATGAAATTCAATATCTTTTTGTATCATTAAATTAACATCTTTGTGTTGCACAGCATATTCATATTCAGTTATAACTAAATCTAATTTCAAAAAATTTTTAGGAGTTATTCTTTTACAAGCAAGTCTTACAGCCAATGCTTCCAACGTTCCACGAACTTCTAATACATCTGCAATTTCTTTTTGTGTAAACGGAGCTACTTGTGCACCTTTTCTTGGAGTTATTATAATAAGCCCCTCAGTCTCCAGCTTTCGTATTGCTTCCCTGATAGGAGTTCGGCTAACTCCCAATTTTTCGGCTAGTTGTGTTTCCATCAGTCTTTCACCAGGTTGAAGTTCGCCTTCTAAAATCGCTTTTCTTATTGTCTGAAATACAACATTTCTTAGTGGTTGATAATCATTGATGTCCATAGTTTACTGTTGCCAATATTATTTAAAACTTTGTAAATAAACTCTAACATATATTTAAGCTGTTGAATAATTCATCTTAATGCTTACCTTTAAAAGTTATTTATTCAACAGCCTAATATTAATTTTTCAATCTACCTCAACTAAATATACATTTTAACGAAGTGCAAAGGGTTATCCACTTAGAATCATTAAAATTTAATCTTGCTAAGATATGGGGATATTAACATACTTAAATATACAAAGCTTTATTTGGCAACTCCCTCCTTTTTTTAACTTTTTAAAATTTTACTAATTAACACATTTTTTGAACAATTACATATTATTATTAAAATGAACTCAAGCTCTCACTTTTATAACCTCAGGATAATATGTACTTGTCACATATACCTCTTTAAGGCCATAATTTTCTTTAAAATGATTTGCCACTTTTATACATTCATTGTTATTCTTATATATTCCAAATACAGTTGGGCCACTTCCACTCATCATGCTTGCAATGGCCCCTTGTCTTAACATATCTTTTTTTATTCTTTCAATTTCTGGATACAGTGGAATTGTTACTTCTTGAAGAACATTTTCCATATTGTTAAATATAAATTTTGTATCTTTACATTTAATTGCATTTAATATTTCATCAGTTTTTGGGTGTTTTTTTATATTTTGCACTGAAAGTGTTTGGTATACTACCGAGGTAGATACACTTATATTTGGTTTTACTAATAAAATATAAGTATACGGTAAAGGAGGTAAAGGCGTTAAAACTTCTCCAATTCCTTCTGCAAGAGCAGTGCCTCTTAATATACAAAAAGGTACATCGGCACCCAGTTGTACTCCAAGTTTCATAAGCTTTCTTTTACTAAATCTAGTCTTAAATATTTTGTTTAATCCAACTAAAACAGCTGCTGCATCTGTGCTGCCACCAGCTAATCCTGCTGAAATAGGAATTCTTTTAAAGATATCAATATATACTCCATAAGGTAACTTAGTTTCTCTTAAAAAAACTTGAACTGCTTGATAAGCAATATTTTTGTCATCAATTGGTAACCAAGGAATATTTGTATTTATTTGTATTTTAGGACTTTTAGTTTTCTTAATATAAATTGTATCATGCAAATTTATAGTTTGCATTATCATTCTCAAATCATGATATCCATTTTCACGTTTTCCAATTACATCTAAACTAATATTAATTTTAGCTTTTGCTCTTAGTGTTATCGTCTCCATTTCTTCTCCTTTTCGCATTATCGTTTTTTATATTATACTCTTAAAAAAAACATAAAGTCAACAATATAAGAGCTTTAACTCATCAAAATCTATTGAATTAATTATTATAATAGAGGAATATTTATTTAATATGATGAATATTTCACTAAATAAATATCTTAAATCTATTATAATATAGTTATAAGTACTTAGATATCCCATGGGGAATATTTTTTGTTGTTACATAGTTTTTAAAATTGAGTACTTCACTTTGATTCAAGATATTTTGCAATCATTTTTGGATTATTTGAAATATCTTCAGCTAATTCAAATTCAATCTGATCACTTTCTTCAGCTGTTATATAACCACTTAATTTATTTATTATATCTTTTAAATCTTTTGCAAATTTTCCTCTGTAGGCTGTTAAGTTAATATTATTATTTTGACTAGATTTTACGTTTATATAGTCATATAAAAAATATTTCCTATTATCTATATTATAATAAATCACTAAAAAGTATTCGGTTATATCTTTATCATCATAAATATAATTGAAATCTGATTTTAATTTATTTGATGAAAAATTTTGAAGTGTTCTTATCTCAGAAATAGCATAAATTAATTTTCCATTGAATTCAAGTATAAATGAAGAATGTTCTTTTGATTTAAAAATATTAAATTCATTTAAGAAAAACTTTAACGTTCCATTATTATGAGGAATTTTTATTCCATTTATGTTATGTACTTTCATATTCTTATTTGGTAAAAGTTGCATTAGATATTCTAAAAATTGAGCAGGGTTCATGTCTTTTTCTTTTCCCTGTTGTTTAAATTTTTCTGCTACTTCATAAGAACACTTTATTGTAAGATTTATTGTATTAGGTTTTTCTTTAAAGTCATTAACTACAGTTTTACTTGTCATATTACATTTCTCCTTAAACAATAGTCGTGTTAAGTTAATTGCTACCAAAAACGCTGGGGGTTCAGTAACGATGCCCCATAAAAACTTATTATTATAATCAAGCAATTTTTCATTTAACTTAACAACTATTATACTATTATATAGTAAACGTACTTATATTAGAGCAAAAAAAATTGCCTATTCAAAATATCTATTTGAAGTAGGCATAGCTTTATTAAAATTTTGATTGTTTGATTATAATAACTTTTTCACCTGAATGTGGTAGGTAGCTTTCATCAAATTCATTGACTTGAGCAATATTTCTAACAGTAGTATTAAATTTCTTTGCCATATCCCAAAGTGTTTCACCGTTTTTAACAGTGTATACAATAATGCTTGGATATTCATTAAGTGTTTCTTTTGTCATATCTTCAATTTCAATTTCATCAATAACGCTAATTTGTTTAGTTTCATAAATACTTAAGTTGTATTCTAGTTTATAGTCAATGCTTAAACTTTCACGGTTAATTGATACCAATTGAACGTCTTTTGGATTAACTTTTGCATCAATGATGTAGTCTTCATTTTCAGGTAAATTAGTATTTAACTCTAAGTTAAATGGCAAGCTGTCCATAAATGTTATAATTTTACTTGGGCCTTCTTCATCTGTATAAATTACTAATACCTCTATAATTCCTTCAATTGTTAGCTTGTCATCATTAACTTCTACTTCATCAACTTTTGATTTTAGCTCAATATTATAAATTTGATGTATATCAGGGTTTAATCCATCGATATTTAAGGTTTCTTTTGTTACAGAGGAAATGCTATCTTTAAATGCAAGATTAACATATTTTTCCATCTTGCTATTTTCACCAACAAATTTTCCAGGTGAATATACATCATCAACAATTTCTAATTGCTCATTATTGTAAGTTGTATATTTTGCTGTAACAATACATTCAATATCAACTATTCTATCTTCACCATCATAATCAGGATTGACTTGAACAAGTGTAGGAGCTACATCTAAAGTACAGTCCCAATGTTTTTCGTCATCAAGCTTTATAAGGTCAACTGCACCAGAGAATGGAATTTTATTTGTATATACACTAATATTGTTATCTTCAATTGATTGGTATAAAATAGCAACTTCAACCATTCCGTTAAATATAAGTTCATCAGCAGTACGCTTGATTTGATCTTCTTTAATACTAGTTGAAAGTTTTAAAATGTCTCCTATAGATGGTTGATTGGATGGAATTGTTAGCTCGTCTTTAACAATAATCTTTTCTTCTTTTTCAGGTGACATGCTAATAATATTTAATTCTTTCATTTTTTTCTCAATAGGGATATCTGTGTTTAAGTCTTCAACTAAATAAATTTCTTTAGTTTTGGTTACAATTGCTCCAACTTCAATAACAACTTTAATGTTAAGTTTTCGTTCATTTAATATATTCCAATTAAGATGTTCAATATCATAAATAAATTCTACACGTTGTTCAGAGTCTACTCCTTCAAAAATCATAAAGTCTTCAATAGGAACAGAACCTTTCATTTTACAAATGCCATTGCCATGCTCAGGCAAGTATAAAATTGTAACGTCAACTTCACCTTTATATATAATTCTATTTTGCTGCACGTCAAATGAATCCATTTTTAAATTTCCATCAAGAAAAAGTACTCTTTGCATATCAGGTTTTCCATCAGGAACAATTAAGTCTCTTTCTTTTACAATTTGTGAAGTTTCTTTTTGAGTTGCTTCATTCACATCCATTAACTTTTTTATTAATTCTATTGCCATCTTAGAAGTCCTCCTCTTATATTATTTCCTATAATAAATGTATGTTTGTACCTTATCCAATTATTACTATTAATTTAAATCATAATAAATATATATTCAGCTTGAAAACAATAAATTATGCATGATGTGCAAACGAAAAATTTATTAACAGTAACTAAATTTGAACACAACGAGAAGCTTCTGTTTAGATTTCCAAACCACAAAAAAATATTTCAGAGTATATATAAAAAGGATAGTACTCTATATTTTTTTGTTAAAGTAAATGTATTTTTTAATTTAAAATGTATTACATTTCTTTTATGTGGCATAATAAAAGTGAATATTAGCAGTTTCTAAAACAAACATTTTAGAGTAAAACTTCTGAGCAATTTTTAATTGCGAATATTCAACGTGGTTTACTATTTTAATTTTTATTATTTTTGATAACCTAATCAACTACTCTGACGATATAAAAGCTTGGTTGATTATTTATTACTCCACCCTGAAATATTTATCCTATTTCTAGGTTCTGTAAACATCTACTAGAGTAGAAGAAGTTAACATGATTTTGTAAGCTTAACCCAAGTATACGTATTAAATATGCACAGCGAACCATTGCTGCCTTGTAAATCACTAAAAACTATAAAATTATTAAAAAGATTTATATTTGGAAGAACCACAGGCTATTTTGATGTAAGAACTTTAGAGAAGAATATAAGAAAAGGTTTATTAACAGAAAGGAGGATGCAAGGATACTTCTAAAAGTGGGAATGTCCTTGCTATAACTAGATGAAAAAAAACTTTAGTTTATTTATTTTAACAATGGCGTTATTTACTATAAGTTCAACATCTGCAATATCAAATCCTGTTCAAGCTCCAGCAACTCCAGTAGCTCCAGCAACGGATGAAAAAAATGCTGAAACACCAAATCAGCAAGATCAAAATACAGTTATGGTATCAGTTAATGCAAAAACCATAAACAAAGGTGAAATAATGCCACCAACAGCAATCCAAGTTGATGAGCAATCAACTGCTTGGTCTGTATTGCAAAAAGCACTAGATGAAAAAAAGATTAAATATGAACTTAAACAAAATAAAGATGATTTTTATGTAGTTTCTATAAATGGCATCTCAACAGAGTCTGCAGAAAAAGGCAGCGGATGGATGTACAGTGTAAATGGTATCTACGGAAAAGTTTGTGCAAACCTATGTAAAGTAAAAAAAGGTGATAAAGTGGAATGGCATTATACTACAAACCTTGGAAAAGATTTGGGAGTGTCAGAGTAAAAAATACTGTTTGATGTGTATAATTTAAGTTATATTGCATGGATAAATATTTTTAGTCATGTAATATGCTTAAATTATATTTCCATAGAGTTCGCTCCAAGTAATGCTAAATTATATTTATATACAGTGTTGAATAAGTAACTAATTTTTAGAGCATGGCTTTTAACCCAAATTACTTGTTAGTTAAATGTACTAAATGAATTATTAACTTAATTAAAGGAAATTTTATTAGAAGGCGATATGCAAAGAATAGTCTGTAGCCTAAAAAAAAAATTTCGAAATATGTATAAATTTTTTTTTGCTGTCTATACTTTAATTAGATTAAATTAAAGGAGAAGAGGAGTAGCTCATGAGAATTATACATAATTTATTAAACTTAGCAGTTATTGCAATATTATTAAATTTATCTTTAGTAGTTGGAACAAATTCATTTGCCAAAAAGACCAGCGAAATCTTAAGAAAAGATGTTCTTAGATTTCATGTATTAGCAAACAGCAATACTTCACAAGATCAGTTATTAAAAGAAACTGTACGTGATGCAGTTTTAGCTTTTATGGAGCCAAAACTTAGACAAGCTACTTCAATTGAAGAGAGCCGTGAACTTATTAGTCAGAACTTCAAGAATATAGAACAAATCTCAAAGCGAGTCATAAATAACTGGGGAAAAGATTATAAAGTACATATAGAAATTGCCGAAACAAAGTTTCCCACTAAATCATATGGCGATATTGTTTTTCCTGCTGGTACTTATGAAGCTTGTCGTATTTTAATAGGGGAGGCAGAAGGTGAAAATTGGTGGTGCGTAATGTACCCTCCTTTATGTTATGTCGATGCTGCTACTGGTTTTGAGTCACTAGAAGGTAAAGAATTGCTGCACACATTAAACGAAGAACAATATAAGATTATATCTTACCAAGTAGAACATCCATATCAAATTAGATTTAAACTATTACAATGGTTTAAATAAATGGAAACAAATATAAAAGTCTTGAATGTAATAGAATTTTAAAATCTTTTATTTTCAAGACTTTTAGTAGCTGGTATTTATTACTTGTAAAGTGATGTAATTATAAAAATGTTGCATATAAATATATAGATAAAAATAATTTTGGAGGAAATTTATGAAAGAAAATATTTTACTTTTATTTGGAGGTCAATCATCTGAACATGAGGTTTCTTTAAAATCAGCAACAACTATTTTTAATAATTTGGATAAAGAAAAGTATGATATATATCCAATAGGCATTACTAAAAATGGTAAATGGTTACTAGACAAAGACCCAAAAGTTGATTTTACAAAGAACGTTTGGATAAACAAGGGCATATCATGTGTTTTAAGTCCAGATGCTACTGATGGTGGATTGATTTTGACTCGTGAAGATGAAGAAGTTGTAAAAATTAGAATAGACAAGGTTTTTCCTGTTCTTCATGGAAAATATGGAGAAGACGGAACAATACAGGGGCTGTGCAAATTAGCTCAAATTCCCTATGTTGGTTGTGGGGTGTTATCTTCTGCAGTTTCAATGGATAAAGCCTTTACAAAAATAATTATAAAGGAAACTGGAATTCCACAAGCAAAATTTGTTATAGTAAAAGAAGATGAAGATATAGAGGCTGCTATACAAAAAATTGAAAGTGCATTTGGATACCCATACTTTATAAAACCCGCAAATGCTGGTTCCTCAGTTGGAATTTCAAAAGCACATGATAAATACCAACTAATTGAAGGAATTAAAAATGCTTTATTTCATGATAATAAAGTTTTAGTAGAGGAAACAATTATTGGTAGAGAGGTTGAAACTGCTATTTTAGGCAATAAAGATTTGCAGGTTTCTGGAGTTGGAGAAATTTTAGCAGCTGCAGAATTTTATGATTTTGAAGCCAAATATAATAATACAGATTCAAAAACTATTATTTCTGCAGATTTACCAGAAAATACAAAAAATCAAATTAAAGAATATGCTAAAATAATATTTAAAGCTTTAGAATGCAAAGGGTTATCAAGGGTTGATTTTTTTGTTACAGAAGATAATGAAGTTATATTTAATGAAATTAATACTTTGCCAGGGTTTACTTCAATAAGCATGTATCCCATGTTATTTGATGCAGAAGGAATAGATATCAAGCAACTTGTAAACAAGCTTTTAAACCTAGCAACTATATAGTCAATATATTGGCAGATGGGTTAAAGAGCCTTCCCACTGCCACCCCTTAATATACCCTACTATAATGTCATAGAGATTTTTAATTAAGGAGTATTTATTATGAATAGACCAATAGGGATTTTCGACTCTGGAGTTGGAGGATTGACTGTTGTAAAAGAAGTGATGAGACAACTTCCTCAAGAGTCAATTGTGTACTTTGGAGATACTGCTCGTGTACCATATGGCAGCAAATCTAAAGATACTGTTACAAAATTTTCATCACAAATTATAAAGTTTTTACTGGAGCAAAATGTAAAGTCAATTATAATTGCGTGCAACACTGTAAATTCAAATTGTATAAGTGAACTAAGAGCTATGTTCCCAAAGATTAATATTGTTGGGGTTGTTGATGCTGGAGTGAAAATGGCTTCAACTGTAACTGTCAATGGTAGAATTGGAGTTATTGGTACTCAAGCAACAATTGATAGTAATAGATATGAAAATTTATTAAGGATAAACAATTCAAATTTTGAGGTATACTCAAAGGCATGCCCCTTGTTTGTACCCTTAGTAGAGGATGGATGGATAAATCATCTTGTTACACGTTTAATAACTTCGCACTATTTACATGATTTAATTCAAGAAGATATTGATACATTAATTTTAGGCTGCACACACTACCCCATGTTAAAAGAAGTAATTCAAGAAATTGTAGGAGATATTATGCTTATAAATCCTGCAATTGAAGTTGCCAGATCAATTGGGGAAATCTTAGAAAATATGGATTTGAAATCCCACACTAACGCCACATATTCATTTTATGTTAGTGACCAAGCAAACCGAATGAAACAAACAGCAGAAATGTTCTTGGGATGCCCTATAGGGAAAGTTACTACTGTTGAAATTGAAAAATGTTATTGCTAAAGCTGAAAAACTTAAAGGATTAAACCATGGATAAAATTAAACTAAATATTAAAGAAGTAAAAAATTATAGAGATTTTCAAGAGGAACATAAATACGCAGTAGATGCTAAAATAGGAAAAAAAGACGATACAATTTTTATTAGATATGAACACGAGGGCGTTAAGATAAATATTAAAATTAAAAATGAAAAAGTTGAAATAAACCAAGAAGAAAATGATGTTTCAAAAAATATTTTAATATTTGCAGAAAACAAACCTTGGCAATATAGATTGTATACTGAGATTGGAAATGTAGATATAAAAATTGATACCCATAAAATTAAATATTCCTACGAACCCTTGTATTTATATTTAAAATATGATGTGTATATGAACACTCAAAAAATAAGCACTAACGAATATTACTATATAAGCTGAATGGTGTAGGTCAACCTTCAGCTTCCCCATAAGATCTAAAGCAGCACTCCAAATGGTTAAGATTATATTCCGCTGTTTATATACTATATTTACAGATTTCTGGAATATATAAAAACTTCTCTCTTTAAGCATTTGCCTAAAAAAGAGAAGTTTTTTATAGTTATATATCCATTTAAGCATTCGCCTAAAAGAGATATATCTAATACACTTATATACTATCCAAGTAATCCTAACGCTTGGTTTGGAATTTGGTTTGCTTGTGCCATCATACTTTGAGCAGCTTGATTTAATACATTGAATTTTGTAAAGTTCATCATTTCAGCTGCCATATCTGTATCACGAATACGAGATTCAGATGTGGTTATATTTTCAGCAGTAACTTTTTGATTTTCTAAACTATGTTCAAGTCTATTTTGTACTGCCCCAATTGTAGCACGATTAGCACTTACATCGTCAATTATATCAGCTAACCCATCAGCTAAAGCTTTAGCACCATCACCAGTTGTATCCGAAAAAGCACTAACCAGACCATCTAAAGTACTGATAAACCCTGTCTCTACTGCTGGAATTTCTATCTCTACAGAACCATCATGTCCGGATGCAACTTTTACGGCCGTAGTTATACCAATATTATTAAATTGTGTTGTATTAACAATGTTATCAATTTCCGATGTTAATGCTTCTAATTCTGATTTAATATTATCTCTTTCACTATCAGTATAAGTACCTGTTGAACCTTGAACTGCTAATTCTTTCGCACGTGTAAGCATTTCACTTACCTCATCAAGTGCACCCTCAGCAGTTTGTGCAAAAGAAATACCATCTTGAACATTTCTGTTTGCTTGGTTTAACCCTTTGATTTGTGATCTCATTTTTTCAGAAACTGCCAACCCAGCTGCATCATCTGCTGAACGGTTAATTCTTAACCCTGAAGATAGTTTTTCTGAAGCTTTACCTAATTGAGTTGTGTTTGATCCCATATTTCTGTGCGCGTTTAAAGAAAGTGAATTAGTGTTTACTACCATGTTAAATCCTCCTTGAATTATATTCGATATCCTTATCATAATTTAAATATTTCTTTTGTTGCTCACATATTATTTTTATATTTTAGTTCTTAGATATTATTTTTATATTTCGTTTCTCAGATATTTGGCTTTCAACATTTTAATGTTTTTTGTTTCTTAGATATTTGGCTTTAAATATTTTGTTAAATATTTATGTTTTGATACATTTTGTATCTACAATTTATATCGATATCCGTCACACAAAACTTTAGTATTTTTTAGAAAAAAAATCAATTTATATCTATATTCAAACATTCCCACTTCAATAGGTATCTTTTAACGATTAAATATAATTTTTTATTACTAATATACTTGTATATCTATACATTTTGTATCTACAAATAATATATCGATATTCGTCCCACAAAACTTTAGTGTTTTTTTTTAAAATTTTTAAAAAAATAATTTGCATCTGTATTTAGACAAATATACTTGATTGCACACGTATGAACATAACTTAAAATGCTTGAAGAGTTATAATCTAACACCGCTATCCCACCTTTACTTCCTTAATATTCCTCTTCTACCTTTTTCATCTCCATTAATCGCTTGGCTTTTTACTTAACACCACTCTTCTAACTTTTGCAGCTCACTGGCTCTACTCATTAATCTTTTAGCTTTTTACTTTTTTATCAACTTAATATACTGTTATAATGCACAAACATTTTTTTGAAATTTGACTTTTAAATAATTTCTTGTTAATATTCTACATCAACAAGAAAATTTGGTTAGTAATAGAACTCCAAGTAAATTTGATATGCTTCATAAAAATAAAATCATAGTTGAAGATTAAATAATTAAATGAAGGTGGCAATTTCTAAAAGGATATGCCAAATAGGCTGGTGAATAATTTTTCAACAGCCTAAGATAAAAGATAAAGTTGCTACATAGTTTTTGATGAGAATATTTTATAATGATCCATATAGGAACTTATCAGTAACTATTCAATGGCCTTTGGCAAATTCCATTCATATTTTGTTGCTAACATTCTAATGGTAAACACAACTATAATACTTATCACTGATATAACGTCAATTTCTAGTGCAGAAAATTTTGTTAGATACCAATAGCTCGCTCCACCTAACAGACAGGCAACAGCGTATACCTGTTTTTCTAATACAAAAGGAACTTCTTTTAGCATTAAATCTCTAATCATTCCACCACCAATTGCAGTTACTACTCCAAGGAATAAACAGAAAAATAGATTTTCTCCTTGTTCAGCTTGTTGCCCCACTTGAACTCCAACCACAGTAAAAATTCCCAAGCCAATAGCATCAAAAATATTATTAATAATAAAAATTTGCATTTCATACTGTTGATACTTTTTCTGATTAGTTTTTGCAATAAAAAATAAAACAAAAGCAGTGGCTAGTGCTATTAAAACATAATTTTTATTTATAAAAGCGGTAGGTGGAGTTTTTCCCAATATAACATCTCTAGTAATCCCACCACCAACAGCTGTAACTGCAGCTAGTAATAGTACTCCAAAAATATCTGTTTTCTTATGTATCGCTACCATTCCTCCTGATACTGCAAAAGAAACTGTACCAATTAATTCTAAAATTAATAAAAAATTATCCAAAAATACTCCCCCTTCAATTTTATTGTCTATAATTGCACTTTGAACTATTTACAAACCCAAATGTTATAATTGAATTGAATAATAGTACTCTCCCGCTACCCAAATAACTTTTCCGTTTTTTACAATAGGTTGAACATATACAGAAAGTTTTCCTTCTTCAAATGTGTTTATATCACTCAACTTATTTCCATTCTCATCAATAATAATATATTTTAAACTCTGGCTTAATACTTCAGATCCATATGCATTAGCAAATTCCATCCACAAAACCATAAATTTGTTTTCTCCCAACGAAACAAGCTTTGGAGTGCTGCCCATTGAATTTGTTCCAACATAATCTGTTAACCTAATTTCCCTTGTAGTTTTCTTATTTTTATCAGTGATTAATAAAACTACATCACGTTCTTGCTTTTTTAATCCTTCAATTACAAAATTAGAAAATCCTTTTGCTAAATTATAATCAATTCGATTTATAGCTGTTAAATATTTATTATCCGAAATTTCAAAGCCACCAACAGTAAGGCCAGTTTGAGATGCTTTTTTTGTACCAGGGATTTCAAATATAGGTCTAGCGTTTGCGCCATATTTAGTAACTGATATTCCTCTTGGCTGTGCATTTCCGTGATGAAGCAAGATTGGTTGTGTGCCATCAAATTTAACAAATTGATTAAACGAAGGATGTGCATAGTTTATTTGGACCTCTTCCAGATATGAATTTTCATATTCCATCATATCTATATCAATTAGAATAGTTAATTGCACTTGAGGATTTTGCATATTATTTTCATCAAACATAGTTCGGCTAGTATGTATAATTAATTTATCGTTGTCTAAGCTCATAGCCACATTTCCAACATCAAAAGGTTTAGTTGTAGATATCTCACCTGCTTTAATAGATGTTGTTCCTTTTAAAATAAAGTTTTTATCATATTTTTCTATATTGATTACTTCTTTATCCTTGTATCCTTCTTCTGTTGTCCTTACGTTTTGTCCTGATATTACAAAGTAATAATCTTCTGTTGCTAAAAAGCCCCCATATATTGGCAATGACTTGTTTAAATATATTGTACCTACTTTTTCAAGTGTTGTCATATTAAATTTATTAATAATAATTTTGTTATCATTGATATCAACAGTATGTAGTATATCATTTTTTTCAAATATAGTGCGTTTTGCTAAAAAATTCCATCTTGATATACTGGAAGATTTGGTAACAATACTATCCTTATAATACTTTATAATTTTAACTTTTTCATGTTTATTTTCTGCAACTTCGTTTTTATCCATATTCATCCGGGGATAGCTATATCCGCTTTCCTTTATAGCTCGGTCAAGCAATATTGTAACTTCGGCTCGTGTCATTTGACATTGTGGTCGAAGCTTTCCATCAGGGTCACCCATAAGAAACCCTTTTGTAGCCAAAATATCAACTGCACTTCTTGCCCAATATGATATTTGGTCACTGTCTGTAAATTTTGTAGATGAATTAATTCTTGTTATGTATTCTCTGTTCATTCCAAAAGCCTGCACAATTGCATAAGCAACTTCTTCTCTAGTGATTGGTTGTTTTGGCTTAAATTCATTGCCGTAATCATTCATAAGTCCAAAGTGCATAACTGTTTCAATTGTGTCACTATACCATTGGCCATCTTCAACATCATAATATTCTTTTCCTTCTATATTAATAGGAATATTAAATATCTTTTTTAAGCAAGCTGCTAATTCAGCTCTTGTAAGTTTTTCATTTGGCCTAAATGTACCATCTGGATAGCCTCCTAAAATGTTGTTGGATGTCAATGACTCAATATTAGATTTTGCCCAATGTTGAGATATATCACTAAAGACAACTTTTTCAGCAGCATAAATTGGTGTAGCTGATATTGTTAAACTTAAGAGTGTAGCAATAATTTTTTTAATCATATGTTTTTTTCTCCTTGTGTATAATGTTGTGCTCATAAAACCTTATAATGTCATTTATATTGAGTTCGGGGCAGCTCTCCACTTTAAAAGTTGGTAAAAACCTATTCTTAAAACAATTAACTTAACAGCTCCGAAGTTTCACTTGTAATATACAAAGTATATATTGAATATTAATCAGTAAATGAATGACATTAATTTCATACATGAAACACAATATGTTAATTTATTTTTCCATAAAATTATACTATACATTATGTTTTTTGACAATATATTTTTAACTTGTACTTATAAACAATAACAAATTTGGTCATGAATATTATTAAATAACTCAGCACATTTTTTATAGTTGTAAATATCATCACTTAAAATATTCCAGCGTTACTATAACACCTCTTTATATTATCAACCATATAATAATTATATAATAAGCAAAACTGTTAAGTTAAAATGCGAATGCCCTGTACCTACCAGCCAAAATAAAGTAAATTTAACATAAATTAACTTAACAAGACCTAATAAATAGAAAGGATGTAAATATATGAAAAAAATTATAATTGGGATTCCAGTAAATAATAATATAGTTTCTTCTAATAATTTTAGTAAACAAATTTATAATCTAAATGAGGAATACTGTAAAATTTTATTTCAAATGGGTGTAGTTCCTATTTTGTTGCCACCCACAAGTAGAAAATCGCAAATTTGTTCCCAAGCAAATTTATGTGATGGAATTTTGCTTGGTGGAGGAGATGATATTTATCCTTTACTATACGGAGAAGAACCAAAAGAAGGGCTTGGAAATTATAATGAGGAATTAGATAATTACCATATTTTTTTAGGAAAGCAAGGAATTGTTTTAAATAAACCTATTTTAGGAATTTGTAAAGGCATGCAGGTTTTAAATGTTATTTATAATGGCACTATTTATCAAGACATTAAATATTTTCCAGGAGAAACAAATATGCACATGCAATCTGGGCATCGAAGCGATTTGTGCCATACAGTATATACAAGAAAAAATACTAAAATAAAAGAGTTGCTAGGAGATACGTTTGTTACCAATAGTTTTCACCATCAAGTTTTGAAAAAATTGGGCGATAATTTAATCATTAGTGCCACCACAAAGGATAATGTTGTTGAAGCTATAGAAAATCCTAATTTACCATTTTGTATTGGTGTGCAATGGCACCCTGAAATTATGGCTATGCATTCAAAAGATATGTACCCATTGTTTAATGCTTTTGTTAATGCATGTAAATAATAAATAAAAAGTTTTGCGTATAGTTCTTGTTTAATGTTAATTCTTTTAAATTCTAAATATAGAGACTAAAAATATTTTGTATATTATTCAATTAATCACTAACTAAATGGTTAGTGATTAACGCTAGAGATACTTTTATTATTATATAATTTATGCGTATAATACACTAATAATATTATTATATAATTTGCATATTATATATCTAAAATTGATCCAATCAAAAAAAGTTAAATTTTGTAAAAATACTATTATATATATTGTAACTAGTCGATATAATTTTGTAGGAATAAAATTTTAGAAGAGGAGTATAAAATATGAAAATTAATAGTAATATACCAGCTTTACAAGGATTAAATGCTTTACACCAAAACACAGGGGCATTAAATAAATCTCTTGAAAAATTATCTTCAGGTTTGAAAATCAATAAAGCTGCAGATGACGTTGCAGGAATGGCAATTTCTCAAAAAATGAGAACACAAGTTCAAGGACTTAAACAAGCGAATGACAATGCAATGGATGGAATTTCCATGATACAAACTGCTGAGGGATCATTAAATGAAGTACATGACATGTTGCAACGTATGAGAGAGCTTGCAATTCAGTCAGCAAATGGTACATATGGAGAAGTTGACAGAGCTCAAATTCAAAAAGAAATTGATCACCTTACTTCAGAAATTAACATAACAGCAGGAAATACAGAGTTTAACCAAATGCCTTTACTTAATGGAGGAACACCACTTGCTGAGGTAGATGGTTTTAAGATGGAATTAAAAAGAACTGTGGATAAAGATGGAAATCAAATAGCAGATTTAGAAACTGATGGACTAAGACTTGTTACACTTGATGAATATGCTCAATATGAAGTAACGCTTCCTACAGGACCAAAAGGGGCAGGATTTACTATTGATGGTGTTGTATTTGAATTTTATGATTCAAGTCTTGCGCCATATGAAGGTTCTGCTGTGCCAATAGATGTAAACGGAGTGGACACAGGAACAACAAAAGATGTGTTAACTAATTATGATACATCTCCAGGGTTTGATAACTTTAATTTTGATGGAAGTAATATATTTACAGCTAAAGAAAGAGGTAGTAAAGGTAATTATATGATAGCACCGAATGGTGGAATACCAAAAACTAATATAAATATTCAAATTGGAGCAAACGCAAACCAGTTATTAGAGGTAAGATTAGAGTCATTGTCTTCACAAAAACTAGGGCTTAGTGCAAGTCCAGGAACACCTGGATATGGTGCGGCTGCTAATATTGAAGAAGGAGTAGGTATTGATATTACCAGAGCGGGATTAGATTTTACAGAGGAGGATTCTATACATTATGCTATTGGGGCTCTTGATGAAGCTATTGATAAAGTTTCTTCAACCCGTTCAGCTTTGGGGGCATATCAAAACCGTCTTGAACACACTGTAGAAAACTTGGGTGTGTCTGAAGAAAACATGACAACTTCACTTTCACAAATTCGAGATACTGATATGGCAGAGGAAATGGCAGAATACACTCGTACAAATGTTTTAACACAAAGTGCAACAGCGATGCTTTCAAAAGCTAATGAATTACCAAACACTGTGCTACAATTAATTCAAGCATAATATATAGTACAGAAATCTGTATAATATATTTGATATTTTTTACAAATAATATTTATATAATTTGTTTTATGGCAATTATTATATAAACAGCTGAATATTAGTGGTTTCTAAAAGCAAACATTTTAGAGTAAAACTTCTGAGCAATTGCGAATATTCAATGTGGTTGGTAATTTTAATTTTTATTAGTAACTATAGAAGTCTAACGACTAAAGGCTATAAAAATAAGTATAAAAATCAACTAGTATTCCCTAATGCTTAAGCAGATGGGATATGCGGTGTAGGGTTACACCCAATTAGAGTAGCTATTTAGAAATAAATAGTGACTAATATACAATATTTAATAAAAATTTTAACAGATTGTAATCTTTTTATTATTTTTGATAACCTACCTGTAGATTTAAACTTATAAATCACTAAAAACCCTCTAGACAACTCTAGAGGGTTAACTTTTATGCTTCTTGTGCTATTGTTTCTAAATTAATACTTTCTAATTCAGTATTTATTTGTTGCATAGCTAATTTTTGCTTTTTTAATTCAGCTGTAGTAAATATACTTGCAACTATTGCTGTAGTGATATCAGAAATAGGTTGAGCATACCAAACTCCATTCAAGCCAAAAAATGTTGGCAAAATAATTAACATTGGTATTAATACAATTACTTGTCTTAGCAAAGCTAACACTAGTGAAATTTTAGCTTTACCAATAGCTTGCATATATTGTGAGCTTAACATAGAAATTGGTATTAAAGGCAACGCTAGTGTATATTTTTGTATACCATCTATTGCTATTGTGCTTAATTCAGGATTATTTCCAGAAAATAAACCGATTATAACTTCTGGAAACAACTGAATAATTAGTGTTCCAAAAGTTAAAAATGTTATTGCACATGTCATTGCTAATTTTAAAGTTGTAGTAGATCTATCATATTGTTTCGCACCATAATTAAATCCTACAATTGGTTGTGACCCTTGGCTTAACCCTAAAATTGGCATGGTAATCATCATAATAATTGAATTTATTGAAGACATAGCTCCTATAGCTAAATCTCCACCATAAAGTCTTAATGAATTGTTACAAATTGCCTGTACGCCACTTGCTGCCATTTGCATAGAAAATGGTGCCATTCCTATTGCTATAATTGATAATATTAAATTTTTATGTAGTTTTAAATTTGATTTATTAAAAGTTAAGTTTGATTTTTGGCTAATATAATATCCTAAACCCCATGTTGCTGTCACTGCTTGTGAAATTATTGTTGCAAAAGCTGCTCCTTTAATACCGAAACCGAATCCAAAAATAAATGTTGCATCTAAAATTATATTTAATCCACAACCTACACCCATAATTATGGCTGATAACTTTGGATTTCCGTCACTTCGTATTAAGCAAGTACATGCATATCCTAAAATATTAAATATAGCCCCAAGTAAAATTATGTCTATGTATTCTTTTGCATAAATTAAGCTGTCTGCACTTGCTCCAAATAAAGTAAGTATCTGATTTACAAAAATGAGTCCAAGAACACTTAAAATTCCTCCTGCAATAACAGATAAAGATATTGCATTACCTAAAATTCGTTGTGCTTCTTCGGGCTTTCCTTCTCCCATCTTTAAGGAAATATTTGAGGCTGATCCAACTCCTATCAACATTCCAAACGCTAATAAAATTGTCATAATGGGCATTGTAACGCCCAATCCTGTAATTGCTAAATGTCCTACATCTGGTATATTTGCAATAAACATACGGTCTACTACATTATATAACCCATTAACCATCATCCCTATAATTGCTGGCAAAGAATACTTAAATAATAATTTTGGTATTGGTGCTGTTCCTAAAATCTGTTGAGTACTCATTTATTCCTCCTATTAAGTCATTTATAATCTTTTAAAAAGCTTAAACAGGATTAAAATTAAGATTATAAAGCTCTTTAAACACAATTCTTTAAATTTTCAATTATATTCTTTGGTAATCCAGTATATAAAATAACTTTATCAATTGATCGTCCATCATTAAGCATGGCTTTTGCTGTTTCCAGCTTTCCTTCTTGTATTCCTTCTAATTTCCCTTTTTTTTCAGCGTTTTCAATTATATCAGTTGTAATAGTTTGTTTCTGTAAATAATCACCTTCACAATTTTGTTTAACTTCAATTACAATTTTACGATCAGAACTATCTTTAACTAGTAAATCCACTTTATTTAGTTGATGTGAATTTTTCTTATCTTTTGTTTCAACAATTTTTAAAACTGTCATGTCTTCTTTTAGTAATGTAGTTAAAAATCCACCTAAAATATCAAAGCTAACTTTTTGTCTTCGTATGTATTTCATAGGGCCATTAAAAATAATCATTTGATTTCCTACTTTCTATTATGTTCTTATGTAAGTTGACTAGTTGTGCTAGTTAAATATTTTATTCCTAAGACTAAAAATATATTTGTTTAAAGAAGGTCGAGGGTTAAACACTTGAAATGTTGCCCCGAACTATGAATATTACTCCTGTTATATTTTTGTCTCCAAGCATTTAGAGTACTTGGAGCTATTTTAAACACTTGACATGTCTGTTCAAATATATGTTCTTCATTTTTATAATTTATTGCTCGTCTTCTAAAATCTTCACTATATGCCATATTTTTATTATACAGAGTTTTTGGATAAATTTCTAGTTTATTATTTTAAAGTACGAGTATTATAATACTTATAATACATATTGTACTACAATATGATTAATTTATCAAATTAAAATATAACTACATATAGAAACTGCAAAAAGGATAAAAAAGGTAAAGTAACTTGACTTCATCCTTCTTATCCTTTATATAATAGTCATACTTTCAACATCTATATAATAATATATCAAATCATCTTCTATATGGTTATTATATGTTCCGACTATTTCAATTTTTTGGTTTTGAATTGGAAATGTTTCAGGCATATTTGTATTCCATTTTAATAACATTCCTGATTCACAACAAGCGGTGGCATCTGGAATCATTAACACTCTGCTTATGCCTTGCATAGGAATTACAAATTCCTGATAAAACCCTTGAATTTTAATCTTTTGTCCTCTATACTTTTCTATATTATAAACCATATCATACACTTGAGCATCTGAACCTCCCACCCATAAAGATGTGGAGGTTGTCGTTCACAATAAGACGCTACTCCTATTGCAGTTCTCTTGGAACTTCTTTAGCTTTCACTAAAGCACAGACTATATCTTCTTCTTCACCATTATGTGTTAAGAGCCACCCACTTCCACCATCAATCACTTATGGTGTA
>LJHD01000232.1 GCA_001983475.1 Candidatus Epulonipiscium fishelsonii | reverse complement strand
GAATTTCAATCTACATACAAAACCATGTATTCCAGAAAAAATCTATTGACTAAATATACATTAAAAGTTATAATTATAAAAAAACAAAAATAAAGCGGGGGAAATTATTATGAAAAAATACCAAAAAGTTTTAACTACAATATTATTAGGGGGTGCCTTAGTAGGTAGTTTAACAGGATGTGGTTCAAGTGACACAGCTGAAAGTATTTCAACAGAAGCAAGTACTAAAGAAATTTTAGTTATGGGAACTAATGCAACATTCCCTCCATTTGAATATGTTGATCAAAATGAGATTGTTGGATTTGATGTTGAAATGGCTGGGCTCATTGCTAAAGAGCTAGGTATGGAACTTCAAGTACAAGATATGGAATTTGAAGCAATATTTGGAGCACTTCCAAATAATATGATAGATATAGGAATGGCAGGAATTACAATCAGTGAAGATCGTTTGGCACAAGTTGATTTTACAGATGGGTATTTTAATACGAAGCAACTAATAATTGCAAAAAAAGATTCTGGAATTACAACTTCAGATGATTTAGTTGGTAAAAAAATAGGGGCTCAACTCGGTACAACTAGTGCAACTTTTGCAAAACTATATATTGAAGATGTAAAAGTAATTGAATTTAACAAATCAGCATTAGCTGTAGCAGACTTAATGAATGGTACTATTGATGCTGTAATTGTGGATGCAGCTCCTGCTCAAGAATTAGTGAAAGGGCAAGATTCACTTATGATCCTTGAAACCCCATTTGCAGAAGAAGAATATGCTATTGCAATTAAAAAAGGAAACTCTGAATTAACAGAAAAAATAAATGTAGCTTTGACCAGTATTAAAGAGAGCGGACAATATGATGAATTATATTCAAAATATTTTACTGAAACAGAAATAGATAAGTAAGATTATCAAAATAGTGCAAATTTAGGGGGAAATATCGATGGACCGAACGCTTGCGTTTTTTAATGCTTTTTTTGAAGGAAAGTATTATTTAACTATATTTGAAGGAATAGTAAATACACTAACGCTAACAGCTGTTGCAACAACAATAGGCCTGTTAATAGGGTTAATTGTTGCAATAATTCAAGTTATAGAAAAACCCAAACACAATGGAATAAGTTTAATCATTGTT
>LJHD01000231.1 GCA_001983475.1 Candidatus Epulonipiscium fishelsonii | reverse complement strand
GTGGTTATCATAATCTTCCATTTGTTCAGCATTTCCATGGTCAGCTGTAATAATAGCATTTCCACCAACTTCTATAATAGCATCAATTACTTTACCAACACAAGTATCAACTGCTTCAATAGCCGCTATAGCAGCTTCTAAATTTCCAGTATGACCAACCATATCCGGATTTGCGAAGTTAGCAATAATAGCATCATATTTTTCGGAAAGAATTTGATCTACCAATTTATTTGTAACTTCATATACACTCATTTCAGGTTGTAAATCATAAGTTGCAACCTTTGGAGATGATACTAGAACACGTTCTTCGTTTTCGTTTGGAGTTTCTACTCCACCATTAAAGAAGAAAGTAACATGAGCATATTTTTCAGTTTCAGCAATACGAAGTTGTCTTTTTCCAAATTTAGAAATATATTCCCCAAAAGTATTTTCTAGCGTTTGAGGAAGAAATGCTACTTCTTTGTTTGTAATTGTAATATCATATTGAGTTAAAGCTACAAAATAAGTTTTTACATAGTCTCTGTGAAATCCTTTGAATTCTTCATCAACAAAAGCACGAGTTATTTCTCTTGCTCTGTCAGGTCTAAAATTAAAAAATATAACAGAGTCGTTTTGTTTTATAGTTCCATCTTTATCAATAATAGTTGGTTCAACAAATTCATCAAAGATTTCTCTTTCATAAGAATCTGTTATAGCTTCAACTGCAGATTTTGCAGTGTTACCTTCACCATTAACAATAGTATTATAGGCTCTTTCTACTCTTTCCCATCTATTATCTCTATCCATTGCATAATATCTGCCAGAAATAGAAGCAATTTTTCCAGCTCCAATTTCTTTTAATTTTTCTTCTAATTCAATAAGAAATCCTTTTGCAGAATCAGGAGCAACATCACGTCCATCTAAAAATGCATGAACATAAATTTTTTCTACTCCTATATTTTTAGCCATTTCAATAAGCCCATATAAATGAGTATTGTGGCTATGTACTCCACCATCTGAAAGAAGCCCCATAAAGTGAAGTGCAGAGTTTTCTTTCTTAGCATGTTTCATAGCTTTTACAAGTACATCATTTTTCAAAATAGACCCATCTTGGATAGCTTTTGTAATTCTTGTTAATTCTTGGTAAACAATTCTTCCAGCCCCAATGTTTAAATGACCTACCTCTGAATTTCCCATTTGTCCATCAGGTAATCCAACCTCCATACCGCTGGCATAGGCTTCAGCAGTAGGATATTGCTTCATCAAACTTTCAAGACATGGTTTATTTGCTAAGTTAATAGCATTTGCTTCATTGTGGTTTGTATTACCAAACCCATCTAATATTAATAATAATGTTGTCATCAACTATACCTCAGTTTAGTAATTAATGATAGATGCAAATTCTTCTTTAAGACTTGCTCCACCAACTAATCCACCATCAATGTTTCCCATATTAAATAATGCATTAGCATTTCCTGCATTTACAGAACCACCATATTGAATTCTTACAGCGTCTCCTGTTTCAGCGTCGTAAATTTCAGATACAACATCTCTTATAGCTTTGCAAACTTCTTCCGCTTGTTCATTTGTCGCAG
>LJHD01000230.1 GCA_001983475.1 Candidatus Epulonipiscium fishelsonii | reverse complement strand
CCTTCAGTTATAATTAAATCTTTATCAAGTGGGTGTGGAACTGAGTTTTCTTTATTTGCTTTTATAGCAAATTTTATCAATGTTTCAATTCCTTCATGCTTTAAAGCCGAAATAGTTGCTACTTTGCATTCCAAATATTCAGCTAACCCAACAGTATCAATAGTAATTTCCTTTTGATTAGATAAATCTTGTTTGTTTAAAGCAATTACCATAGGTATTCCTAATTCTAATAATTGGGATGTAAAGAATAAACTTCGACTTAAATTCGTGCTATCTACAACATTTATTATTACATCTGGATTTTCAGTTTTAACATAATCTCTAGTAATAGTTTCTTCGGATGTATATGGTGACATTGAATAAGCACCAGGCAAATCTACTATAGTTATTTTTTCTTCTTTTGAATATTCATCTTTTAAGTAAGCTTCTCTTTTTGAAACGGTAACTCCAGCCCAGTTTCCAACATATGCTTTTTCACCTGTCAGAGTATTAAAAAGAGATGTTTTTCCACTATTGGGATTTCCTGCTAATGCTATTTTCATAATATAGCTCCTTTAATTGTATACTATTATATTTTTTAAAATCTCCTCATCTAAAACATATCTTGCATTTTTTACATTTACTACAACATTATCCGCTATTTTTGAAATTATAGAAATATCTTCATCTTCATAGCATCCAAGCGTTAAAAGAAAATTTTGTACTTTTTCTGTTCCTTTTATTTCCTTTATAATGTATGTGTTGTTAGCTTTTCCTTCAAATAATGTCATTACATATCATTCCCTTCTAAATTTTAAACAATTAAACAAGAAATCCCTTATTTTTTATTATATCTTTCTTTATATAATATATCCTTTTTATTTAAGGCCACTTTTTTCCATTAACTAATTATTTAAAATATGATATGATTTATTATTTAAGTAATATACAATCTGTACAAATTATTTTTTTTAAACTTTGATAAAATGATAACACAACCAAATTAAACTGTCAATGATATTCTATATCATTTTACAACTAAAAATTTACTCTAAATTATTTTTTTTAATTTTTAAAATTTTTTTGCGAACATTATTGACAATAATTATTAATTTAATTATAATAATATTATTGGTAAAAGTTATCATTTTAAATTTATTATTTATAGTTAAATACGCTAGTATAATATAACTTATTAAAATATTCATTAGGGGGTAAAAAACTATGCTTAACAAGATTATTGAAAGTTTAATAGAGTATATTCCGTGTAATTCTACATCTGAGAAAATAATATGTGAAAAATTTGGCACAATTTTAAGTGGTGTAAAAAGTTTAGAAATATTTAATATTCCTATCGAAAGTTATAAAATAATTTTAAAGATAAAATCAGATGTTAAAGTACGAATTGTTAAATCAACAGAACAAAATATTCAACTTTTAATTTATAATCCAACTGACCTCCATAATTTATTGCTAAGCGAAGATAGAATTAAATACCTTATAGAATTGGGTTATCCAAAAAGTTATACCCTTAATAGTTATATTGATATACTGATTAGTAAAATTTGTGAAGAAACAACTTTTCCACATGAGATAGGATTTTTCTTAGGTTATACCATAACGGATGTTTTAGCGTATATGGGGATGGATGATAGTCCTTATGTTAAAACTTTGGGATGGAACATGTATGGAGATACTAATGAATCAGAAAAATTATATTATAAAAGAAAATATGTAAGCCAACAAATTAGATTGTTATTAAATTATTAGAATATAAAGGAGCTAAAAAAAATGAATATATCTATAATCTATGGTTCTACAACTGGAAATACCGCTGAAGTAGCAGAATTAATCAAGGCTGAACTAACTAACCATAACTCTAGAGTTATCGAAGTTTCAACCGCAAACGATAGTGATATCGAAACAGCTGATTTAGTTTTATTTGGTTCTTCAACTTGGAATTATGGTGATATACAAGACGACTTCCTTCCTTATTATGAATCTATGTCCACAAAATTATTAAACGGAAAGGCTTTTGCTGTTTTTGGATGTGGAGATAAAGCAAGTTTTGGAGATGTATTTTGTCAGGCAGTTGATTTAATTTCTAAAAGAGCAACTGAGTGCGGTGGAACTGAAAAAACACCCCCTTTAAAAGTAGATGATATTGTTTCAGATAATATAAGTGAAATAAAAGAATTTGCATCGAGTTTAAATGTATAGTCTTCATACTTATAAATTATAGTAGCTAAATTTATATCTCGCCAAAGGCGAGGTTTTTTTCATGATAACGAATTTAGGCCAAAAGGCTTTTTTTCTTATTTACTTAATTTGATAAATTTTAAATAACGCTTTTGAATAAAAAACATATAATAAATATAACTAATTATATAAGAAAGGAAAATATATGTTTAAAATATACCAACATATCACATTAGAGTGTAAGAAAAAATGCAGCCATGTTAATATTACAAATATATCAGGGAAAGATGTTCTTAATATAAAATTAAAAATTATTAGCAATGTGCATGAATTTATACATCGCTTATATACACCAGAAGAAATTACTTGGAGTATAGCTGAAAATCACATTAATCTTACGATCCCATTTTTGGGTAAAAATGAAAACATTTACATTGTATATAATGTAAACGATCCATATAATAAGTACAAGAGTATACAAAATCGCATTGTAATTCACCATTTTGAACCTATAGAAACTTTTCCAATAACACTTATAAAAAAAATTAAACTGGATGATAAAGAACTTTTTGAAAATGCTCCTATTTTAGTAGATACAAAATTTAATTATGAAATCAATGTACTTAATAATACAAAATATGCCATTAAAAACTTTAATATAATTAATTATATGCCAAACGAACTTAAAACTGATGTTGATAATATTAAACAATATGATGGGGCAAATTCAACAACTATAAAAAATATACAAGTTTCAGATGGAGTTGAAAATAAGACAATACTAACTATTCCTATTATAGAAAGTTTTCCAGACAAACTCCTTATAATAATTATTCCCGTTCAAGCTAAGTTTATTTTATAAACTGTAACACTTTTATGTGTAATGAATAAAATAATATAGGGAAGACAAACTTCACAAATATAAGTTATATTAGAAAGGGGTAAATTTTTATGGCAGAAACAGTTAAAATATTAAAAGACATTGTAAATCAAGCACAAGTTAATATTGGAGGAAAAAAGGGTGCGCTGGTATCAGCTCCACCAATTACTATTGTGGACGGAGAACCTATAAAAATTACAAAAGATATTGCATTAGCAGATCAAGTAGGATATTACGAACCAGGAGACAAATTTGATTATGAAATTGTTGTTACAAATTTAACTGATTTAGTTTGGTCAGACTTTGTAATTGAAGATAAATTACCAACTGAATTTGAAATGGGTACACCTACTATTGACGGAAAAGATGTTGTTGGAGTTAAAAATGATGAGCAAGTCTATAGCATTCCAGTAGCTAGTATTGCAGCAGAAGGATCATTAACAATTGTTATACCAATTAAAGTAAAATCTCAAGAAGAATTATTTCCAGCAGTATAGTTTATAAGGGCAAACAATGTTTGCCCTGTTCTACAACAAGTATAGATTTAGAAACAACGTAACTAAATCCATTATCAGTAATAACAAATTTAGTTACGTTGTTTCTAAATCTGTTATCCTAAATTAAATCAATACACATTGAGTTTTAAATTACTCTTTTAGATAATTATTTTAGGTACAATTTCTAATTGCGTCTAATATATACATAGGCTTGTTAAAGACTTTATTTACAAGCCTAATCAAGTGCTAGAAAAAATATATAAAATTTTTTCTAAAATGTGTATATTAAAATTATTCTGGGCAATACTATTATTGTACCGAGTGTGAGGTACATCGCTAAATCCCCCCTCAACCTGGGTTTCCTCCCCCGAAACCTAGGTTCTTTTTTTATTTATTATCACTATTCGAAACTATTATATTCCCTATTTCCTTGTTTTGATTTATTATAGTAGCAATAAGTGTAATCTTCATTGATTCATCAAAATCAATATCTTCTGTTTCTGGAGTATTTGGCAACAAATTGACTTGAACATTCCAAGAAGTGGCTTCAGATACTTTTTTACTAATATCATTCATAACATAAACTGTTTTTCCATTTTGCTCAATTTTCAACAAGATAGGAATAGTTAAAGGTTGAATAAACTGTTTGGTTGTTTCTAGATTAGGATTTGGAATAATGTTTAAATATTGACGAATTTCATCATTGATATTTATGGTGTAATTTATTTTAATATTTTCATCTATATCAGCAGTTATTGTTCCATCAATTACATTTACAATTTCATCAGAGATAATATCAAAATTATTACTTGTATAAGAAAAAGCATCTATTAAATAGGGTTTATAAAATAAATTATCATGTGCTCCATTTTCTACAAAAAACTTATGATCAATACCTAGTTTTCTTAAATGTTGATCAATATCTATAGCAGGCATTGCAAAACCGTACATATCTTGGTTTCCACAAATAAAATATTGGTCAAAATATCCTAAATATGCTACTGGCAAATTTCGAATTTTATCTACAATCGATATATCTCCACTAGTAACTGCTCCATAAAATGAAATTACTGAGGAAAATAAGTCAGGATTATTTAATGCTATATTGTATGCTCCAAAACCACCCATCGAACAACCTGCAGTTCCTGTAAAACGCGGATCAACAATAGTTCTATAATTTTTATTAATATGAGGTATTAGTTCTTCTGTTACCATCTTTTCCCAATCATTTTTCCAAAAACTATCATTTGAACTATCTGGCATTACTACAATCATTTCTTCTATATTTTTCGAAGCAATTCCTTCATCAAGACTCATATGAACCCCATCAATTTCATAAGACTTACTTGTGCTGTTAAGCTGATGAAACATATACACAACAGGATAGCGTTTATCTGATTGATTATACCCTTTTGGTAAATAAATTCTATAGTTCATCTCTACACTTTCATCATCAAGCCCCAGAGCAGAAGCTGCAAACTTAGATTGATAATTTTCTTCATAAAATCTTGTTGCATCAACTAAAGTATTAACTTTTTCATCATATTCAGATTGAGTGTAAATTCCCACTGGACCATCATACCAGCCTCCTCCTCCACTAGAATTACACATCCTTATAGCGATAACATTGTCACCTTGATGTAAAATTGAGCTATCAAACTCATATACTCGTTCTCTATCCCAAGGATTTGAACCATCATATTCTCCACCTTCCAATTGAATTCCTGTGTAACCCACTCTAGTACCATTTATGTACACCTCATCACCTTCATCAATTTTTCCTAAACTTAAAAAGAGTGTTTGATCCTCTGCAAAATTTTCTGGCACTTTAAATTCTCTTATATACCATGCATATCCAGCCCAATTTGCATTGTTTTCAAGTGTTGAATGAAAATCATCTGTCCACCAACCAAGTGCTGGAAAAACTGTATCCCATGATTTCCAATTTGTTCTGGCTAAAATATCCATGCTGTCCAATTCCTCTACATTTTTATTATTATAGGATTTATACGCATTAAAATGCCACTCTCCCATAAGATCAATGTGTTCTAAAGTTGGTTCCTGGATTTTAATAAGGTCTTGACTTCCAATTTCATACCTCATTCCAAGCATATCTATCGATAAATTTACTTTAGAATTTATCCCATTAATAATGTTTTTAACAGTCAACGTCCCAAATACCCCATTTGTTTTATTTAATATATATTCAGTTTGTGCAGTATCCAATATTTCTAATGAAACAGGATCCACGACCTCAGCAACAACTTTAAAAGAAATATCTTTTTCACCTGAATGTTTTTGATAAGTTTCTGTATTTATGTTTATACTATAATCAACGGTAATTACACTTTCTTCAGCTTTGACAGCTTGTGGTGAAATTGAAAAATCTCCTGATACTAACTGATCTGTAAATCTCTCACTAAATCTGTTTATTACTCTGTCAATAGAAGTTCTTAAAAATTCGTTGTTATACTCTCCATTCCTTGAAGTAAATTCATGAACTTCATAAGGAATACCACCATATTGCATATAATTTGGATATTGCTCATACGGACTATATCTGCTATATTCAATCAATAATGCTCCTATATCATTAGTAGAATTTTCTAAATATGTGTATGGGCTTTCAGTCGCTCCATCAATATATGTGTAAAAATTCTGTATATTTTCCGCACCAATCTCTGTTATAATATCAAAGACATCTCCACTATTTCGCCAAAAATTATCTTCACCTGTAAAATTTCCATTTATACTTCCAATAGACTTAAATAAAGCTGGTTCATCTGTTGAAACATAATTTCCATCTTCCAATGTTGTAAGCGCTGTTATATATGCCATATATCCACCAATCTCAGTCCCTAATCCTGCTCTATAGGCTGGCTCATCTATTGTCCTATAGTTTTCATCTACATAATCAATTGCTTTTGAAGTAGCAGACCTAAAGTCTTCGCCATTCTCAAAGTTCAGCTTTACTATAATTGCTTCTATGCCACCACTACTATTCATTATTTCGTTTATTAATTCAATATTATTTTCATTATGATTATTAAGACCATCATCTGGAAACAAATAAATTGTTGGATAGGATTTATATAAATTCTTTTCGTAACTATTTGGTAATATTACGGAAATACTATTTTTTTGTTCTCGAATTTCTGAGATTACTTGAGAATTGTTATAGTTATCTAATAACTCCTTATCTTTTGGTATAAATAAAATAATTCCTACAGAAATGACTAAAAAACTTAATAAATAATGTTGAAATTTTTTCATATTTACTTCCTCTCTATATATTTTTTTCTTCTTTAATAATATAACATCTTCTGATTTAATTTTATGATTGCATAAAACATTATATCATTGCAAAAATGTTACAAATCCTATTATTATACATAGATTTTAAATTCAATATTTTATTTTTAAAATTAACAATATAATAAGTTTAACGGATTGTATTATTATATTTTAAAACAAAAAAAATCCATATGTCTTCTTTATAATATTAATATTTTGTAACGTTTATGTAATATATACTAAAATAAAATTGGTTAATTATTATTTGTTATGTAACTTTATATATATTAGTTGTCCCTTGATGTTGAAATGAATCATAATACATCTTTAATTTCTTATATAGTAACAGTACTTTAAAACAATAATAATTTAGAATGATGAAAAAACCAGAAGGCGTTTCTAATTTTATATAATGGGACTATCGGAAGTTTTACTCCCAAACCCTCATCAAAAAATATTTTTATTTATAAGTGTAAATACTATAATTATCATAAATAAAAAAGTAAACAACTTTTAAAGAGGGGAACCGATGTCGCAGACTACAATCGAGGGTTTGCCATGTGCCAAACCAAATTACTTTATTCCTTAATCTTTTGTTGTAAGCAAATAATTATTAGACAACTTAGTCCTTGTTAAAAACATAAGAGACAAGTTTAAATCTCTAGACATAAAAGTTCACTAAATCTGCCCACTCCAACTAAAAGTAATTATAAACTTAAATGTTTCTTTGCGAGGTTAGGAACTTATCTGCTACAGCACTGCAATAAAATTTAGTTGCTGCTACTTTAAAGCACCTTTCTATGGACGTATAATTAAGATAGTAAGTATGCGAAAAAAAATATAATACAAACCTGTCTATTAACAATTTCAATAGAATATTTCTACAATATTTAATTTTAACAAATTTAGTTTTTTTTATTATTGTAATATTTTATTTTATAACTATTCAAATGCATTTTTATATACAAACTGGATATACTATCAATAGAATTTTATCTAATTAAAAAAAAATTTTTATTTATAAATTAATTTATACATTTTGTACTTTTTTGATTGTTAATTTCATGTCAATTTTAACAAACTGTTATTTTTTTAACATTTTATTGTTGACAAAGATTTCTAGTTAAGTTATTATATTTGAGTAACTATAAGAAAAATATACAAGTAATTAATTTATTTT
>LJHD01000229.1 GCA_001983475.1 Candidatus Epulonipiscium fishelsonii | reverse complement strand
TTGGAATTTGCTCTTTAATTTGTTTTGGTAACTTTAAATTTTCAGGTTTATCTTTTTTCTTATCTATAACAAAAATTTGAACAGTTTGTTTATACTGGTTTATAAGTTGTTGTTGTTCGTCATATCTTTTCTTTAAGCGTTTGCCCCAAATGTGTAACCCGAAAAGAGCAAGACCAATTACTACAACCCATATAAGTATTGTTTGCCATAATTCCAATGTTAATTCACCTCATCTTTTTCCTTTTGTTTATTATTTTTTAATATCCATATGAAATTCTAAATGTTTTACGAATATAGTTAGTCAAACTTATAATAAAGCAATTTCAACTCCGTTCATCCCACGATAAATCTTTACATTTTCAAGGTTTTCTTTTATTTCTCTATACTCATTCCCTAAATATATCTTTGTTCCCGAATGAATTGTTTTAGAAACCACCAAAGTTCCATTAGTTGCTTTTTGAAGAATGTCGGTAAGTTTCCCTAGTTTTCCTTTTCTAATTTTCAAGTCACGTTCAAGTTTCATTTTTAATTTTATCATAGTATTAATTCTAGCTTGATGAGAACCAGGTTCTTGTTCTTGTTTTGTTTGTAAAAACTTAATGTTTTTTGTTGTATCCATTATTGCTTTTTCCGCTTTTTCAATTTGAGCTTTAATCTCTTTAAATTCTGATAAAACTTCTGAAGGGGCTCCAAGTTTAATTTTAGTGGATGTTCCCATAGTTGAACCAATAATCGCAGCTTCTAATCCATTTACTGCTACTATCTCTCCACCTAAAATTGCTCCTTTTCCAGCTGTTATACTAATAACTCCTCCAGCTCGTATTTTACTATGAAGCAGACTTTCTGCAACTACATTTCCGCCTGCTATCACAACGGATCTTTCAATAAATTTAGCAATAACATTTCCACCTGCTTTTAAAATTCCCTCTTCTTTACCTTGTATGCCTCTTTGAAGAATTATATCTCCAGATGATTCAATTATAGAAGCTTCCACGGGACCTTTAATATCAATA
>LJHD01000228.1 GCA_001983475.1 Candidatus Epulonipiscium fishelsonii | reverse complement strand
TCAAAACTAGGTTCTATAAAATTTTTTTGAGCTTTTCTAAATTCTTCCATTTTTCTAGCTGCAGATATTTCAGTTATTTCTATTTTCCCTATATTACTTTTCAGCCAAAATATAAATTTTGTAACAGCTACTCCATCTCTTAAGTGACTTTTTCTAATATTTTCAATCTCAATTGAGTTTTTTACGGCTTTGCTTAATACTGTTGGATTTTGTTTTTTTACTTTTTTAGTTAATTCAGGTAAATTTTTATAGATAGAATAATTAATTTTAGATGGATCAATTAAAACAGCTCCACCCAAATTTTTAACATAATTATATATATTATTATACGACTTATATACTACATTTTCTTTTGCAAATTCATCTTTAATTTCTTTGTTTAATTTTGTTTCATCTATAAACAAGATTACTTTATCTTTTTCAACAACTACATAACAAATTACTACAGGACTATATTTTATGTCATTGCCACGAATATTAAACAACCAAGCTATATCGTCTAACGTAGTAATTATATGGCTTGTAACTTTTTCGTTTTCCATAGTTTTTCTTAAATCATTTAATTTATCACTAAAAGATTTTCCACTGTATTTTAAGTCTAATAAATATGCATTTCCATTTGGCAAATTTGGTCTGTTATTCCAAATTTGGTTAACTAAATCTTCTTCATATATTATTTCTATATTTTTATTCTTAAGTTTTTCTTCTAATTTTAATCCATCTGACATAGATATTATTCTGCCATCAAACCCAAGCTTACTATTTTTTGGCATGTTCTCAACAAGGTATTCTATAGTTGTTGGAACCCCATCCATTCCTATTTTAAATAATTTTATACCAGTTCCTTCAAGCTGTTTCTCAGCTTGCATATAGTACCTTCCATCAGTCCAAAGTCCCATTTCATCTTGAGTAATAATCAAAGTACCTGCTGACCCTGTAAATTTTGATAAAAACTCTCTTTCTCTAAAATGTTCTGCTACATATTCACTACCATGGAAATCTGCTGAAGGAATTAGATAAGCATAAATTCCTTTGTCTTTTAGTATCTGCTTAAATTTATTTAACATTCTGCAACCCTTTCTGTTTCTTGTATTTCTGAATAATCATACAATTTATCTTTTTGTTTTAAATAAATATATAATACTACCATTATTATACCTTTTGCAACAGTTGTTAATGTAATAACCCACCAAATTCCGTCTATTCCCAAATATTGGGGTTGAGATGCCCAATATGCTAAAGGAATTCTTAAGCTGGTTAAGATAGTATGAACAGTAGAAGGAATATAAGTTTTTCCCAATCCATTAAACAGTCCTGCTGAAGTAATTTCAATACACATAAAAATTTGTGAATATCCAAGAATACGCAAATAGTCTGCTCCTTGTGCAATAGATTCTTCTTCAGGAATAAATATAGCAAATATTTCTTCTCCAAATGCAACTAGTAAAAATGTTGCTAAAGTTCCTATAAATATAGCAAGCAACATTGTAACTTTTAATCCATCTTGAATACGGTCATATTTTTTTGCACCATAATTTTGACCAACAAACGTTGATAACGCAGTTGAAAGCCCACTTGCAGTCATCCATGAAATTGATTCAATTTGAGAACCTACTTTTTGCACTGCAATTGGAATAGGCCCCCATGATGCTACAATTCTTCCTATTACTATTCCAATTATTGTAAATAAACCATTTTGAATAGCTACTGGGAAACCTATTGTAGTTAAAGTTTTCATATCTTCTAAGCAAGGCCTACTCAGAATATTTAATTTTAGATACTCTTCTTTCCTTCTTAATATTGCAAAAATAAAACAAATTGTTACAACTACTTGTGCTAAAACTGTTGCAAGAGCTGCGCCTAAAACTCCTAAGGCAGGAAATCCTGCTATCCCAAATATTAATATTGGGTCTAATACTATATTTAAAACTAATCCTATTGTATTCGTTACAAATGGAGTTTTACTATCTCCTATCCCCGTAAAAATAGATGTTAACATTGGATTTATAAACATAAAAATCATTCCTATGCCCATCACAATTAAGTATGTTTGTGCCATATCTACAATTGTATCATCTGCTATAGAAAAAAAACCAATTAAAGACTTATTACATATAATTATAAATATTCCGTATAATA
>LJHD01000227.1 GCA_001983475.1 Candidatus Epulonipiscium fishelsonii | reverse complement strand
GGTAAAATAATAAAGTGGCCAGTTGTGCTAGTTAAATATTTTATTAATAAGACTAAAAATATATTTGTTTAAGGATGATTGATGATTAAAAATTCTGCTCGGAGTTTTACTCCGAACTCTGATAAAGATAAGAAGAAAATTAATTATAGTAGAAGTAATTACGAGCTGAAATATTTTTTGAGTAGCTGTGAAATTTCGAACAAGAGATTCACTTATTCACTACTATAAAATTAAAATTAGTTGTTGCTATTTCAAAGTATTGTTGTTTTATAAAATTAAAATTAGTTGCTGCTATTTCAAAGTACTGTTATACTATAAAATTAACTAGCACAAAATGTTAAAGTAAGGTTTTTAGCTTTATTTTATATAAACGGCTGAAGATACAATAGTAATTTCTAAGATATTATAGCATGCTTTCAATGGGTGGGATGTAATATGGAATAAAAATGTTGAAAGAGATATCTGTTCGTTACTTTCAAAGACTATCTATTCTCTAAAGCGACATAACATGTGAGCGAAGTTGTGTTTAAGGGTGAATATAAAGATAATTATAAAGTGGATTATCTTTGGTATATCTATTAGTAAAAAAAAGCTAGTAGAGTTCTGTCTCAAATTTTATAAATTCATTAATTTAGGAGGGGTTTTAACTTGAAAAAATATTTTGACTATAACTATTTAAAAATTGCTTTTTATACCATATTTGTTGTAATTGTATCTATTTTGGTATACAGAATGTCGTCTAGCACAGATAATATTATACCTTATATTGTAGAAAAATTTAAATCAGGGTTAATTATATTTGAGCCAATTGTGCTCGGATTTATAATTGCTTACTTGATGAACCCGGCAGTGGGATTTTTTGAAAATAAATTTAAAAGATATTTTAAACTAAAGAGTAAGAAGAAATTAAAGAAGTCACGTTCTCTATCAATATCCCTAGTATACCTTTTATTGTTTGGAACATTTATTTTGTGCATAATTTTCATTATTCCTGAAATCTTAGGGAATATAGTTTCTATAGTTAATAACTCAGAAACTTATATTAATATTTTAAGCACGTATTTAGTTGACTTGGAATATTTCATTAAAACAAATTTTTCTGTAATACCATCTGATGTAACAACGAAATTTTTTGATACAATAAATATTAGCAAAATTTTTGACATTGGACTTGACTCGTTAAATACAATTTTAAATACTTTAGTTTCAGGGACAATTAGTTTTACAAATATATTGTTAGATTGGGTTATTGCATTTATGGTTGCAATATATATTTTGGGTCAAAAAGAAAGTTTTGTAAATGGAATAAAGAGAATAATTTATTGGTTGCTAAAACCAGATACAGCACAAAAATTTATTGGGTTATGTATGGAAAGTCATGAAATGATGATTAAATTTTTCGTTGGTAAATCAATAGATTCATTAATTATTGGTATTTTATGTTTCATTGGTTTATCTATACTACAAAATCCGTACGCTTTATTAATTTCAGTTATTGTTGGAGTATTAAATATGATACCTTATTTCGGGCCAATTATTGGAGCCGTACCTGCTGTAATTATAACTTTATTTGAAGGATTATTACCAGCAGTAGCAGTAGCAATATTTATACTAATATTACAACAATTTGATGGATTATATTTAGGACCAAAAATCTTGGGTGACTCACTAGGGATAACTCCGTTTTGGATTATATCAAGTGTTACCATTGGTGGTGGATTAGCAGGAGCTGCAGGAATGTTTCTTGCTTGCCCAATAACAGCGGTATTGATTATAGTTATAAATCGTCTTATTGATAAAGGGCTTGAAAAAAAACGTATAGATTTACCTAAACTTGAACCGGATAGTTTTTATGATTTAGATGTTACTAAACCAGATGTAGAAGCGTAATATTTTTGCAAAAAAAACAAGCAAGAGACCATGGGCCTCTTGCTTGTTTTTTATTTTTGATAGGGAAAAAGCCCTTTGAGCTTTTTCTGTTATTTGGTAAATGTAGTAATTTGCCCATTTATATCTGCTTCAAAATCTACTGCGTTAGCTATAAATTTAATTGGAGCATATGTTCTGCCGTTAATTATAAGTACTTCTTCATCCATTACAGTTTGTTGTCCATTTTTAGTTAAAATGTTGCTACCATTTTTTAGTTGAATGACATCATCTTCGTTGTGAATAGTGATAACTCCGTTATTGAAAGAAATATCTTCAATACCTAAGAAGTTTGTTATATCCCTAACACCCATCATTGAAACATTTGCTTCGGTGATAAAAGGTGTGCCATCAAGACGCATGATTTTACCATTTAGGGTAGCCATACCTGTTGCTGTATTAACAGTAGCACTAACTTTTGGAACTTTAAGGGATGCTATGTTAACTTTTGGTTCTTCTTTTTCAGTGACGGTTTTGTTAACTTTTGGTTCTTCTTTTCTAGCGACAGTTGTGTTACTTTTTGGTTCTTCTTTTCTAGTGACAGTTGTAACAACTTTAGGTTCGTCTTTTTGGGCAATAGTTGTAACAACTTTAGGTTCTTCTTTTCTAGTAATAGTTGTCATAATTTTAGGTTCTATCTTTTTGATAGTTGTAACAACTTTAGGTTCTTCTTTTTTAGTAACATCTATTTTAACTTGTTTTTTCTCATCTTTAGTAACATCTATGTTAACTTGTTTTTCTTCATCTTTAGTAACATCTATTTTAATTTGCGGTATAATCTTTTTTTCTGGTTGCAACTCAAATTTTATTTCTTCGGTAGGTTTGTATTGAAGTACTTGTACAAATGCTTCTAATTCAAAGCAATCATCAAAATAAGTTTCTTTATTAAAATTAGATAATGCATTTCCCCCAACTATCAGTGCGTACTCACCAATACCTACAGGACGTGATGTATTAAATTTTATGTTTTCAATAATTATTTGACCCTTTTCTTTTGATTGCTTAGTAATGTCTATTAATAATATACCATCTTTAATTCTGTGTTTTATTCCAATACCTTTTGCTTCTATATCTAGATTTTTAATTTCCAAATCTTCCACTTTAATAGCAATAGTTTTTCCGTTTTCAAGAATAGTATCCATTGTTTCGTTTATAATAATTTTACCTGCTGGCTCAGGTTTAGTATCTCTATCTAGTAAGATTTGTTCTGTTTCAATTTTAACAGATGGAACAGCAGTGCCCACAATTGTTACGATATCTTCATCAAAATCTCTACTTTGTGCTATAACTTTAATATCACCATTTTGATTTAAAGTTGGTGCTAAATTTACATCTATGTTAATTTCTTTCACTTCTTTTTCATCTTCATTTACTTCGATTTCAATTTCTTCCTGGCCATTTAAAAAGCGTGCTCCTTCTGCTAATAGATAAATATTTCTTTTTCCTGATAATATTTCACCTGTCAGGTCTTCTATTTTTACATTAACTGTATCATTTGTTAGACCTGCAATAACTTCAATAGTAGGTTGATTTGATATTGTAACTTTGTCTTCTTGAACTTCAGCTATTTTAAGTTTTATAGGTTTTAAATCTGGCAACAATTCGTAACTTTGAACTTCTTTTACAGCAGAAACTTCTACCATAACATTGCCAAGTTGTACATCTTCTTGGCCTTGTGCATTAACTTTAATATTACTAATTTCAATTTCAGAAGTTCCACTGCCTACTGTAAGTTCAGGAAACTGAATATATGCAATCTGGCTGTCTATTTCATCTACAATAAAATTAAAAGCACCTTCTTTAATGGAACGTGCATAGCCTTTTATTCCTTTAACAATTAGATCATCACCTGTATTAGTTTGGTTTTTTGAAAACTCTAATCCTGAATCTGGTTCAAGTTCCAATTTAATTGTTTTTCCAGACAAAGCTGAAACTAGATTTTCTTTTAAATTAATAGTTCCTAATGGGCCGTATCCCTCTGTAGAAAGTACTGTACGAGATGATACATTAGCTCGTAATCCATATTTAAGAAGTGGTCTATTTGCTAATCTAATATTTCCACCTGTTAAAATAGTACCTGTTTCATCAATTTGTAAAGTGGGTATTCCAGTTGTTGCTTTTGCAATTAAAGGAACTCTATAAAGTATATCACCTGCTTTTAAAGTAACTTCAAGTTGAGTTTCACTTATCCATTTAATTGAATATGTATCTGTATCAATTAGAAAATCGTCAATTTGATTGTCTTTTGCATCGTAGATATTATTTCCTATTGTGTAAACATCTTCTCCCAAAGCCCAACTAGCATAAGCTGGCTTTTCAAAAATACTATCTACTGCATTTATGTAAAAAATTTGATCGTCTAATATTACATCTTGCAACTGTATTCTAAGGTCTGAATCTGGAACAGTATGTTTGTAATAGGTTTTATTATCTACTTTTGTTGTATCATATGAAATTGTTGTGCCTTCAATAATACTAACTACCTTTGTTAAGCTATTTGTAGATGCTGCCATTACAGGATTTGCTGCCATTAGCATTGCTAAAATAAATGCGAATTTTTTTTTCATATGCGATTGCCCCCCTAGTTGTTCTCATATTAAATTGTTTTACGTTGTTTATTTTTATATTAATCTATTTTTATATTGTCATATTAAGTTATTTTATCAGGAAGAGGTTCTCTTCATTTGATAAATTTAGTATACAACAAATAAATTTCTGGAGCAATAGCTGTTACTGTGTTGTAATTGTGATGTAAAATTTGTAAAAATTTGTTGAATAAAAAAATATCATCTTTAGATATATAATAGCCATACTTTATTCTATTAGTTAGAAGAAGATAACATGAGCCATCAAAATGTACAGAGTTTAATACATAACAACTTACAAGATTTTTCAAAAGCTACGATGAAAAATTATAAAATAAATAAAAAAAATGTATTATGTTGTAGAACTAAAATGGACAAATTCCATATAATGATTTTAAGTAAAGTTATGTGAGGGGGATTATTTATGCGGTTAGTTCCAACAACAGATTTAAAAGATGATATAAAAGTAGCACTTGATGTATATACCTATGAAGGAAATCTTCTATTAAAAAAAGGTTCATTTATTACTGAAGCAATTATAGAAAAATTGTTACTCTTTAATTTAAATTACATTTATATAATTGATGAATTTTGTTTTGATAAAAATGCGGATTGGAATCCACATATAGAAACGTATAAACTAATAAAAAACCATATATTAATTGAACAAATTGGAATGGATTTAACTCATTCAAAGCATGGTTTAATAGATTTAGCTTATATTTATGATTTGCGTGAAGATTTACTAGAACTTCTTATACAAAACCAAGAAGAATATAAAATTGTTTATACTCCAATAATCTTTAGTCCACATTGTCGTATAACAAAAAATATCTATATAGCAATGAACTCAGTTTTGCTAGGATTAAAACTAAAGCTTCCTAAAGAAGAACTGGAATTTATTTTTATGGGGTCTTTACTAAAGGACGTTGCTCTACACTCGACAAACGTGGTAAAGTGCAGAAGAATGCATCCATATTTAGGGTACAAATTTCTTCAGCATGATTATGACTTGGATGACAAAGTACTTGAGATAGTGTTGCAGCATCATGAAAGATTAGATGGAAGTGGATATCCGTTTAAATTAAAAAGTGAAAGTATATCTAAGCTATCAAAGATAGTATCATTAATAGAAATTTTATATGATATCAGAGCTAGTCAAAATATACTGTATGGGAGATATTCAAAAAAGCAATTTGAATATCTTTTGCAATATGATAAAGAAATTCTAGATGTTTTTTTAACTAATGTTGAGCTATATAGTAAAGATATGATGATACAATTGTCTAGTGGAGATACGGGAGTAGTTATTGAAAACAATTATGATGATGTATTTAGGCCTGTAATAAAAATTATAAAAGAAAAACAATTTAGTAAAGGAACAGTCATTGAGTTGATTAAGTGTCCTAAATTAAAAATTACTAGCATTTTATACTTTCCTGAAGATTAAATGATGCGTAAGTTTATAGATATAGGCGGGCAGTGTTCACCTATATCTATAAAGAATATAGGAACAAATGGTGTTTGTCTTTACATTCTAAAAATATAAGGCATTTCTCTTTTGTGATTAGTGATTTTATTTGTTTTTAAAATAATTTCAAGAGCAGGAGGGGATGTTGTTCCTGTTTTAATGTATTCTTCAATTTCTTTATAAGTAACACCCATTTCTTGCTCGTCAGTTTGTCCTTCCCAAAGTCCTGCTGAAGGTGGTTTTTCTAAAATAGGAGAAGGAACCCCTAGAGTTTTACCAAATTCTAAAACTTCATGCATAGTCAAATCCCCTAGTGGATTAAAGTCATAAGCTCCATCCCCCCATTTAGTAAAGTAACCCATTACCATTTCGCTTAAATTGTCAGTACCAGCAACTAGATAATTTTTTGTTTGAGCAATAGAATACAACGTAATCATTCTTAATCGAGGTTTAATGTTTGCTGTAGCCAAATCGTTTAAAGTTACTAGCGGATTTATTTCTTGCTTCATCACATTAAAAGTGCTCTCTAAATTTATTACTAGCAGTTCCACTCCAAAAGCATCAGTTACAAGCTTTGCATGCTCCATATCTGTTTTTAGTGAACTACAAGGCATTGAAACAGCTAAAACATTTTCTGGCCCTAAAGCTTTTGCACACAGTGCAATTACTGTTGAGGAATCTTTTCCTCCACTAGCTCCAACAACAATTCCACCAGCATTTGCAAGATTCACACGTTCTTTAACCCAATTTATACGTTTTTCTAATTTAAAATCCATATATATATCATCTCTTTCTTTAATTAATAATTTTAATATGCCAATGTATCACTCACTATCACTTGAATAGGATTGTATACTATCCTTTTATATAGTATAGTTGTCTATTTAACAAATAGAGTCCTATCTTTTATAACAATACCATTATACATAAAAGGAAGCACCATGTGCTCCCAAGTTTTATTTTTGTTTTCTTTTTTAGTATGGACGTTTTTTAAAATAATATAATACTATCAATAAAGTTGTTAATTCTGCAAAAATATATGATGCCCAAATTCCGTCTTGACCCATAATATTTGGAAGGATAAACAATCCTAAAACTAGCATAATCAAACTTCTGCTTATTGCTATTATTACAGAGACTAAAGGTTGGTTAATAGATGTATAGTACATAGAAGCAACTATATTTACACCTGCTATAGTTAATGAAGCTGCTGCAAACCTAGTTATTCTAACTGCCAATTCTCTAATTACTTCATCTTCACCAACAAATAAATATGCTAGTTTATCCCCAAGAAAAAACAATATCAAGCATAAAATAACACCTATTAATATATTTGTTATAACACCCATATTTCTAAAGGAAAATACTCTGACTATATCTCCTTTTCCTATATTAAAACTTACCCCTGGAGCTATTGCGTTTGCAACCCCATAAAATATTGCAATTGAAATTGTTGTTGCATAAATTGATATAGTATATGCTGTTATTCCTGCTGTTCCAATTTCTTTCATTATAATTAAGTTAAACAAAAATCCGCTTATGCCCACTGAAATATTACTAAACATTTCTGATGAACCATTAAATACCATATATTTTATATCATTAAATTTAAATATAGGTTTTACAAATTTCCAGGTTGATTTTTTTATAATAAATATTACCATTGCTAACATTGGTAAAAGTTGTGCCAATCCTGTTGCTAGTGCTGCACCGGCAATTCCCCATTCTAGCTTGGCAATTAAAATATAATCCAAAATGATATTAAGTATTGATCCAGAGGCTATACATATTATTGGGAAGTTTGGAAATCCATCATTTCTTAGAAACATATCTAGAGATGTGTTTATTAAATAAGGAAATAAAAATAAACCTAGTATAGAGATATAGGTTACAACATCAGCATGTGTAGTTTTATCTGCCCCTAATATACTTGCTATATTTTTTGAAAAGAATATACAGATTAGCGTAGCTATTAAAGAAATCGTTGCAATTAAAGAAATGGTTACAGAATAGTAATTATTACTCTGCTCAATTTTTTCTTCACCTCTTTTAATATTTGCTAGTGTTGCTCCGCCAACCCCCATCATCATGCCTATGCCGAACAAGACCATTAATATTGGCATGGCTAAACTTATTGCTGCTAATGCATTTGGCCCCACAAATCTTCCTACAAATATGCCGTCAATAATTTGGGCTGATGTCATAGCTACCATTCCTAAAATTGCTGGTATTGCATATCTGATGAAAATATTTTTTACATTTCCTTCTCCTAAATTTATTGTGTTTTTCATGTTTAAATCTCCTTTAGTGTGATTGAAGCTAATTATAACTTTTGAGTTAAATTTTGTCAAGAAAAAATAAATATTCTAATGTTAAATTTGGCTAGTTTAATATCCGATATATTTACTATAGTGTGCAGGTAATCTAAAAAAAGTAAATGTATTAATCAATGCCTAGTGATTATGTAATTTGCCGCCTGCCACTATTCCCCCAATTATAAGAAGATTGACAAGGAGGTTAATTATGAAATGGCAAATATCAAATTATACTCAAGAAACAAGTAAATGGCAGACTACTGTAAGTAGCAAAAATATAAAAACTGAAAGTAATAAACCTTTAACTGAACAAGAAAAAATGCTTCAATTTCTTAAGGATGATTATGCTAAAGAAGAAAAAAGTCAAGCGATTTCTTCAATCTATTCTAAAATAAAAAGCGGAAGTGTATTAACAGAAAAAGAAAAAGAATATCTAAAAGAAAATAGCCCTGATTTGTATGAAGAAGTTGTAGAAATTGAAAAAGAGCGTAAAGAGATGAAGGAAAAGATGGAAAAAGCTAAATCTAAAAAAGAAGTAGAGGAAATTTATAACCAAAAAATTCAGCAATTTGCCACTGAAAGCCAATCTGTAGCTCAAAATGGTACCATGTCTCAAGGAGAGAAATATGATGCTATGGAAAAAATAGGGAACCGTTTAGCGGGTGTTATGGCAGAATATGATAAATTTGTAAAAAGTGAAGAATATGCAAAACTACCTAATGATGATGAAGATGAAAATAATACTATAAAAATTAAAATTAAAGAAGATTTACCACAAGATGAAAAAGTTTCTGATGGTGATGAGGAAGACGCTAGTCAAATTCCAGAGGGAACACTTGTGCTTGAACAAAGTTTTTCTGCATCTCAAACACATAATAGCAATGGAAGTTCAAATACATCATTACATAATAGTAATGGAAGCTCAACTGTATCGTCATCTCAAACTTATAATAGTAATGGAAGTTCAACTACGGTGTCAACCCCGACATATAGTGTAAATATTTAATGGCTTGTTAAAAAAATATACAGAATTAACTACCCTCACTTATAGTGGGGTTTTTTTGTTTAATCTAATAAGATATCTCTACAGCCTCTCAATATTTTAACTGACAACAAATATTTGTTCTCGCATTTAATAATCTAAAAATATAAAAATAAAAAAATTTTCCTCAAAAAAATCTCTAGTATTGTATCATTTAACTAAAATAAATACAAAATCAAGACGCATAAATGTATGAAATAATTTATATGGATTAGTTTGAACAACCAAAATTGGATTTTATGTAGAAAAATCATTGAAGTTGATGTAAACATTGCTATAATATACTTGTTAGCCAAACCAAAAATATATGCAAATTTAATATAAAGGGGTGCAAACCAACTTATGGATAAAGAAAGTTTACAAAAATCTATTACTCTATTAGAAGAAAAATTTAAACCAAACAATATTTCTTTTACCTTAGATAATGGATTAATATGTTTCGATGGAAACATGCAAACTTGGCAAGATATGATTGACTTCTGTCATGCAGTTGCAAAATTACCAGAAGTAAAGCATGTTGTAAGTCATATTAAAACTCCAGAAAGTGTATGTAAAGAAAAGATTGATATAACGCCTTATATAGCTATGGGTGAAGTTACAAATGTCGACGTTTTAATTATTGGTGGTGGGGTAATTGGATGTGGAGCTGCAAGAGAATTAAGTAAATATGAATTAAACATATTGGTAGTAGAAAAAGCTTCAGACATATCTGAAGGTACCACAAAATGTAATAATGGAATGATACATTCTGGATATGACACTAAGCCAAATAGTTTAAAAGCGATATATGGGGTTAAAGGAAATGCGATGTATACACAATGGGCTGAAGAACTAGGGTTTCATTTTAACCGAACAGGCTCTTTTGTATGTGGATTCAACCAAGATGATATGGATATAATTCAAGGGCTGTATGAAAATGGAATAAAAAATAAAGTTCCTGGAATTGAAGTAATTTCTGGGGAACGTGCTAGGGAAATTGAACCAAATATAAATGACGGTGTTATTGGAGCATTATGGACCCCGAGTGCAGGGTATGTTGAACCATATGAGGTGACTCTGGCTCTGGCAGAAAATGCTATTGAAAATGGAGCGAAGATTTGGTTAAACACTGAAGTTTTTGATGTATTACAAGAAAATGGAAAAGTGACAGGGGTTGTTACAAACAAAGGGATTATAAAAGCTAAAGTAATAGTTAACAGTGCGGGATTATATGCTGATGAAATTGCTAGGATGGCAAACGATGAATTTTATACTATCCATCCAAGACGAGGGGCTCTGGGTATTTTGGATAAAGAAAATAAAGGAAAGCTGCACACCTTTGTAGGGAAAGCACCAAGCAACTACACAAAAGGTGGAGGTCCCCAAGAAACTCCAGAAGGAACATTGTTAATTGGGCCATCCGCAAAAGAAGTAGCAGACAAAGAAGATCTAGGTGTGGATAGAGATGACTTAGACTTTATTTTAGATAAAGCTATGGAACTCACAAAAAATATTTCTAAAGATACTTTGATTACATTTTTTAGTGGAAATAGAGCAGCAACATTTGAAGAAGACTTCATAATTGAACCTTCTAAAAAAGTAAAAGGGTTTATACATGTAGCAGGTATTCAATCTCCTGGGCTTGCATCTGCTCCTGCTATCTCTGAGGAAGTAATGAACTTAACACTAGCGGAACTTGGTGATGGAGTTAAAGGAAAATCAAATTATAATCCAAAACATACTTTTAATAAAGCTTTTAGAGATTGCACTAACGAAGAGAGAGAAAAACTAATTGCACAAAATCCAGCATACGGAAAAATTATATGCAGATGTGAGACTGTAACTGAAGCTGAAATAGTGAATGCAATTAATGGACTAGTACCAGCAACAACTATGGATGCCGTTAAAAGAAGAACTCGTGCTGGGATGGGAAGATGTCAAAGTGGGTTCTGTGGAAGCAAAGTACTAGACCTTTTATCAAAAGAACTAAAAATAGACCCTACAGAAGTTACACTAAAAGGAAAAAATTCCGAAATTTTAACACAAACAACTAGAAATTTTAAAGGGAGGGAAATTTAGTGAGAGAAGTGGAATTAGTTGTTATTGGTGGAGGCCCAGCAGGTTTGGCAGCAGCTGTTAAGGCTTATGAACTAGGCTTAAGAGATATCTTAATAATTGAAAGAGATGTTGAGCTTGGTGGAATATTACAACAATGTATCCATGATGGATTTGGATTACATCGCTTTGGAAAACAATTAAGCGGTAGTGCATATGCGCAAAAATTCATAGATAAAGTTGAAGAATATAACATTCCTGTATATTGTAACACCATGGTTCTTGAGATTACTAAAGACAAGAAAGTTGTAGCAGTTAGTCCAAAAGAGGGACTAGTACAAATTCAAGCTAAGGCTATAGTTTTGGCTATGGGTTGTAGAGAACGAACAAGGTCACAAGTTAGAATACTAGGCACAAGGCCAGCAGGAGTTATGACAGCTGGAGCAGTACAAAGGTATATAAACGTTGAAGGATGGAAAACAGGAACCCGTGCAGTAATATTAGGTTCTGGAGATATTGGGTTAATTATGGCAAGACGTATGACTTTAGAAGGCATCTTAGTTGAAGGTGTCTACGAAGTTATGCCAAATTTAGGTGGATTAAGAAGAAATAAAGCTCAATGTCTTGACGACTACAACATTCCTTTATATTTAGCAACAACTGTTGTTTCTGTACACGGAAAGCAAAGAGTCGACGGCGTTACAGTTGCAAAAGTTGGATCAGATAGGCTTCCAATTGAAGGAACAGAACGTTATATACCATGTGATTTACTAGTGTTATCTGTTGGGCTAATTCCAGAAAACGAATTAAGTAGAAATGCTGGTTTAGAGTTACATCCCATTACAAAAGGTCCTGTAGTTGATACCACTATGATGAGTTCAGTCGATGGAATATTTGTTGCTGGTAATGTTGGAGCAGTGTTTGACTTGGTAGATTATGTTTCACTAACTGGTGAAATTGCAGCTCAAGGAGCAGTTTCATATTTAGAAGGAAAAAGAATATCTTCTGACGTTAAAGAAGTAATTGCTGGAGAAAATGTTTCTTTTGTTTTTCCTCAGAATTTTTATATCAAAGATAACAAGGAAAAAGCAACTTTATATATGCGAGTTAGAAAGACTATGCAAAAAGTACGTGTAGAAGTAAGCTGTAACGGAGAAGTAATTGCCACTAAAAAAGAAAGATTTGCTACTCCACCAGAGATGATATCTATAGATATCCCTACAAATAAGATTGTAGATGGTGAATTAAAAATTAGTGTATTGGAATAGGGGTGAAAATAGTGGTTGAAAAAGAATATATTTGCATAATTTGTCCGGTGAGTTGTGATTTAACTTTGACAGATGATGGCAATAATTTGAGTGTTAGTGGAAATACTTGTAAACGTGGTGAATCATATGCTAAGAATGAGTATACCAAGCCAGTTAGGATGATTACAACTACAGTTGCTATAGAGGGCAGTGTTTATCCTCTTATACCTGTTATAAGTACTGATATGGTACCAAAAGAAAAATTAAAAAAATGTATAGAGCTACTATACAATTTAAAATTACAAGCACCAGTTAAAGAAGGCGATGTTATTGTAAAAGATATCTTAGACACTGGGGTAGATATAATTGCAGCTAAAACTGTAAAGAAAGTAGGCTAATCACATTCTATAGTTTTCAGAGATGAAGATGAGTTGTTTATATATGCTATCATGAGGGAGATGAGATTTTTGAAAAAGTATATTTTGGTTATTGATGAGGGAACTACTGGAACAAGAGCACTAATATATGATAAATCCTTTGAAATAATTTCACAGTGTTATATGGAATTCACTCAATATACACCAGCAGAAGATAAAGTTGAACATGACGCTATGGAAATATATGAAAAAACCATAAACGTATGTAAACAGGCTATTGAAGGTGCTGGCATTGATTCTAAAGAAATTGCATCTATTGGAATAACAAATCAACGAGCAACCTGTGTGGTATGGAACAAAATTACAGGGCAACCTCTGTACAATGCTATAGTGTGGCAAGATGTAAGAACTAGTGAAGACTGCCAAAAAATTAATGAAAGTGAATGGGGGGAAAAAGCAAGAAAAAGAACCGGCTGGACAGTTAGCCCTGTGTATACCTCAATGATGATGAAATGGTATATTGAAAATGTTCCTTCTATTAAAAGAGCTATCGAAAAAGGAGACGCTTTAATGGGAACCATTGACACTTGGCTTATTTGGAACATGACAGGCAGACACACTCATGCTATCAGTTATTCAAATGCTTCTGTAACAGGTAGCTATGACTTAGTAAATAATGAATGGTATAAAGAATTTCTAGATTATCTTGGAGTTCCAGTTTCAATTTATCCAACTGTTGTAAATGACTCAGGAGATTATGGAAAAACTTATGCTAGCTTGTTTGGTTCTCCCATTCCTATAAATGGAGCTATTGCAGATCAACATGCTGCTTTATTTGCACAAGACTGTAGAGACAAAGGTAGTGGCAAAATTACAAATGGAACAGGTTCGTTCTTAGATATAAACATCGGTAATAAGCTAGTTATTTCTAACGAGGGACTAAATACAGTTATAGCTTGGAAAATTGGTGATGAAATAACCTATGCTTTAGAAGGATATGAATCTGTAACTGGTTCAGCTGTACAGTGGCTGCGTGATGGCTTGGGTGTCATTGAACAGGCTTCTGAAACTGAAGCTATAGCGGAAAGTGTAGAAAATTCAAATGGTGTTATATTTGTTCCAGCACTAGCAGGTCTTTCTGCTCCATTTCATGATTCTTCAGCAAGAGGCACTATATTTGGAATAACTAGAGGAACAACAACCGCTCATATTATTAGAGCAACTCTTGAGGGTGTTGTATATAGACTGAAAGATATTTTAAACGCTGTTGAAACTGAATCTAAAGTAAAAATGACCCAACTACGTATCGACGGAGGCCTGTCAAAAAATAATTTTGTTGCTCAACGTATGGCTGATATGCTTGATGTAGAGGTCCAAAGACCGTTATCAGTAGAAGCAACTGGGCTTGGTGCTGCACAAATGGCTGGGTTGTATTGTGGATTTTGGACTATGGAAGACTTGAAAAATGCTATGGAAGCAGATAAAATATTTACATCAGAGATGTCTGATGAACAAAGAGAAGAAAGATACAGAATTTGGACTGACAGAGTACGTCGTTGTCTTAATGCTATTAATAGAAACTAAAAAAATTAAAGACAGAAACTAGAGACAGAAACTAATTTTAAAAGGAGTTTATCATGAAAAAAGAAAATGTACGTCCATTTTTGGATGAGATAAAAAATGAAATGCCAAATGTAACGGTTTTAGAAAGAATGGAAGATAGATTGGTATATGCACATGGATGTTATCCACTTGAATATAAATGGTTACTTCAAGGTCCATATCCTTTCTTGCCATCAGCTATTTTAATGCCAAATAATACCAAAGAAATAAGCAGCATTATGAAACTTTCTCAAAAATATGAAGTTGGTATTATTCCTTTTGGTGGAGGCTCAGGTATTGTTGGCGGAAGCATTGCAGAAAATGAAGAAGTTATGATTGATGTTAAGAGACTTCGTGACTTTGAAATTAACCCTATAAATTGTACTGCTAAGGGTGGTGCTGGCTTAACTGGAGCTGACTTTGAAAATATGTTAAATGAGCAAGGATATACTTGTGGTCAATATCCTCAATCTTTCCAAAGTGCTGTTATTGGTGGAATGGTATCAACTCGTGCAATTGGAACATTTTCAACAAAATATGGTAAAATGGACGACATGATTCATACGCTGGAAGTTGTTTTGCCAAACGGGCATATTTACAACAGCCATACTACTCCAAAAGCATCTACAGGACCTGAACTTGATCAACTTTTCCTTGGCGCAGAAGGTGTATACGGAATTGTAACTGCTGCAGAAATAAAAATTTATCCTGTAGCTGAAAAACGTTACTTTGAATCTTATACTTTTAAAGATACAGAAACAGCTTTGAGTGCAATCAGAAAATTCATACAAAACAATGTACGCCCAGCAGTAATTCGCTTGTATGATGAAGAAGAAGCTATTCCAAGAATAGAAAAATTTAACTATGAAAAAGGGCATGTTATTTTAATAGTTGGATATGAAGGGCTTGCAAAACAAGTTGACCTTGAAAGAGAGCTTGTAAAAGAATATTGCGAAGCACATGGTGGTGTTAATAAAGGAACAGAAGCAGGAGAAGATTGGTTCCATGCTAGATTTTCCACTAAAAAAATGCTGGATCATGACGCTATGCGTGGCGGAACAGCTGATGCTATAGAAGTTGCAGCTCCTTGGGATTGTATAGTTAATGTATGGAGAGAAATGCGTAAAGCACTTGAACCTATTTGTTCAGGCATTGACTGTCACTTCTCTCATGTATATCACGCTGGGGCTAGTGTATATGTTATTTTCCATGCTGAAACTGGTGGAGATGACATTGAAGGTGCACTAAGATATAAGCAGTGTCTTGACGTTGCAATTACAACTAGTTTAAAATATGGCGGAAACGTATCTCACCATCATGGTAGTGGAAAAGCAAAAGCGAAGTACCTTGTTGGAGAGCACGGAGAAACAGGAATGGAAGTAATGCAAGCAATTAAAGATGCACTAGACCCTCAAGGCTTATTAAACAAAGGAGTATTAGGATTATGAGAAATTTTAGATTAGAAAATTATATTGAAGAATTAAATAGACAAGTAATTCATATGGATCAAGCGGTATGTTATTGTCCAGAGTTTAGAGCAACAAGAATGATGAACCAATATCCTTCACGTAGATTACAAATTGCTAGAGCAATTATGAATGGTGAAATGCCAATATCTGAATATGCTGGTGAAATCAACTTTGCTGGTATACTTTCCCGACAAGGAGAAAGATGGCAGAACTTTGGGGAATGCCCAGAAGATTGTACAGATACTACAATTTTAGCTAGAGCAATGTTTTTAGACAAAGGATATAATTCACCTTCTACAAACGAATTTGAAAAGGCAATTGGAGATGGCACTGCTTACACAAAAGTAACTTGGGACTTACCTGTTTGCCCAAATTCAAAAGTAGCTATATTGGTAGATTCAGATACTGCAGAAGTTTGTGGAGCTGAAAAAGGTTTTAATGAATATTGCAAAAAGAATAACTGGGCTTTCTTTAATAAAGCAGAATCTGATTTTATTGGCTTTGAATATTTCGCATATGGACTTATTGAAGAAGGAACAAAACACTTAAAGGCATTGGTAGATAAATATAACGCTATGAATGTAGATCAAGTGTTAGTTCTTTCAGCTAAAGCAGCATATGTATTAAGGTATTTTGTTAAAAAGCTAGGTATTGAGCCAAACTTTGAGGTTGTATATCTTCCTGAAAAATTGCTGCCTATGCCACAAAAAGAACGTACCTATGTTTATAGCGGTAGCTTTAACACTAGATACCTTGTAAATTCAGAGTTAATTAACTCTTTAATTCCTGCTGAAGATGAAACACAAATCCCTACTTCACAAGAGTTTATACCACTGTTGAAAGGAAATGGTAGAGCAAACAAATTAACTATTTGGCAAAAACCGGTTTCTGGAGAGTATAAACAATATGCATTTTGTGAAAAGATGGCTGATTTTATAAAATCAGATGCTACTGAAGATATTAAAGCAGCTGAAGCTGCACAAATTGTAGTTTTTGAACCAACAGCATATAAAGTATTAAAACAAGAGTTTCCAAATACTAAAGTAATTTATAGAATAGGGGCGTAAAACCTACTCCATTTTAGGGGTGGTATACAAGTCCTCTCATTCAGTAAGCGCATTGGGAAACTAGTGCGTAGCCATAGTTATTAACTATGCAATATACTACTTGAATTGCTTGAAATCCCTAAAGCCACTCA
>LJHD01000226.1 GCA_001983475.1 Candidatus Epulonipiscium fishelsonii | reverse complement strand
AACAACATCACATAACATACCAAATACAACAGCATTAAGAGGTCCTGCACCTATACCACGAATGATTGCTACTGCTACAGCTATTGGGAATGAATATGGATTAATCATAAATAATAATTGACCAGCTATGGCTACAACTGATCCACCTATAAGAAGAGTTCTTTTATTAAATTTTTTCATAAATATAGGGCAAAGCATAACTGTTACTACAATACTAATTGTTTCAGCAAAATACATTGTACTAAGCATCCAAGTATCATTTAATAAAATATATTTACTATAATATGGTAATAATATTCCAACAACTCCAATTGATGCATTTTGGAATATCCAAAGGAAACATACAATCCAGAAATATTTATTTGTAACAACAGCCATGAAAGATTTTTTACCTTGACCTTTAATTTTTTCTTTTTTCTCTTCTCTAGCTGCAATTACTACTTTTTCTTCACATTTTATAAAGCAAAACATTAATAACACTAATGCTAGTACTGCCCAAATTGAAGCTGTAATTACAAATGCTTCTTTAGTATTACCTAACATTTTTACCATTGGAAGTGTACAAAGCCCCACTATGATACGTCCACATGGAGACATTGCCATACGGAAAACTGAAACCATATCACGTTCTTTTGAGTCACGGGTTAACATAGCCGACAAACTTCCATAAGGAAGATTTAAAGCAGTAAAACAAATTGTATTACAGAAATTGTAAGTTACAAATATGTAGATCATTTGTACCGTAGGAGATGAATCTGGTACAGTGAACAAAAGGATTAATGATAAACAAAAAGGTATTGATGACCAAAGTATCCATGGTCTTGATTGGCCCCATTTGGATTTTGTATGTGACACAATATATCCCATTACAACATCAGAGATACCATCAAATATCCTTGATATAAGCATTATATTACCAATGATAATTGGTGACATTCCTACATAATCTGTATAGAACAATGTTAAAAGTGCTGTTATAACCCCAAAAACTAAGTTACATGCTACGTCTCCGCTACCATATGCTATTTTGGTAACTAGTGGTACTTTTACCATTGACTGATCTATTGCATTTTCTTTATTCATATATTTTCCCCCAACTTTCTTTATAAAATTATGTTTCTTAAAAGAAAAATACCTAAAGGTGTTTCTTCCTTCTTATAATAGTACTAAGATAGGGAACAAGAGATTAATTAATCTCTTGTTCAGTAGTTATATAAAAAAGAAATAATCGAGATATTTCTTTTTTATCATAATACTAAATTATAGAGCTAAATTTATTAATATTTAACCCATACACTTCCGTTATTTGCTGAGTCACCACATTTTTCTAAAAATTTAACTCCAGCTGCTCCGTCATGTATATTTGGATATATTAGATCTTTTACTGAATCATTATTATTTGCATTGTGTGCTTGCATTGCTCTTCCAAATCTTTCATATAGGTTTGCCCAAGATTCAAATAAACCTTCTGCATGCCCTCCACCAAGTCTATCACAGGTAACAGTTTCATCTTGGTATAGGTATCCCATTCCTCTATCTAAAATACGAGCAGGTTCACCTTGTACTTCATATTTTAATTGATTTGGATGTTCATCCCACCATTCAATGCTTGCTTTTGAGCCTACTATACGAATTTTTTGTTGATGCATAGAACCCGCATTTACTGCACTTGCCCAAAGTGTTCCTATTGCTCCATTTTCATACTCAAGAAGAACGACAGCATTGTCTTCTAATGGTGCTCTACTTTTAACAAAACTTTGTCTTGAACAAAGTAGTCTATTTACTTTAAGTTGTGGTGCCATGATTTCTGCTAAGAATAGTGCATGAGTTCCAACATCTCCAAGCACATAAGTTGGTCCTGCAACTTCTGGAGACACTCTCCATTTTGTTCCTGGATCATTCAGCTCTACTTCTTCTGAATGGAAGCCATGTGCAAATTGCATATTAATTATTCTTATTTCTCCAAGCTCACCATTTTCTATCATTTTCCTTGCTTGATGTATCATTTGTGCTCCAGTATATCCATAAGTTACACCAAAAACTCTGTTTTTATCCTTTGCAAGTTTTAAAAGTTCTTCTGCTTCTTTACTAGTAAAGCATAGAGGTTTTTCACAAACAACATGAAGATTTGCTTCAAGTGCAGCTTTCGCAATCTCATAATGAGTAGAGTTAGGTGTAGCAATTGAAACTGCTTGAATTCCATCTGGTCTTTTAGACTCAGCTTCAAACATATCTTTATAATTTGCATAAAGACGATCTTCTGCTATACCAATGTTTTTTCCAAAGTCTTTACCTCTTTCAAAGTTTAAGTCGAATGCACCAGCCATTAACTTGAATGCACCATCTCTTTGAGCGGCTGCTCTATGAATGTATCCAATTTGGCTCCCACGTCCTCCTCCAACCATACCCCATCTAATTGTTTCGAATCCTAATTCTTCACT
>LJHD01000225.1 GCA_001983475.1 Candidatus Epulonipiscium fishelsonii | reverse complement strand
ACAAAATAGACTTGAACATAGTTTAGAAAATCAAAAAGTTACTGCTGAAAATATAACCACATCTGAATCTCGTATTCGTGATACAGATATGGCAGCTGAAATGATGAACTTTACAAAATTCAATGTATTAAATCAAGCTGCTCAAAGTATGATGGCTCAAGCAAACCAAATTCCAAACCAAGCGTTAGGATTACTTGGATAGTATATAAGTGTATTAGATATATCTCTTTTAGGCAAATGCTTAAATGAATATAGAAATACAAAAAACTTCTCTATTTTAGGCGAATGCTTAAATAAATATAGAAATACAAAAAACTTCTCTATTTTAGGCAAATGCTTAAATGGAGGAGTTTTTTTTGCGTCTTAATCATTTGGAGTACTGTTTTATATCTGTTGTGGGAAAGCTGAATGTTGGCCTGCACAGCTTATATTGAACTTCGGCCCCTAAAGAAGTAAGCTTTACGCCAGTTGATGTAATAAAATATTTAACTAGCACAAATGGTAAATAAATAACTATACATTCATCATTAGTGCATTATGCACAATACAATAAGGGGATACATTCAAAAGCGTAGCTTTTTATGTCGTTTTCATGGACAATACTTAAATTTAAATATAGTATAATGAATATTTATGCAATTAAAGTTATAAAAACTTTGAATTTTTATCTTTAGCTAATCTGAATAAATTCAATTTGGCTATAATTTGCACAAACAAAACTTTGAAATGTATAAATTATTAGCTATGATTCAGAAATCTTGAATTTCAAAACAACATGAAGAAATTTGTTATTTCTGAATCATGAAAAAAACAAAGGGACTTTTTTCTTACTGAACTATAAATGATGCTGCTAAATAGAAGTAATATTAAAAGTTTGGTTATGTTGAGGATATAAATTTTAACTAGAAGCTGCTTATTTGGACTTTTAATATGAATATAAAGTGTGAAGTCTAAATAGGAACCTGATTATGAATGGAAACTATGAAGTATGAATAGAAAAGCTGAGTGTTATGGATAATATGAAATCTAAATGGGAGCTTATTGTGAAATTTGGAGGAAAAGATTGAGTGCTTGTTTGTATTATTAAATCTTGGTGAAAACCTTGATTATGTTAAGATGTGAAGTATGGAGGAAAAGCTGGAGTGTTTGTATTATTAAATTTTGGTGAAAACCCTGATTATGTTAAGATGTGAAGTATGGATAAAAAGCTGGAGTGTTTGTATTATTAAATCCTGGTGAAAACCTTGATTATGTTAAGATGTGAAGTATGGAGGAAAAGCTGGAGTGTTTGTATTATTAAATTTTGGTGAAAACCTTGATTATGTTAAGATGTGAAGTATGGAGGAAAAGCTTGAATGCTTATTTGTATTATTAAATCTTGATAAAAAGCTGGAGTGCTTATTCTTAGTGTGAAGTCTGAATAAAAAGATTGAGTGTTTAGTTGTATTATTAAATCTTGGTGAAAACCCTGAGTGTGAATGGAAAACCTGAGCGTTATGGAGAATGATAAATTTAAATGGGAACTTGATTGGGCATGGAAATTGTGAAATCTGGAGGAAAAGCTTGAGGTTGGTTAAGATAAGAAATCTAAATGGGAACCTGAGTGTGAATGGAAACTATGAAGTATGAATAGAAAACCTGAGTGTTATGGATAATACTAAATCTAAATAGAAACTCTGAGTGTGAATGGAAACTATGAAGTATGAATAGAAAACCTGAGTGTTATGGAGAATGCTAAATCTAAATAGAAACTCTGAGTGTGAATGGAAACTATGAAGTATGAATAGAAAACCTGAGTGTTATGGATAATACTAAATCTAAATAGAAACTCTGAGTGTGAATGGAAAGAGTGAAGTTTAAATGGAGAACCTGAGTGTGAATGGAAAGAGTGAAGTCTAAATGGGAACCTGAGTATGAATGGAAACTATGAAGTATGAATAGAAAAGCTGAGTGTTATGGAGAATGCTAAATCTAAATGGAAAACCTGAGTGTGAATGGAAACTATGAAGTTTGGATAAAAAGCTTGAGGTTGGTTAAGATGTAAAGTCTGAATAAAAAGTTTGAATGCTTATTTGTATTATTAAATCTGGATAAAAAGTTTGAGTGCTTATTTGTATTGTGAAGTCTGGATAAAAAGATTGAATGCTTTGTATTATTAAATCTGGATAAAAAGTTTGAGTGCTTATTTGTATTATTAAATCTGGATAAAAAGTTTGAGTGCTTATTTGTATTGTGAAGTCTGGAGGAAAAGATTGAATACTTGCTTGTATTATTAAGTCTGTGTGAAAACCCTGATTATGCTAAGAGGTGAAAGCTGGAGTGCTTATTTGTATTATGAAGTCTGAAGGGAAAGATTGAATGCTTGCTTGTATTATTAAGTCTGTGTGAAAACCCTGATTATGCTAAGAGTATGAGTCTTGGTTAAACTTATTATTAACTTGTATAATCTATCTCAAAATATTTTTTATACTAGAAATAGGCTTAAACTTTCTTTAGGCCTCTAGTCTTGCTGATATATCACTTGTCGTGAACAATATACTTTACCAACATTTATATAACCTGTTTATAATCTCAAATGTAAGATTATCAAGGTAACACTATGTTTAGGATAATGCTTTGTGTTTATTATCCTAGCTTTAATTTTTTTTGGAGAGATTATAAACAGTATTATATTTACGCCTTGTGCTAGTTAATTTATTGTGAATATACTTAAAACAGTAGCTCTCATATTTGATTATATTGGGAAAACCCCAAGCCTCAAGTACTTCAACTTGTAAGCATATCTAATAAAATATTTGACTAGCACAACTGGTTATATTGATTTAGATTAAGGTCCATGGCCATGGTTTTTCCTTGTTGATGTTTGAAGCATATCTTGCCTTTAATTTACCAAACGAACTTTTATTGATGTATCACGGAGATATAACCAATATGAATAAATATCTTATATATCACGGAGCTACAACCAACGAAATATATTATTGTTGCATCACGGAGCTGAAAACAATGTGAGTAAATATCTTGTATATCACGGAGCTGCAAACAACGTGAATAACTATCTTATATATCACGGAGTCAGAAACAACGTGAGTAACTATCTTGTATATCACGGAGCTACAACCAACGAAATATATTATATATCACGGAGCTGCAAACAACGTGAATAAATATATTATATATCACGGAGTCAGAAACAACGTGAGTAAATATCTTATATATCACGGAGCTACAACCAACGAAATATATTATTATTACATCATGGAGTTGCAACCAATGTGAATAAATATATTATATATCACGGAGCTACAAACAACGTGAATAAATATATTATATATCACGGAGTCAGAAACAACGTGAATAACTATCTTATATATCACAGAGATGCAACCAACGAAATATCTTATTGATGCATCACAGAGCTACAAACAACGTGAACAACTAGCTTATGTATCACGGAGTTGCAACCAATGTGAATAAATATATTATATATCACGGAGATACAAACAACGTGAACAACTAGCTTATGTATCACGGAGCTGCAACCAACGTGAATAACTATATTGTATATCACAGAGCTACAATCAACTTGAGTAACTATATTATTGATGTATCACGGAGCTACAAACAACGTGAATAAATATCTTATGTATCACGGAGATATAACCAACGTGAATAAATATCTTGTATATCACGGAGCTACAAACAACGTGAGTAAATATCTTATGTATCACGGAGCTGCAAATAACGTGAGTAAATATCTTATGTATCACGGAGCTGCAAATAACGTGAGTAAATATCTTAAAACATATCTTGCTTTATTGCTAATTTGTGGTTGTCAATCAGTTGCTACTTATTCTTTCACGTCTGCTCTACTACTTATTTTTTCGCCTAATTGCTACTTATTTGTTCGCGATTACTCTGCTAATTGTTTTTTTCACCTGGGTTAACCATTAAAGTATATACCTATATCTAATAAAATACAACTGACAAAATAGCCTAATATGTTTCTTCTCATTAGTGAATATTGCCCAATATAATTAGTATTATCACAAAATGCATATTTATACACATTTGTGCAATTTGTACACATCATTGGGTGGGGTAACTATTACGCAATTATAATAAATTAAATCTTGTCTGGTAGTTTACTAAAATTATGAACTGTTTAAAAATCATTACATAAATATTAAGTTAACTTAACTGTTGTTTTTATAATAGTTGTTGATATGTAATGGTTTTTTAAGAAAAAAATAATATATTTAATTAGTTTTTTACTAAAATATTAATTTTTATTACAAAGACTTGCAAATTATTTCGAAGTATATTAAAATTACATTTGTTAAATATAAAAAAACGTTTACATTTTACATTTAAAAAAAGCATCTTTAAAAATGCAAAATTTATGTTAATAGGTAATCGCAGGAGGATTATTTTATGAAAAAAAAGATTGAATTATTTGTGACAGGTCTTGTTTTAGCTGGGGTTGGAGCCGTTGCTAATACTGGAACACTTACTGCTTATCAATCGCAACCCCATACAATTACTATAATAGATAAAGATATGAAAACACAATACGAAACCCGAGAGGTATATTTAGATGAATTTTTAGATGCGAATGATATAGAACTTTCAGATCATGATTTAATTTATCCAAGCCTTGATACAGAACTTAAGGATGGAATGAGAATTACCATTCAAAGATGGAACCCAGAAGTGGAAATAATTTTAAATGGAAAAAGTGAAACAATTCAAACCCAAGAATATATGGTAGCAGACCTTTTGAGAACAGAAAGAATAGTTCTTAAAGAAGATGACGAAATAAATGTTGCATTAAATGAAATAATTAAAGATGGAATGGAAATTGAAATTAATACTTATGAAACAGGAAAAAAAATAGTAGAAACGCCTGTTCCATTTGCTACAGAAATACATAACACATCTAGTTTACCTGATGGTGTATCAAGAGTTGTAAGCGAAGGAAAAGAAGGAACTAAAAGACAAGTTGTTGAAGTGGTTTATTTTGGTGGAGAAGTTAAGGAAGAAATTCTTGTTTCAACAGAAATTATTGAGCAGCCAGAACCAAAGATTATAAATAAAGGAATTCATGTTGAACATGTATATGTACCAGAACCTGTGCATGTGACAAAACATGTATATGTGCCAGAACCTGTATATGAGCCAAAACATGTTTATGTACCAAGCCCGACACACCAAGTTAATCCAACTGTTAACTGGAATGGAAAACCATACGAATATACAAAAAAACTTACTATGGAAGCAACTGCCTATACCCATCAACCTGGAGATAGATGGTACAATCAAACTGCAAGTGGAATGCCTACTTTTGTGGGGATGGTTGCAGTAGATAGAGATCAAATTCCGTTGGGAACTAAATTATATGTGGAAGATTATGGAATTGCAATAGCAGGAGATGTTGGTGGAGCAATTGATTGGAATGATATTGATCTATATTTTAACTCTCCATCAGAAGTATATGATTTTGGTAGACAGCATAAAGATGTATATATTTTAAAAGATCAATCAATTGATGTTCAAGCACTACGTGGAGCATAATTAAACTAACTGTTTTTTTGTAGATAAATATAAAGGAGCACGGAGTGCTCCAGTGGTGTTTGTGGACTAGAAAGCTATTTTACTTTGCCAAAATGCTTTTTCTTCCTTACTATAGGCAATAACATAAAATGTATTTTCATCCTTTTTGTATAGTTTTAAATTTAATTCACATCCTTCTTTAACAGGAAGAATATAATTTGTTTGTATAGATTTAATTGGATTAACTGCTAGTTCATCTGATGTAAACATATCAACACTCCATCTTACATGAAAAATGTTGTTCATGTGATTATTTATATCCATTTCATTTTGTTTTGCATGTCTTGTATCTTCCCTTATTAAATCTCCCTCGGGCTTTATTTTATCAAGAAATTCACCTTTATATGGATAAATAAAGGTATTAAGTTTTGTATTTGAAAGGTCGGTTGGTCTAACTGGCTTTTGGTTAAACTTATCCATTAATAAATAGCTCCCAATCATTTGCCCAATTATTTGGTTTTGTTCATTATATATATTGTAATTTCTCATAATAAAAAGTCTATCTACTCCAGATGGATAAGTTTCAACAATTATTCTATCTTTCCAATTTGGATATGCATTAAGGGTTATCTTTGAACGGGAAATAACCCAAAAGAATTCATTTCCTTCATATGAAAAGTTTGCACCTAGTATATCGATATGGTTACCAGCTGCTTCTTGCATGTATTCTGATAAAGAATTAATTTTAAGCTTTAATCCTTTGTCTACATCTCTAAATTCTATTTTTATTTCTTGATTATACTTTAACATAAAACCCTTCCTTTATGAAAATTATTAATCTCCTTAAAGAGACCCGATTATAGTGTACCAGAATTGGTTGAAAACATCTAGATTAAAAGAAGGTAGACTTTTGGTCTACCTTCTTTTTTTATAAAATAGTGACAGTATAGAAAGAATATATTATAAAAACAATTAAACTAAGGAAAGTAAAGATTGATACAGCAGTACTTACAATGCCTATATCTTCATCAGAAGCATTTTCCCCAATTAGTATTGGGAGTGAAAACATGGGGGGTAATAACAAAAATGAAATATAGGAAACATCAAACAATATACTTGGAGAAACAAATATTTCTACTATAAATTTAAATGGTATCCCTATTACAGCAATTGAAATAAATCTGATCAACATTAATTTGGCACTCTTTTTTAGGTATTGAGGCTGAACTTCCATTCCATAACCTAAAGTCACTAGAATAATAGGGGTTGCTGTTGATGATATATATTCTACAGTTTCAACAAACCCTAACCAAAACTCATTTTCTTTAAGTAAAATTGGAACATTTAATAAATTTAGTATTAATCCTAAACAAATGCTTATAATAATAGGAGATTTTAAAATATTTAATACTTCTTTAAATAAAAATGTTCCGCCACTTGAAGTTATTCTTAATGCCATATAATAGAATGTCCAAACAAAAAACTCATGAGCCAAACCAATGATTGAAAATATGCTAACATTTTCTTGGCCATGAATAATTGAAAATAGAGGCAATCCAATTAAGCCAAATGAAAATGCTGTTGCCATAAAGGGATTATATTTATTGTATACTTTTGGTACATAGTTAAATAGTTTTCCGACTCCCATTAATGTAGTAAATAAAATAAACATTAACATTGCCAATGCAAAATATTCTTTTTCTAGAGTTATGTAAAGAAATGTTTGAAATAATACTACAGGTAGTGCAAGACCCACTGCCCATCTTTTTAAAGCCTTCATGCCTTCGTTGGATATAAAGTTTATATGTTTAATCCAAACTCCTAGTAGAAATAATAATAAAACAGGTATTACTTTGCTGACCATTTTACCACTCCCTATAGATTTAAAATGCTTGTATATATTATGTTTTGATATTTTAATCTATGCAAACTTTAATTCATTGTAAATAACAGATGTAGTCACGCTGTTCCTAAATTTGCTATCATGAATAAGAGAAAAATCTTTTTGGTCTTTTTTCATGATTTATGAATGACTAGCTTTAATATTGATTAGATAAAGTTGTAGATTAAAATGTAAATATACTTTTGAGTGTTAAATAATAACTACGCCCATCATTATTGCACAAAGCAACAATAGTATACTTATTCCAAATAACCATTTAAAACAAAATTTTATATGAGCATTTAATTCTAGGCCTGTTAAGCTTAAAACTAAAAATAAACTTGGTACAAGTGGACTTATTAAAACTGATACATTTTTTCCAACTAACATTGTTATTGCTATATTCATTGGATCTACTCCATATGTTTTTCCAACTTCTATAACAAGAGGTAATAGACCATAGTAAAATGCATCTGCACCTAAAGCAATTCCTATTGGTGTTGATAAAATTCCCATAATTATATGAAGATATTTTCCTAAAAAATCGGGTATAAAATATAGTAAAGTATTTGCCATTGCATTTAGCATTCCAGTTTCGCCTATAATGCCAACAAATATTCCTGAGGTTATCATAGTAGCTGGAAGTAATAATGCTGTTGCAGCATGTTTTTTAAATTGTGCATTTTGAGATTGTGCATCAGGATGATTTATTAGTAGGGCTATTGCAAAGCCTATCATAAATACTATATATGATGGAATTATATCAGCAATTAATATTCCAATTAAAGTAAGTGTCAATGTTAAATTAATAGCTACATTTTTAGGTTGCCTTAAAATTTCTTTTTTGTGTATTTGAATGTCTTCTGTTTCTAAAACTTTAAGGTTTTTGATAAGTTTTTTCTCTCTAAATCCTAGTAATATAGCTGAACAAATAACTATTATAATTCCAGCTATTTGTACAGGAAGTACTCTTTGCCATATATCAGTTGCCTTTACTCCTAATACAATAGCTGTTCTGGCAGTTGGTGCTCCCCAAGGAACAAGATTTGTTATGCCCATTCCCGAAGCTATAATCAATGCTAGTACTGCAGGACGTATGTGGAGCTTTTTGTAAATTGGTAATAACCCTGGAATTACTACTAGAGCTGTTGTGGAGGCTCCTCCTAATTGACATATAAGTGTCATAATAATTGTTATAAGTGTTATTGATATGACGTTGTCATTCGCTTTGGATAATAATTTCTCTATAATTTTATCAAACATTCCAGCGTCACTTACAATACCGAAATATGGAATGCAAAACATAAACAAAAGTGCATTGCTCATGGTTGTATGTATTCCAATTGTAGCAAACTCTCCTATTTCTTTTATGGAAAAGCCTAAGAGCAGCGCAAATAATGGTGGAAATAAAATAAATAAAGTAAGAGGTGTTGCTTTATTTTTGAATAATAAATAAATTATAGAAAAAACCATTATGTAGCCTAATAAAGAATACAAAATTAATCCCCCTTTTTATAGCATGGAGTTGGAGCTACAGGGCCCGAACTCCAAATCATGTTATTAATTATACCATATTATGTATAGTTGAAATTTAACTAGCACAGGCGAGAATTCACACACCTCTATAGGTACTTGACGTAAGAGCATAAAGACTAATAGGCCTAAAGAAATTATTTTAGACCTATTTCTAGTATAAAAAAATATTCTGAGATAGATTATGTAAGTTAACAATAGACTTTTTAGTCAGCATTCGGAATATAAACAAAATCAGACTTTTAATTTGTCTTGTTTTTATCATTTATAAGTTGTTAAACACATGAACGTCTATGTAAAGATAAAATAGTAGCAATTTGATCAGGGAGTGAAGCTGCCGTTGTGACTGCTGAACTAGCGGTGGAAGTAAAGCTTCCTTTATATTCACTGTTTGCTCCGAATTTAGAATCACTTGTTGCATTATCATGAATAAACAAAAGAACGAACTGAGTTCGCTCTTTAATTTTCTATATAAAAATGGCAGTATAATTTAATTAAGAGAAACTTCCATATTTGATTTAGTTTCATCCCATTTGGGATAAAGAATTATATCAAATTTAAATGGAAAATTATATTCAGACCATTTTATCCGATAATCTTCATCAAGATACCAACCATTAAATTCAAAGCCTTTAACTAGTGAAAATGCTGGATAATCAATTGGCTCTCCATATTTTACGTATTCAGTAATAACTTCATCCCATATTATAAAGTCAATAGCATAATGTTCTTCAGAGGGTCTTTGTGATTTTGGCTCCGTATTACTTAATTGGGATAAAGAAATAGGAGTCCATTTAGCATAAACAGTAGTATCACCTTTAATAGGCGAATGAGGGTTCCAAGGCATTGTACAACTGGGATCAGTGAACCAACCACTAAAAGTATTATCAGGTTTAGTAGGTGGAGAAGGTTCAGAAACAGAAGTATTTTGATCAACAGTTTGACTTGGCACAGAGGTTCCCCCATCGGAATTAAAAGTAATTGTATTTTTAATAGGAGTCCATTTGGCATAAACAGTAGTATCATCTTTAATAGGCAAGTGAGGGTTCCAAGGCGTGGTACAACTGGGGTCAGTGAACCAACCACTAAAAGTGTTACCAGATTTAGTAGGTGGAGAAGGTTCAGAAACAGAAGTATTTTGATCAACAGTTTGACTTGGCACAGAGGTTCCCCCATCGGAATTAAAAGTAATTGTATTTTTAATAGGTAAAACAATTACTGTAATACTTTTTGAAATGGATTCAGGTGTTATATCATCTATGCTGGCTTCTTCACTATCAGTTGCCGTAAAAGTAATATGATATGTACCAGGAGATAAACTTGATGTCGATGTTATAGATGTTCCATTAGCTGTGATTGTATATGGAATGATACCACTATGCATTTCAAACGCATGAACATTATCTTTAAAATCGATATTGCTTCCCTGGTTAATAGTCATAGTAGGTTTTAATTTGCCTAAATCTATGAATATCATATTATTTCTAAACCTAATAGGAATATCTTGGCTTAATGTTACTTTACCATTAGTTGATGATATTTTAAATGATTCAAATAGAGTACGTTGTTTGTTAAACACAATAGGATTGTAGTTTGTTAACTTGACGGCAATATCTGTTGTACTTAGTGTAACAGGTATAGGAGAAACAACATCTGGCGTATATACATCGAATGAATTTAAGGTAAACTCATTTGTATTTACACCATGGGATGTAAGGAATTTTTGCCAATCTACCGTAAAAGTTTTATCAGCATAATTATAGTTTGAAACCTCATCTTGAGTTATCCAAACACTATTTTCACTTAAAATTCCTTCTCCTAAACTATCCAGTGAAGTGGGCAAATTTATCCCTAAAATATGATTTGATGCAAATGCATTGTTCCCTATTGACATTAGTCCATTGTTTAAGTTTACTGCTTCCAATTGATTTAGAGCAAAAGCAGAATTACCAATGGTCTTTAAAGTGCTTGGAAAAACTACATTAGTTGACTGGTTAAATGAAAATGCTGATGCTCCAATGTTTATTAAACCTTCGTTTAATGTCAAATTAGTTAAAAAATTTCCATTAAAAGCAAAATCTCCAATTGATGTAACTGATGGTGGCAAATGTAGTTGTTTTAACTTGTTTCCATTAAAAGCAAAATCTCCAATATATGTAACACCGTCTGGAATTACAACAGAACTTAATCCTATGCGATTGAATACTTTTTCTCCAATAGCTGTTACCTTTTCTCCATCTATTTCAGATGGAATTATAACATTTGGAAAATTATTATCTTTTGTTGCATTATACGCTATTATTGTCCCATTGTAGATACTAAATGGTCCACTTGCTATTTCAGCATTTTGCTGTACGGGGACACTAATAGTTGGCTTTGCAAATATATTAAAATTTTCAACTTGCATAGTTATTGCTAAACTAAAACCTAAAACTGTAACAAATATCTTTTTAAAATTTTTAGCGTTAATAAATATCCCTCCCTATAAGCTGTTTATAATCTTTGCAAAAGTTTTAAAATATATTACCTAACAATTCTACTTATATATCTGTAGAAGTTTTAGTTAAAATATAGTATAAGCAAGAAAATAAATAAAGGTGCACCATTTTGTGTAACCATTAAGTAATATTGATTTGACTTAACATTGAAACATAAGTATGTTTACTATGATAAATACATTTCAATCTAAAATATTAATTAACTTTAGATGGTTAATCAATTAAGATTTTAGATTATAAACAGATTCTTAAATTAGATCTCTTGATATATTTATTAAATAATCCGTACTAATGTTACAAATTTAGATATAAATTTACTTTGATATAAATTTCAACTTTGCTAAATTATAATTATACAACACTTCATACAATGTTCTTTACTATATTAGAAATTAAAAATTATAGTATAGCACTTGATTTTGTATTCTAAGATATATTTTTATTCTAAAATATATTTAAATATTCATGAGAATGTAATAGACATAATTTAAATAGAGTTGAGTGTTTGAGTCATATACAGTCGAAATATAAATATGATTATTATATATAATTTTAAAATAAATTGAAAATAAATGATAGTGAATTGGTTGTACTTTATATAATTAAGAATGTAAGTGCTTTTACCTATAATAATTATTTATGATAACGTTTTAAAACTGGAGAGGTAAAGTCTTAGAAAAAAATAATTATTTAATATAATGTTTTTGAGATACAAAAAGTTGTGTATGGTAATGGAAAAAGACTAAATGGATTTTTCTTTTAGTATCTAAAAACTATCTTATTTTAGTTGACAAATTTAATATTCAGGTATAATCTTTTTAATACTTGGAAATTATAAGAAGTAAGCAAGATAACTTACTTTTGTTTTTATCCGAAAGGATAGACATTTGTTTACTATCCTAAAAGGATAGTGGTTTTCTGCTTTAAAATTTATAAGTATAAAATTTGGAGGTTAACAGATGAATATTGGAATGATTTTTCCAAATGGATTTGAAGAAATTGAGGGATTATCAGTAGTTGATTAAATGATTTATAAATCAAAATTTAGTCAACCCATACAGAAATGTGTGTGTAGTCATGGAAAAAAAGGCCATGTAATACTACTCGAATTGCTGGAAACTCGTAAAGCTAACTAAACCAACACATAAATTAGAAAAAATCTTAAGTGTGAAAATATTGTCTCTTTAAAAGAGAGGATAAATATTTTGGTTACGAAAGTAGAAAAAATTAGTTAGATGACCTAAGGTTAAATCCTAAGGGTAAAAAAACAATCGACAATCAGCAGCTAAGCTCCGAAGCTAACTAAGCTATAGGAGAAAGTTCAACGACTATTCCTGTTAAGGGAAGTAGGATGCAAGTTATTGGTATCCGAAGTGGGTAGCCCCTAACGTATAATTATACGAGGGAGAAGATATAGTCTGTGCTTTATGGAAACATAAAGAAGTTCAGTGTTTGTCACACCGAGAACTGCATTAGGAGTAGCGTCCTAGTGTGAACGACATCTCTTAAATAAAACTATGTGGCCAACTTGAGAAAACTAAATTCGATAGAATTATTAATGTGGAACCATGTAATTTTAGTGATTAGAGATTCAGATTTTAAGAAGAGCAAAATTGAACCTAACAATGATTGGTCTAACTGACAAAATTGTTGAGAGTGCGCAAAAAATTAAGATTGGAATGGATACCACTCTTGATGAAACTGATTTAAATAAATTTGATATGTTAGTTATGCCTGGTGGAGCAGGAACAGAAAATTATTTTCTGGTAGAAAAATTAAAAAATGCAATTTCAAGTTTTATAAAAAAAGAAAAATGGGTTGCTGCAATTTGTGCTGCACCAAGTGTACTTGGAAGATGGGGTGTATTAAAAGGTAAAACTGTAACAGGATACCCAACTATGGATATTCCTCATGCTAATATAAAAAGAGAACCTATAGTTGTTGATGGAAAATTGATTACAAGTATGGGGCCAGGAACAGCTGCACAATTTGGACTTGAAATAGTAAATCAACTTTGTGGCAAAGAAAAAGTTGATGCATTAAAAAAACAAATGTTATTATAATAACAAGACCATAAGTGTTAAGGGAGGCAAAGTAGGCTCCCTTAACACTTTCTATTTGGTTATCTATAAAATGTTCCTAAGTTCTTTTGAGCCATAGAATTGCCTTGAGCCGCCGATTTTTTCCACCACTCAAATGCTTTATCCAAATTTTTTTCTACTCCTTCACCTTTATAATAACAATTACCTAGATAGTTTTGTGCAAAACTATCACCTTGAGTAGCCGATTTTTTCCACCATCTTACAGCTTCTTCTAAATCTTTTTTTACTCCTTCTCCATTATAATAACAAATCCCTAAATTATTTTGAGCGTAACTATCTCCTTGTTCAGCAGCTTGTTTATTTAATTTCACAGCTTCTTCCAAATCTATTTTTACACCTTTTCCGCTATAGTAACAAGCTCCTAAATTCTTTTGAGCATTGATATCACCTTGGTCAGCAGCTTTTTTAAACCATTTGGTAGCTTCTTCTAAGTTTTGTTCTATGCCTTCACCTTTATAATAACAAACACCTAAATGATTTTGAGCATTAACATTTCCTTGTAGGGCGGCTCTTTCCCACCAATTAAATGCTTCTTCTAAATTTTGTTTAATACCTTCACCTTTATAATACCAAATCCCTAAAATACATTGAGTGTCAACATCGCCTTGGTCAGCGACTTTTTTTAACCATTTCACAGCTTTTTCAAAGTTTTGCTCAACACCTTCGCCATTATAGTAACAAGCACCTAATTCACTTTGAGCATTCATATGACCTTGTAGGGCAGCTTTTTTAAACCATTTCACAGCTTTCTCAAGATTTTGTTCAACACCCTCTCCACTATAATAACATACACCTAGATTATATTGAGCATTTGCATTTCCTAATTCGGCTACTTTCTTAAACCATTTTACAGCTTTGTCTAAGTTTTGTACAACACCATCACCATTATAATAACAAATACCTAATTCATTTTGAGCAGTGATTGTTCCTTGTTCATACCATTTTATAGCTTCTTCTAAATCTTTATCAACACCTTCGCCAGTATAATAGCAATTTCCTAGTTGAAACTTAGCTTGAACGTGGCCCTGGTCAGCAGCTTTTTTAAACCACTCTATTGCTTCCTCAAAATTTTGAATTACACCATCACCATTGTAATAACAAACACCTAAATTGTACTGTGCGTCTACATCACCTTGTTCTGCTATTCTTATATAATGTGCAAAAATATTTTTTAAGTTCATAATATAAATCCTCCTTCTACTTTATTTTATACACACTTATTATTTGCAGTTTAATATGTAATATGCTTTTAAAAAAGACATTATAAAAAAGAGCTATTATACTAATAATTGGTATAATAGCCTTTACAGTTAAAAACTGAATATAATATTTAATTACAGAGAATCAACTTGATTAGCTTCAGATATTTTAAACCATTTGTTTGCTTCTTCCAAGTTTTTTTCAACTACTTGTCCTTTGTAATAATATACGCCTAAACTATATTGAGCGTTTGGATCTCCTTGCTCGGCGGCTTTTTTGTACAAAGTAAACGCTTTTTTATAATTTTTCTCAACACCAATTCCAATTTCATAACAACTTCCAAGGCTGTTTTGTGCTGCTGCATATCCTTGCTCGGCAGCTTTTTCATACCATTTAATTGCTGTTGCGTAGTTTTGTTCAACACCACTTCCACTAGCATAATAATATCCCAATTTGTGTTGAGCAATAGCGTTTTCTTGTAGGGCAGCTTTTTTATGCCATTTTACAGCTTCAACAAAATTTTGCTCTGTGCCTTCTCCTTTAGAATAGCAAAACCCCAAGTTAATCTGTGCTTCGATATCTCCTGCTTCTGCTATTTTTATATAGTGTTCTATTACATTTTTTAAACTCATGATAATCGCCTCCTATAGAATTTATATTAAATTATAAACTAAATTAATTTTTTTTAATCAACATTTAGCAGTTTTTATTTTTGATAAAATATATTATTTTTTTATTAACAAATAAGCTTATATTATATGTATAAAAAAAGCGGTTTACTTTGTTGTAAATTCCAATAGCTTTTTTAACAAAAAAATTTTATAATTTAAGCATGGTTGTTAGAGTAAAAATAACTTGATGACTAAAATTTGGTTTTTTAGGAGGTACTTTTATTGAAATTAAAAAAATTTTTGAGTGTAGTGATTTTAAGTATTTTAAGCATAGGAGTCTTGAGTGGATGTTCAGATGGTGAAAACTCTAAAAGCAATTCTAATAAAGCAGAACCTGTAGAAGTTACTATGCTTGGAACTATTAAAGCTGAAATAGGTAAAGAATTTGAAGAAGCTGTAGAAATTTATAATAGTTCTCAAGATAATTATGAGCTTATTGTAATGCCTTTAGATGGAAATGCTTTTGAAAGAATGACAGCTTTATATGCTTCTGGAAATACTCCAACAATAATGGCAATGGGGCAAGAGGCAAAAGAATTTCAGGATAAATTATTAGATTTAAGTACACAACCATTATTAGAACAGGCTCAAGAAGGTTCATATGACTTAGTTACAGTTGAAAATGGAAAAGTTTTAGGATTTCCAATTACCGTAGAAGCCTTTGGTTTGTTGGTCAACAACGAAGTTATTGAAGATATTTTGCCAGATTTTGAACCATCTCAAGTAAATTCAATAGAGCAACTGGAAGAAGTATTTATTAAATTAGAAGAAGCTGGAAAAGGTGCTGTACATATTTCCCCAATGGATTGGTCTTTAGGAGCACATTTAACGAATAAATTTTTTGCTCCACAATCAGAAAATGCTGAGGAGGCTGTTGCTTTAATAGAAAGCTTAAAGGCTGGTGAGATAAAACTTATTGAAAACGATATATTTAACGGTTGGCTGGATACCTTTGATATGTTGATGGAATATAACAGTGCTAAAAATTCACCTTTATCTCCAACTTATGAAGATGGAGCAATTGCTCTAGGAATGAATGAAGTTGGTGTATGGTTCCAAGGAAACTGGACTTTGCCTATGCTTCAAGAAGTTGACCCCGAAATAAACCTTGGCATTATGCCTTATCCAATTAGTAATGACCCATCTCAATATGGAAATTCTCAAATATCTGTTGGTGTACCAATGTATCTTTCTATTGATAATGAAAATGCAACACCAGAACAACAAGCAGGAGCAATTGATTTTATTAATTGGCTATTTACATCTGAAGTAGGCCAAGAGTATTATGTGGAGAAGATGAAGTTTATTCCAGTGTATAAAAATGTTAGTGCAACACCAGAGGATAGCCTATCTCGATCTATTTTGGAATATATGAATAATGGAAAAACACTAGAGTGGATTAACATGTATTATCCAGGAGATGCAGGAGCTGCAATGGGTGCAACAATGCAAAAATATTTGGATGGAATTATAACTAGAGAAGAAGTGGCAGCTGAAATTGAAGAATATTGGGCTGGGAAATAGAGATTAAAATATCAGGTATAGCGTACTTAAGTTATACTACATAAAAGGATAGTACTCTACTTTGTAGGGAAAAACATAAGTACGTTTCTTATATTTATAGAAAGGATAGGTTGATATGTATGATTTAAAAAATAAAAAAGATAAGATAATAGCATTTCTTACTTTTGCATTCATACCATTATTTGCTCTTACTACAGTTATACTAATCCCTTTTATGTTAGGAGTGCTAACAACTTTAACAGATTGGAATGGATTGGAAGTAACAAAGTTTGTTGGCTTGGAAAATTATATCACTGCTTTAAGTGATCCAGATTTTACAAGTACTTTTTTTAACACTATTAAGTATGTAGTGGTATCCATGATTACAGTAAATCTAGTTGGTTTCTCACTAGCATTATTAGTCACTTCAAATATTAAGGGGAAAAATATATATCGTTCAATATTTTTCGTTCCAAACTTAATAGGTGGAGTTTTACTAGGATTTATATGGCAATTTATATTTAGTCGAGTATTAGTTTACTTTGGTAAAGCAACAGGAATAGCTATATTTGCAGAATCATGGTTAGTAGACCCAACTAAGGCTTTTTGGGCTATAGTTATAGTTACGGTTTGGCAACAAGCTGGATATATGATGCTAATTTATATAGCAGGAATTTTATCTGTTCCAACAGATGTTATTGAGGCTGCAAATGTTGATGGAGCTACTCCAACACAAATATTGTTTAAAATTAGAATTCCTTTAATGATACAGTCTTTTACCATTTCATTATTTATGACTTTAAAAAGTGCGTTTATGATGTATGATGTTAACCTTTCTCTTACAGGTGGTGGACCATATAGATCTACCGAACTTTTAACAATGAATATTTATAATGATGCGTTTTTATATCAGGAATATGCTCCTGCACAAGCAAAAGCAGTAATGTTGTTTATAATTGTAGCAGTGCTAGCAATCTCTCAAGTTGCCATTACTAAGAAAATGGAGGTAGAATAGATGTTGGCTAAAATAGGAAAAATAATCGCTATTAACGTTGTTGCACTTTTGTTTTTGTTCCCATTTCTATTTCTATTGATGAATACTTTTAAAGGTAAAATGGAAATATTAAAAAATCCACTAGCATTTCCCACAGAATGGTCTCTAGATAATTATATCGAAGCTTTTGAAGAGATGAACTATATTAATTCCATAACTAATTCTATAATAATTACAGTTATAGGAGTTATAGTGCTAAATGTTTTTGGAGCAATGATGGCGTTTTACCTTGCAAGATTTAAAACAAAAGCTAATTCTATTATTTACCTAGTGATGACAGCTACAATGTTAATCCCGTTTCAAACACTAATGATACCTTTTGTATCAATTTATGGAAATTTAGGAATGTTAAACAATCGTTGGATACTAATTTATTTTTATCTTGGATTTGGAATAAGCTTAAGTACATTTATTTATCATGGGTTTGTAAACAAACTGTCTATATCGCTAGATGAGTCTGCTTCAATTGAAGGTGCTAGTAAGTTCGCAATATTTTGGAAGATAATTTTTCCACAATTAAAACCAATTACTGCTACCCTAACTGTTTTGAATGTATTATGGTTATGGAATGACTACTTACTACCTTCATTGGTACTAGTAAATAAAGACAGAACATTACCACTTAATACATATTCATTCTTTGGAAAATATACTTCGGAGTATGGCCTTGCTATGTCTGGACTTGTATTATCTATTTTGCCTGTTATTATTTTTTACTTATTTATGCAGAAACATATAGTTTCAGGTATTACTGAAGGAGCTGTAAAATAATGATGAAAACAAAAGCACACATAATAGAAAGAACTTATGAAGAACCTTTGTTGGATATATTTATTCCATCAAAGCTAGAAAATATTTTTAAAACTATGTTAAAAGAAGATACTGAAATACCTAGATTTAACGATATTAAGATGAACCTGCCTAGACCATTTTGGGATGGGCATGATGATGTCATTGAACTGTATTATAAAGCTTGGGAAATAGCGTTTGGAAACTTAAAAAAATGTGGAGCAGGAGCAGTCAGTAATTTCATTGATGCAGCTTTTAATGAATACATATTCCTATGGGATAGTGCATTTATGACTTTGTTTGGAAGATATGCAGACCATATCTTTTGCTTTCAAAACACATTAAATAACTTTTATTGTACTCAAGAAGAAGACGGATTTATTGGTCGTGAAATAAGTAAAGCTAGTGGAAAGCCAAGATATCACAGATTTGATCCTGTTAGTACAGGATGTAATATATTTGCTTGGGTTGAAATGATATATTATAAGCAATTTAAAAATAAAGAGAGACTTAAAAACATTTTTCCTGTGATATTGGCATATCATAGGTGGTTGAAAATGCATAGAACTTGGAAAGATGGTAGTTATTGGTCTTGTGGATGGGCATGCGGGATGGATAATCAACTTCGAGTTAGTAAGGAAGAATATGATTATTCATTCCATGACCATAGAACTTGGACCGATATGTGTATGCAACAAGTATTGTCTGGAAAAATGCTTATACAGATGAAAGACATTTTAAACATAGATGAAGATATATCTGATATTGAATTAGAATGTAAACAACTAACTGAATTTATAAACAAAAACCTATGGGACAATGAAACAGGATTTTATTATGATGCTCTACGAAATGGAGATTTAGATAAGAACAAAAGCATAGGTGCATATTGGGCTATTATTGCAGAAGTAGCTAGTGAAGAGCAAGTTGAACAACTAGTAAACAAGTTAAAAGACAAAACTGAATTTATGACTCAAAATCCTATTCCAACCATGCCTAAAAGCAATCCTCATTTTAATGAAGAAGGCCAGTATTGGCGAGGTGGTGTTTGGGCTCCCACAAACTATATGGTTTTAAAAGGTATTGAAATCTATGGCTATAATGATTTGGCTTTTAAAATAGCCAGTCTTCATTTAGAGAGTGTTAATAACGTTCATAAAAAGACAGGAACATTATGGGAAAATTATTGTCCTACAAAAGATGAAAGAGGAAATCCATCTAAACCTAATTTTATTGGATGGAGCGGATTATCACCCATTTCTATGCTTATTGAATTTGTTTTAGGTATAAAAATAGACTGTGAAAATAATCAAATACTATGGCATATTAATCTCCTAGAAGAACATGGCATTTGCAACTTGCCATACATGGAAAATAACTTCATAACTTTAAAATGTGAAGCTAGAAATAATCTTAATGATGAGCCAAAAGTTTCTGTTACAGGATTAAAAGATGGCAAAGTAATAATCTTTTGGAATGGTAATGAAAAAATTATTTTTGATACGTAAAAGTTAATAAAATGTTATAATTGTTTTTGTATACAATTGTTAATATATTAGTGAGAAAGTTAGGAGATGATTTTATGAAAATCGTAGAAACTCCTTGGAAAGTACTATACAAATCTACCTTGTTTATATTTGGCATTTCATTTTTTTTGGTAGGCATTAATAATACGCAAATTGGGCATTTATATTAAATAGTGTTTTATCGCTAGCTCTTGGTGTCGGATTTAAAATTAAAGACACTTATAATAAACGTGAACTTGAAAGATTGAAAAGAGAAGGTCTGTGTTATGAGGGTATAGTGATAAGTATAATTCCTTCGCCTTGGGTTAGGATTGGAAGTTATGTAACAGCACTTGTCGAATGTAGTTATAAGACGGACAAAGGTGATTATATAGTTAGGAGTGGATATCATCTTTTATCACCTTTTGATACAAAAGAAAATTTATGCCTAAAAATATATGTCACTAGAACTAATTTTGACAAGTCTATTGTGGAACTTTTTAGAAGAGATAATTAATCCGATATAACGATTAAATCCACCTATCTTATAAATATTCGTACGTTTACATTGGATAAAAAATTCCTAGTAAAATACCATCAACTAGCTTATAATGTTTAAATCAAGCAAGATAAGTTGTCAAAACTATATGTAACTAAGGAGAATGCATTTAGGGGATATTATATAATAATAGCTAGTGGAACAACAAATACTAGATTTATGACTCAAAATCCTATTCCAACCATGCCCAAAAGTAATCCTCACTTTAATGAAGAAGGCCAGTATTGGCGAGGTGGTGTTTGGGCTCTTACAAACTATATGTTTTAAAAGGTATTGAAACCTATGGCTAATTTGGCTTTTAAAATAGCCGCTCTTCATTTAGAGTGTTAATAATGTTTATAAAAAGACAGGAACATTATGAGAGAATTATTGTCATACAAAAGATGAAAGAGGAAATCCATCTAAACCTAATTTTATTGGATGGAGCGGATTATCACTCATTTCTATACTTATTGAATTTGTTTTAGGTATAAAAATAGACTGTGAAAATAACCAAATACTATGACATATCAATTTACTAGAAGAACATGGCATTTGCAACTTGCCATATCCAGAAAATAACTTCATAACTTTAAAATGTGAAGCTAAAAATAATCTTAATGATGAGTCAAAAGTTTCTGTTATAGGATTAAAAGAGGGATTAAAAGATGGCAAAGTAAAAGATAACAGATTTATGAATAAAGCCTCCTCGAAAAAAGAGGAGGAAATTTATTTAACTTGGTTTAATAGGTTTTGTACTACGTTTTCAACAACATTTATGCTAACGCCTACTTTTTCAGCTATTTTCTGGGTACTAAGCCCTAGCTCTAAATAGTAAATTTCGATTTGAGCTTCAATTTTACCCTCTTTTTTTGCCTCTTTTTTGCCTTCCATTATTCCTTCAATTTTACCTTTTAGTTCTGCTGTTTCAAGAGCATTTTTTTCGTCTCTTAAAGTTTTCAAACGTTTATAATATATTTCTATATATTGTTCTTTTTTACTTATATCAGATAGCTTACCCAATGCTTTTCTTATAATTTCATTTTTCATCTCAAGCATTGTTATAATTTCTCCATCTGGATTTTTTAAAAATTCCAGCCAAATTTCTAATAAATCATCTTCTCCTTCAGGTTCTTTTGACTTTGGTATTTCAATAAAATATATTTCTTCTAGATCTGTTAGTACCTCGTTAGTTGTTACCTCTTTCATTTTGTAACAATGATAAAAATTATCACTTTTTAAAAATGTAAAATCAAGGAGATTGATACATATAGTTTTATTTAATTTATCATAGTGTTCACTTTCAGATAATTGTGATTCATACATTTTACTCCAATAATATAGGGATTGTTCATTCATGTAATATTTGTTATAATATCTCATTAATTGAATTTCTATGTTAATTAAATCTTCATCTTTAGTAATTGCTTGAACTTCTATTCTTGAAAATTTATCTGTAATATAATTTTTTTCAGCATTTATATTTTTAATATTAACTTTTTTAATATTGGTAGTTTTTAGAATTGCATTTAAAAATGAAATTAATATTATTTCGCTATCTTCTGATCCAAATATTTTTTTAAATACAAAATCAACTTTTGGACTTAATAATGACTGCAATGATAGTGCTCCTTTCAACTTTAGTATTTTTAGTAGTAGTTTTTAGAATTTTTTCCTAAATTTTTAACTGTATTTTGTGGAGAAACTCTATCTAGATTGAAAAGAAATATAGGTTCCGTTTTATTATAAGGAAGAAGGAGCATATTATGCTCCCAAAGTTTTGTTTTTCAATATATCTTATAAATAATTAAAAAATCAACTTGTGAAAATTAATTGTTATAATACAAGTTATGAGTAGAATACTCTGGTTCACAAGTTACATCGATACCAAGATTACCCAAGGTAGCTTCGTTATTTTTGCTTAACATTCTAGTGGAGTGCAATTGACAATTTTTTAATTCAGGTAATTTTTTTAAAGCAGTTTGAGCAATAGGGTTTGTAGCTGCACAAATAGTTAAAGCAATTAAAATTTCTTCACAATTTAATCCCGTTATCGTATTTTTTAAAATCTTCGTTTTAAGATTTAAAATTGGTTCTAAAATAACTGGTGAAAGTAAATCCATTTCATCGGATATATTTGCCATATATTTTATGCTATTTAATAAAGCTGCTGAAGTTGCATCCATAAGAATTGAGTTTCTACCAGTAATAATTGTACCATCCGCTAATTCTAAAGCAACTGCCCAGCAAAATTCGTCGGTGTCATGTATTTCTCTCAATTTTTGTTCCTTTTCTCTTGCAGGATCAACTACTTTGCGATCGGTTTCTTTAAGATTAAGTTGTTCCATTATCAGTTTTGAATGGGTCAACATTTCCTTATCAGCATAGCCTTTTTTATAGTCACAAGCAGTTTTAAAATATCTTCTAATAATTTCTTGGCAAGAAGCTTCTTTAACCACATCATCATCTATAATTCCAAATCCAACACGATTTACACCCATATCCGTTGGAGACTGATATTCTGATTTTTCCATTGTTATTTTCTCTATAATTTTTTTCAAAACAGGAAAAGCTTCTACGTCTCTGTTATAATTAACTGAAACTTCTTCATAAGTTTCAAGGTGAAATGGATCAATCATATTTACATCATTTAAATCTATAGTTGCAGCCTCATATGCAATGTTAAGTGGATGATTTAAAGGGACATTCCACACTGGAAAAGTCTCAAATTTTGCATAGCCTACACTTATTCCACGTTTATTTTCATGATAAAGTTGACTTAAGCAAGTTGCAAGCTTTCCGCTTCCAGGACCTGGGGCTGTCACAACTACAATAGGCTTAGTTGTTTCGATATATTCATTTTTACCATACCCCTCTTCACTAACTATAATATCAACATCTGTTGGATATCCTTGAATTGATAAATGTTTATAAACTTTAATCCCACGGCGTTCCAACTTATTTATAAAAACTGTTGTTGCAGGCTGGCCACTATATCTTGTAATTACAACACTATTTAAAGTAAGTTCATATTTTCTTAAATCATCAATTAGTCTTAAAATATCTACATCATAAGTAATTCCAAAGTCGCCTCTTATTTTATTTCTCTCAATATCACCTGCATAAACACATATTATTATTTCAGATTTATCTTTGAAACTTTTCAATAATTCAATTTTGGCATTTTCATCAAATCCAGGTAGTACACGTTTAGCATGCATGTCAAAGATAAGCTTTCCTCCAAATTCTAAGTAAAGCTTATCATAATTATTTACTCGTTCTAGTATATATTTTGATTGTTCTTCTAAATATTTATCTGAATTAAAGCCAAGTTTCATTTTTGTAATCCTCACTTTTATATAATTTAATGGTTGAAAATTATTTTTTTACTGTATATCAAAATTGTAAAATTAACTTTATTTTGTAATTTATTGTTGCTCAAATGAAAACTATAAAATGAATATAAGACCCCATATTTTATGAGGTCTTATGGGTTAGCCTTTTATTACACCGTTATAAACTAGCCCTTTAATACTATTAACTGTAACAGTTGTTCCTGATTTTATTGCTTCTGATGCATTTGGAGCATCAAATATAACAGGTATATCTAATGTTTTCCCAACTATAACTGCATGGTTATTTTCTTCTGGGGTTGCATCTTCAACGACAATTGCACTAGCTTTTTTCATATATTTTAAATAGTTATTGTCTGTTTTTCTAGTAACTAAAATGTCACCTCGTTTGAAGAATTTTTCCGCTTCATCTTCAATTTTAATAACACTAGCTTTTGCAGAAATAATTTTTCCTCCACTACCAAATCCTCTTGCTAAAACATCTCCAATACATTGAATTTTAAGGATATTTGTTGTTCCAGGTACACCAATTGGCACTCCAGCAGTAATAACAACAGCATCTCCTTGTTTTGCAACTCCGATTGCTTCAGCTTTAGCTACTGCTTTTGCAAATACATCATCAGTATCATCTTTATCAAAGCTAATTAAGTGTGGAAGACATCCCCATACTAAATTAAGTTGTCTTTGAGTTTTAGGTTCAATTGTACACGCAATAATTGGTGCTTTTGGTTTATACTTTGAAATAGATTTTGCAGAATGTCCAGATTTTGTAACAACAATGATAGCTGATGCACCAAGGTCATCGGCTGCTGTACAAGTTGCTTGGCTTACTGCATTTGTCATACTCATTTTTCCAACTATGGATACTTCTGTGTTGTAAATTCTATCCATTTGTTCTGCACTTTTTGAAATTCTAGCCATAGTTTCAACAGCTTCAAATGGATAGTCACCTTTTGCTGTTTCACCTGAAAGCATAATTATTGATGTTCCATCAAAAACAGCATTTGCAACGTCACTAGCTTCTGCACGTGTTGGACGAGGATTTTTTACCATTGATTCAAGCATTTGGGTTGCTGTTACTACAGGTTTTCCTATAGTGTTTGCTTTATCAATAAGCATTTTTTGCACCACTGGTACATCTTCCGCTGGAATTTCAACTCCAAGGTCTCCACGTGCTACCATTATTGCATCTGCAACTTGTAAGATTTCATCAATATTTTTTACACCATCTCTATTTTCAATCTTAGCAATAATTTGAATATCTGATCCACCATTTGTATCAAGAAGATCACGAATTTTCACAACATCACTTGCACTTCTGATAAATGAAGCTGCAATAAAGTCAAATCCAACTTCTGCACCTAATTTAATGTCTAAGATATCTTTTTCTGTTAAAGCTGGTAAATTTACAAATACATCTGGAATATTAATACCTTTTCTTGAGCCCAGTGTTCCACCATTAATAACTTCACAAATTACTTCTTTTTGAGTGGTATCTTTTACCTTTAATTCAATAAGACCATCGTCGATTAATATTTTACTTCCTCTTTTTACATCGTAAGGAAGATTTTTATAAGTAACGCTTAATCTTTTTTTATTCCCTTCAATCTCATCAGTTGTTAAAATAAGAGTTTGCCCCATAACTAGCTCAATATCTAGACCATCTTTTAATACTCCTGTACGAATTTCAGGACCTTTAGTGTCTAAAACTAAAGCTGTTGGAGTCCCCAATTCTTCTCTAGCTTGCATAACTCTTTTGGCTGTTTCAGCATGCATTTCACGTGTATCATGAGAAAAGTTTAGACGGATTGCATCTGCTCCGCAATTAATTAATTTTTTTATTGATTCTACATCTTTCGTTTTTGGTCCTATTGTTGCTATAATTTTTGTTTTACGCATTTTTTGCTCCTTAAAATTAATATCGTTGACTTAAAACATCACATAGTTTATATGAATAGTCATCTAATGTTTTTTGCATTCTTAGTGCTTCATTTATATCAAAATCTACATATTCACCTTTAACATATGCCACAACACGCTTAGATTTACCTTCACATAAAAGGTCAACGGCTTTGGCACCCATCATTGATGCATGCAGTCTATCAAGAGCGGTAGGTGACCCACCTCTTTGTAGATACCCAAGTATAGTAGCTCTTGATTCAATTCCAGTTACTTCTTCAATATGTTTCGCTAATTCATTACAACCACCAATACCTTCAGCAACAATAATTAGGAAATGTTTTTTTCCTCTATTTTTTGTCTCAAGTATTTTTTTAATAATTTCTTCATTGGAAGGTGCTGGAATTTCTGGAACTAACACTAGTTCTGCTCCTGTTGTTATTCCACACCACAAAGCAATATATCCAGCATTTCTTCCCATAACTTCAACAATTGAGCATCTACTATGTGAAGAAGATGTATCTCTTATTTTGTTTATAGAATCCATTGCAGTATTAACAGCAGTATCAAATCCAATGGTATATTCTGTACACGCAATATCTAAGTCAATTGTCCCAGGAATACCAATTGTATTTATTCCTAAATTTGCAAGTTTTTCTGCTCCTTGGAATGAACCATCTCCACCAATTACAACTAAACCATCAAGTCCAAAAACTTTGCACATATGTGCTCCACGCTCTTGATATTCAGGTAACATGAATTCTTTACATCTTGCAGTTTGTAAAATCGTTCCTCCACGTTGAATAATATCAGATACAGTTTTAGCTGTCATCTCTATCATGTCTCCAGCTAAAAGCCCTTTGTATCCGTCAAAAATTCCCATAACATCGATTCCTTTTGCTTTTGCTGTTCTTACAACCGCACGAATTGTAGCGTTCATTCCTGGAGAGTCTCCTCCGCTTGTTAAAACTCCAATTTTTTTGATTTCCATTAAAAATTCCTCCTAATATAATGCCTTTAATTTATTCTATATTATTATTTCAAAAATCAGTTTGGATTATGAATATTTTTATGCAAAATTTCAACTTTCAGTCCATTTTATTGTACCTAACAATTTATTTAAATGCAATATCAATTTTGTATTTTTGTAACTACTATACATTCTGAGCCGAGTAGTTGTGTTAGCTCTTGTATAATTTCATCATTTATTTTTATGTTATATCGATTTGGATAAAATTTAGTTAAGCCATTTTCTGTAAATGTTACTTTTATTCTTGAATTACCTTTATGATTTGCAAATATACCTATTAACTTTTGTTGAATTGTTGAGGTGCGTTTTTCTTCACATAAATTTAACAATAAAATTTGTTCTTCATCAATTGAATCTGGTAATAATTTAATTTTAGAAACTATAATATTAAATGTTGCATCTTCTTTTTTTCTTGGAAATCCTTCTATAACTAAAACTTTTACAGGCTTTATATCTGGAACTTTTTCTGTATCTTCAGGTTTTATATCTTTAAGCTGCATTTCTGCAGCTTTTGTATCTGCTATTTCCACAGGCTGTATTTCTGCCAAAACATTATATTGGTTAGGAAAAACAATACCTTCAATGCTTCCACTTAAATCTTCTATTTTAATAAATGCCATTTGTTGATTCTTTTGAGTAAAACAAGTTATAACTTGAGTTATAATACCTCCAATAATTACTTTTTGGTTCTCTATTATATTATTGCCTAAATTTTTAAAATCTATAACTTTATGTGTAATAAATTTATTTAATTTTATATTAACTTTATCCAATGGGTGTCCGCTAATATATACACCTAAAACATTTTTTTCTAGTTCAAGCAATTGTTGGCGTTCAAATTCTTCAAATTCTTCAATTTCTGGAAAATTATCTTCATCGTCATTAAACATACTCATCTGTCCAATGATAACATTCTTTTGACTAAATATTAAATGTTTCAAAATTTTTTCATATGCTTTGAAATATTGCTTTCTTTTCCCTCCAAGCTTGTCAAATGCTCCAGCTAGAATTAAACTTTCTATACATCTTTTATTAGTTTCCTTTGAAAAAGTTCTGGTACAAAAATCTTTTAAACTTGTGAACTTGCCTTTATCTCTAATTTGTACAATGTAGTCAATGGAAATTCTTCCCACATTTTTTATTGATGCAAGTCCATATTGAATTTCGTTTCCAACAGCTGTAAAATCTGAAAATCCAGTATTTATATCTGGTGGCAATATTTTAATTCCATCTCTTTTGCAACTTTCTATATATTGGCTTATCTTATCATGGTTATCCATTACAGATGACATTAGTGCAGCCATGAATTCTATATTGTAAAGTGCTTTCAAATATGCTGTTTGATATGCAATAATAGCATAACAAGTGGCATGTGATTTATTAAAGGCATATTTGGCAAAGTCTACCATTTCGTTAAATATATCATTTGCTATTTTTGGCGCAATACCATTTTTAACAGCTCCAACAATATCTATGCCATCTCCATATAAAAAAATCTCTCGTTCTTTTTCCATAACTTTAGTTTTCTTTTTTCCCATAGCTCTACGCAATAAATCACTTCGGCTTAAGCTATAACCTGCTAAATCTCTAACTATTTGCATAACCTGCTCTTGATATACAATACAACCATATGTATTTTCAAGTATGGGTTTAAGTTTTGGATGGGTATAACTAATTTTTTTTACATCTTTTTTTCCTTCAATATATTTTGGGATAAAGTCCATAGGACCAGGTCTATATAATGATACTCCTGCAATAATATCTTCCAAAGATGATGGGCATAATTCTCTCATAAAAATTTTCATGCCCTGACTTTCAAGCTGAAATATTCCTTCAGTGTTTCCTGATGAAATTAATTCGAATACTTCTTTATTATCATAGTTACCAAAGTCAACTTCAATTTGATGGTTAGCTTTGATTAGCTTAATAGCTTTGTCAATTACTGTTAAAGTTCTTAGACCTAAGAAATAGGAATAGGTAAGGAACAACCACAACATTACTTGTTTGGTGTCCTTTTCCCTTCCTTCACACCGTGCGTGCGACTTTCACCGCACACGGCGTTCCATC
>LJHD01000224.1 GCA_001983475.1 Candidatus Epulonipiscium fishelsonii | reverse complement strand
CACAAGACGTTACTGATAGTGGTGTCCATTCTATGATTGCTATAAAATAATTTATGATAGATATAGAAGATAAATTGGTATAATAAAGTTAATTTTATCACATATTATTTAGTATGCCGTATGTTATTTTATCTATTATGCCAAATCTTAGAACTATGGACCCGACTATATAGATTTAAATTTGTTATATTGTAGGGTAGTGTACAATTTTCCAGTAAATACATAGTTTTATATGAATGAAAAATGAATTGCGGTTATTGAGTATAGAATATTTTGACAGTATAAATGGTGATTTTAGGTTACAGTGTCAATTTTGTTAGTTAAATTTGCTAAATGAAAATGAATTATTCAACAACCTATAATAAACAAAAAATTTAATAGATTTTATCATTTGTATTATTTATGACAACCTGACTAAAAAGCTTATGGAGGAAGAGATGCTGCCTTATGCAAAAGCATCTATTGGAGAATATGATATGAAACTGATACTAAGTGATAAGAACCTGGATATACAATTTAATGATGAAATAACTTTTTTTGATCTATCTTCTTTAAAAATAGAAAATTGTACAGGATGTTATAATTGTTGGGTAAAAACTCCAGGGAAATGTGTAATTCGTGATGATGCAGTTAAAATTTATCCTGAAATAGCAAAAAGCAATAAATTGATGTATGTTAGCAAAGTAAAATATGGTAGTTATGACACAATTATGAAGACTATGCTTGAGAGGGCACTTCCTATTCAACAAGCTTTTATACATCTTATTGATGGGGAATGTCATCATTACCAACGAGATGTTGCAATGAAAAATGCAATTATAATTGCTTATGGAAATATAACTACAGGAGAAAAAAGAATTTTTGAACAGCTTGTAAATCGTAATTCATACAATATGAATTTTAGTAGATATAAAGTGATTTTTACATCTGAAGAGAAATTAGAAAAATGTATTGAAGGGGTGGTGCCAAAATGGAGAATTTAATTATAATAAATGCAAGCCCAAGAGCTCCACAGTCAAATTCAAAAGAATATTCGGAAATATTTATAAAGTATTCCAAGCTAGAAACAAAATATTTTGAATTGAACAAAAGAAATCAAAATGAACTGATTTATAAGATGGAGAATTTCAGCCAAGCATTGTTTGTATTTCCTCTTTATGTAGATTGTTTACCTGCTTCTTTTCTTGATTTCCTAAAGATATTAGAGAAGTCTTCAACTGAACATAAACCTATAATATCTGTACTGATTAATTGCGGTTTTATAGAGGTATATCAAAATGACATTGCTGTTGAAATATTAAAACTTTTTTGCAATCAAACTGGATATAAATTTGGGTCAGTATTAAAAATTGGCAGTGGAGAAGCAATTTTGGGAACACCTTTTAAAAAACTAGTGGATAGGAAAATTAAACAATTAGCTAATTCTATTTATACTAAACAATATAAAACATTAGATGTAAGTATGATTTTGCCTAAAAAAATATATCTTAAAAAGTCAACGGAATATTGGGTAAAATATGGTCAAAAATATAATATATTAAAACAAGAAATGGAAACTATGAAAATAGAATAATAAAGATTTATAGCCTTTCTTTTTTTTATATATGTGGGGTATAATCAATTTAAATATATTTCTATGAGGTGATTTTATGGAGCAAGATAATTATTTAGTGGATGAGGATGACACAAATAACAGTGTAGATATGATCCCTTTTTCTTTGAATATGAAAGATAGAAAACAGATAAGTGGTTGGGTTTCTTTTGTTCTAGGGATAGTTGGTTCTGCCACTTGGATTTTTCCTCTTTTAGCGTTGCCTTTCACAATTATGGGAACAGT
>LJHD01000223.1 GCA_001983475.1 Candidatus Epulonipiscium fishelsonii | reverse complement strand
GCTTTTTTTGCTTTATGTCCTTCCAAGCTCATAATTAAAAATAATCTTCAAGATAATAACTTATAACCGAGTGGCCCACACAAATATATTCTTTTATATCAAATGTTGCCTCAGCGCAAAGTATTTTGAGCCTTTTTTCAACCCAACATTTCAAAAGTTCTTCTATATCTGATCGAGTTAATTGCTGCTTCATCATATATTTTTTGTACTTCTACAATTTGTGTATTTAATATACGTCCAGCAGCCGCAACTGTGCTACTTCCTTTAACACATCCAGCAGATTCTTCTAACATTTCCTTTACTATATTCCTACAGTAAGCAACCTCTTTTCAATATCATGAACTTGACCATCACATAGCCCTTTCTTCATGAGCTATACACATACACTTTTTTGTTACAAAAATTTATCACTTTCCTGATATCCAACAATCTAAATAATTGTTTGTACCACAATATCTTCCAAAAAAAAATCCTTCGTTAATTGTACTCTCACCCCTTATCCTTCATGATAGCAATATTACTTACACAAATATTAAATATAAGTAACTATATATTATCCTTAATGTATACCATTATCATACACAATGCAATAAATATTTAACGGATCTGGATCAATTTTCAGAGCATTTATCTTTTACAATCAAAGCGCTGAACTTTTAAAGTACAAGCTTATAAGGATTTTCTTGTAGAAAATGTTCTTGTAAATCAAAATAAGCCTTTTTTATATCATTAGAGGACTCTGAAAAGGCTTCTTCCAGTAATTTATCCATATCTTTATTTGAGTACACCTTATAAAATTATCTCTTATCTATTTCTTTTGAATAAGAAATGCATATGTTACCATAAATATGAGAAAATTTCCAGAGACCAAAAAACATATCATAATTACCATCGTAAAAATTCTATTATTATAAGTTTTTACATCTACCACATCTATATTTTGAAATTCCTACATCTTTAAACATATAAGCAATATATACCGCAATCTTCATTCTATTAGAATTATCTTTATTATTACAAGTAGAGTAAAACTAAAAGGAACACCATTTTGTATATAGCTCTGTTTCTTCATCACATATTAATATACTTCTTTTGATAATAATAATTACCTTTGCTTCATCTTGCTATGTTTCATTGTAATATCTTGATCAAATAAATAGCTAGTTGGGTTAATAGGAGTATCTGCTAATACCCCATGTCCAAGATAATAAATATCAATGATTTGCTGTCTATCCATAACATAATAAAGCTTCTCTTATGTTATATTATTTATTTTTTTCTAATGCAAAGTTTTTAATTAAAAAAATTCATAGTTTTGAGTAGATTTCGTAATAATATTTATTGAACTATCTCTAGTGTATCCCCCACAATCCATTGTATCCGCATACCAAATCAATCTATCCTTGTTCAAACGATGATAAAATGGTGATAATTGGTTTGGCGTTAGCAGTATTTCAAATGTTTCAATAAGTGGAGCCTTTAAAATATTCTTCATTTGCTCCTCAAGACATAGCATCTAAAGGAATATTTTTTCTTTATATTTATATGGGCCACTTCACTGGAATTAAATCTAGTGTATCTTCATTTCCTAAATATTAAATATGTTTAGGAATAACAAAGGAAAAAATAAAGTCTGTAACATGCTACAAAATTTGTCTATACCAAATTTGTAACGTGTATAGAGACTAAAAACAGCAACTTGCTATATTCTCTACAGATATTTTATAAAAATACTTTCTTTTGCATTCAATAGTATTTTAATTGAAAAAGCTACATCTTGCAGTCAAATTAAAATCATATCATGCCAATTAATATTTATTTAGTGTTAAAATTATACAATTATCCTCATTTTTAACACTCCAATACTTGGCTATATTATTGATTTTATGCTTCCATCATCTACATCTTACTAAAATGTATCAAAATAAATATAATGCTTGAGCTACACTGTGGGGTAAATATTATAAATTGGATGCAATGTCTTTGGTAGTGTCAGCAATTTTCATCACGAATTTGATACATATTTATTTATGTTTTGTTGTATTTTATGTATTTTTAATATCATTTTGTTCTCCAGTATTTATACCGCAACCTGTTAAAGTCACTAAAATTATAAAATAGATAAAAAATGTCTCATGTGTTCCCGCTTCCTATTTTACATATAAAAGCTTGTATATCTTATAATGAATTTATGTACCTTTTTTACATATTTCAGTTTCTTTAAATGGAATATTTTTTATTGTTTTTCCCTTTGCTATATTTAGTGTTTGCTTTCCACTTTGCAACATTTCCACTTCCAGCATTATATGCAATTAATGCTGTNNNNAAATTTCCTTCATTGTCCAATAAGTTTTNNNATATACCATGTACCTATATGAATGTTTGTCTCAGGGTCAAAAAGCATGTGTGGCTTAAAATTTTCATATCCACATTCTTCTGCCCCCAAAGATTAAACTAAAATATAATCTCTATATACTGCTTGTAGTCCTTTTTTAGTTAACATTTCATGTATCTCTTTAACACTTCTATCATCTGATATCTCAAATTGTTCATCCCCTTTTTGCTCCTCATTGTGTCCACCTACCCCAACACTCACCCCAGCAGACATTCTTGTTGCAACAAGACCAACAACGTTATCTCTAAATTTTGCTCTCTCTCTCGTAGATATAGTTATATTTGCAAAAGGAAGAAATAATTTTAGTGCTAACATAACTTGTAACAATTGAGTTTCATACACATCTTTTGCTACATTTTTAGGAGCATTTAAATATGGTCTAAGTCGTGGCACAGAAAATCCAATTTCGGCTGTTGGATATTTTTTTTGAATATAGGATGCATGTAGAGCTGCTGCATAGATATCTTTTCTAAAATCATTAATTCCAAGAAGTGCTCCAAATGCAACACCCCGTATTCCTCCTTTTAAAGCCCTTTCTTGTGAATTAAATCTATAGCTAAAATCACTTTTAGGTCCATGTTTATGAACTTCAGCATATCTTTTTTTATTATATGTTTCTTGATAAACACTAACAAAGTCTACGCTACATTCATGTAAATATTTATATTCAAATTCATCTAAAGAATATATTTCTATGCCAATGGTAGAAAAATATTTTGATGCAAGCTTAACTGAGTGTGCAATATATTCCACATTTGAATTTGTTCTAGACTCTCCAGTTAAAAGTAAAATATCTTTTAATCCAGTTGCAGCTATAGCTTGGTATTCTTTTTCGATTTCATCAAAGTTAAGTTTTGCCCTAGTAATTTTGTTATAGCAATTAAATCCGCAATATATACAATGATTTTCACAATAATTAGCTAAGTATAGAGGAGTAAATATTGTCACATTATTGCCGAAATATCTTCTAGTTATAGAAAGTGAAATCTGAGCCATTTTTTCTAGATGCTTTTCTGCTGCAGGTGAAAGTAAAATTCCAAAGTCCTGCTCATTAAATTCTGTTTTAGATAAAATGCATCTTACATCTTCTTCAGTATAAGCTTCATAATTGTACAAATTTGTTTTCTCTAATACTAAGCGTTCTATATCCATTTTAGTCCTCCAAAAATCCAGTTAATGGACTGGAAGCTTCACCTTCGAAATCTAAAACTCTACCAAGACCTGCTAAATAAGCCAATCTTCCAGCTTCAACAGCCAATTTAAATGCACGAGCCATTTTAGCCACATCATTTGATGAAGCAATTGCAGTATTTGCCATAATAGCATCAACTCCCATTTCCATGGCTTCTAAAGCTTGGGAGGGTCTACCAATTCCAGCATCAACTATAATTGGTAAATCTATTTCATCAACTAAAATCTTAATAAAGTCTTTTGTCCTAAGACCCTTATTGCTACCAATAGGTGAGCCTAGTGGCATAATAGCAGAGGCTCCTGCATTTTGCAAATCACGTGCTACATTTAAATCTGGATACATATAAGGCATTACAATAAATCCTTCTTTAGAAAGTATTTCAGTAGCTTTTATAGTTTCCATATTATCTGGAAGTAGATATTTGGTATCTCTAATTACTTCGATTTTAACAAAATCACCACAACCAATTTCACGTGAAAGTCTTGCAATTCTCACTGCTTCTTGTGCATTTCTTGCACCAGATGTGTTTGGCAAAAGTGTTACTCCTTTTGGAATAAAATCTAGTATATTTTCTTCTCCACCAACATTTGCTCTTCTCAGTGCAAGAGTTGCAATTTCTACGCCAGCTTCTTTTATTACAACGGGGGTTATATCTAATGAAAACTTGCCTGAACCTAAAATAAATCGTGAATTAAATTTATGATCACCGATTACTAATTTATCATTCATTATAAATCTCCTTTATAAGTTTTATGGGGTATCTTCACCAAGTAGTAGTCTTATTATCATATTTGCTTGATGTCCTGCACAAATCTGAACTCTTGGTGACATAATACAATTTGATGCAATATCACTTTCTAAATCTCCACAAACATATAATCTTGACATTTTTTTATATGTCTGTATATTGTTTCCACTAGAATATCCTGCCATTCCAGACCCAGATACAATGGTTGCTGTTGTTTTTATAAGTAAATTTTCAACTAGCATTGCTTTATAAATAGGATTATCAAATGCTTCACATACTATTTTATATTCTTTAAATAATTCAACTACATTGTCTTCCGTAACTTTTACTGTTTTATAAGTAAAATTTACAGAAGGATTAATCTTAGTAATCTGTTCTGCCAATGCTTCTGTTTTATATCTTCCTAAGTGTTCTTCAGAGTAGTGTTGTCTATTTAAGTTACTTTTGTCAACTATATCAAAATCTACTATAAATATTTTTCCTATTCCACTTCGAGCAAGCATTACAGCTATATTTGATCCCAATCCACCAGCTCCAGCTATGGCCACTGTAGCTTGCATTAATTTTCGTTTCATTTTCATTTCAACCTCCACCTACAAAGCTTACTACTTCAAGTTTATCACTATCTTTTAATATTACATTTTTATATTCAAATTTTGGTATTATATTTAAGTTCAGTTCAACTGCTATTTTTTTAATATCATAATTGTTATCTTGAATAAATTGTGCTAGTGTTACATTTTCTTCAATGTTAATTTGTTTTCCGTTATATATCATAATTTATTCCTTTCCTTATAATTTGCACATATGATTTAATGGGCCTCTACCTTTACCTATATCTAAATTAGCTGCAATTGCAGAATTAATATAATTTTTAGCATTTTGAATACTATCCTTTAAAGAGTATTCCATTCCTAAATTGCATGCAATAGCTGATGAAAGAGTGCATCCTGTTCCATGTGTATTCGGATTATCAATACGTTCTGAGCTAAACCAAGTGATATTTCCATTTTCATACAATAAATCATTAGCTTGTTCACCAAAGTGCCCACCTTTAATTAAAATAGCCTTCACTCCCATTTGAGCAATTATTTGAGCGGATTTTACCATGAAGTATTCACTATCTATTCCAAATTTACATAAAACTTGTGCTTCAAAAATATTTGGTGTAATTATTGTACCAAGTGGTAATAATTCTCTAATTAAAGTATTAATTGCTTCATCTGAAAGAAGTTTACTTCCACTAGTTGAAACCATAACAGGGTCCACTACAATATTTTGAGCATTATACTGCTTAAGTTTCCTTACAATCGCTTGTATGATATCAACTCTAGAAACCATTCCAATTTTAATTGCATCTGGCCTAATATCATTAAATATGCAATCTAGTTGATTTTCTACCATATCAATGGGCACATCCAAAATTCCATATACACCAGTTGTATTTTGGGCAGTTAAAGCTGTAATAGCACTCATAGCATATAGCTTATGAGAGGTAATAGTCTTAATGTCTGCTTGAATTCCTGCTCCACCACTACAATCCGATCCTGCAATTGTTAATATTTTTTTCATTTTGCCTCCTTAAATTTCGTCATGCAAAAAAAGCTACATGCAAACGCACCTAGCTTTTATAGAATGATCTACTTATAGCTTCGTTACGCTGGCATTATCCAGTTCAACTAATAAGGGTATTTCTCAGCCTGAAAAGGCACCCCTAGCTTTTTATAATATATTATGACATGTTTTAAATTATACCACACTTCTATAAAAAATATTTATAAGCGGCAACAATAATTTTGCATTTATAAAACTATATTATTAACAAGTTGTCTTAAGTTTTTAGTATCTTTCTCCACTTGCTTAGATTTCATAATTGCTGAAACTACTGCTATTCCATCTATTTTACTTCCATTTAGTATGTCAAGATTAGTTTCGTTTAGCCCTCCAATTGCCACAACAGGAATATTTACAGCAGCTACTATATCATTTAATGTTGAAACTTTTGTAATTTTGGTAATAACTTTTGTAGTTGTTGGATAAATTGCTCCCACACCTAAATAGTCGGCTCCATCATTCATAGCTTTTGTTGCAACTTCAATGGTTTTAGCAGTTGCACCAATAAGTTTATTTTTTCCTAAAATTTTTCTTGCTATATGAACAGGCATATCTTCAGCTCCAACATGTACACCTGAAGCATCTATAGCTAAAACGACATCTACTCTATCATCTATAATTAAAGGAATATTATGTGCGTCTGTTATGTTTTTAACTTTTAATCCTATTTCAATATATTCTCTTGTTGTTTTATTTTTTTCTCTAAGTTGAACCAAAGTTATTCCTGATTTACAGGCCTCTTCTATAATTTTTAAAAATTCTGCTTCATTATTATATGTGCTATCTGTTACTAGATATAGTTTGGGATTAAATTGCATAATATGTTCCTTTCTTATATTTAAAAGTTACTTATACGAAGGTTGATATACACGTAATTATAAGCTTGAGGTTTTTGAGTGAAACTATGAGCATCATTATTTAGTTACTACTATTTTAAAGTACTATTGCTCTTAATATTACCCAATTGTTGAGTATTTTTAGCATTTAAATTGATTAATATTTTATATTGACTTGATTAATTTTTTTATTATATTTCTAATATCTTTTGTATTTTTAAATGGGGGATATTTTTCTTTATTAACTCTCATTAATCTTTTTAGTAAAATAAGTTCTTTTGGAGTTAAATCCAATTGTTTATACCACGGTTTATCTATTAATGGAGATTTATCGTAATTTGTATAAAAAAGATGTATCATAAAATCCCCTAGATACCAAAAATCTAAATCAGTTTTATACTTTTTATTATCAATGTATCTAGCAAGTCCGAAATCAATTAAATACAATTCATCATTTTCTAATATAAGATTTGGAATACGTATATCTTTATGAACAATATTATGGGCATGCAAAATATCGACCATATCTAAAATTTGTAAAGCAAAATTATAAATTTCAGCTCTAGAGAATTTCATTTTATCCCTAAAAATAATATGTTCCATAGTTTTTCCCGTTTTATATTCTAAAATATAACCTCTTATATGAGGTAATTTAAATTTACCCAGATATCTTGGAAATCTTTTATCTTTAAGATATGCGATATCTTTAAGTGTAGAAACTTCAAATTTGATTTTATGTGATTGCTTAAATATAGCTTCGTGCTTAAGTTGCTTTATAATTATCTTTTTATTATTTTTCTCTGCAAGATATACCTTTCCAAATCTTCCTTCGCCGAGTTTTTTTGTAATGGTAAATCCCTTAATAATATTTCCAATAACTAGCTGGTATTTTTTATCATACCAACCAGCCAAAATATTAGTTAACTCCATGAACTTCTTCTGCGTCTATGACGATGTCCGTCTGAATAACTAGATGAATAACTAGATGAAGAGCTAGATGAGCCATGGCGACGTTTATAATGTCTTGACCCATGGTGTGAACGATGATGATGCCCAGACCTACTAAATGAACCACTTAAAATGTCACTGAATAAACTACTTAAACTTCTCATAAAATAATGCTCCTTAATTTATAAATTAATTATTAAGTTAAACTTAATAATCTATTCCCATTATACTACTTACTGCTATCAGGGTTCAACATATTTATAGTTGATAATTTAATTATTATTATGATATAATTTGTACATATATTATAAAATTAAATCTGGAGGCGTTGATGGTAATTGGGGTAGTAGGTGGAATAGGGTCTGGAAAAAGCACAGTGGTAGATATATTTTCCAACCTTAGAAAAATATATATTATTAATGCAGATAAAATAGGACATAACATTTTAAAGAGAAATGGGTTGGCTTATAAAAAAATATTGGAAACATTTGGAATAGAAATTCTAGATGAGGATAAAGAGATTGTAAGAAGTAAACTTGCTAAAATAGTTTTTTCAGACAAAATCCAGTTAAATAAATTAAATAGTATATCACATCCTCTCATTTACAAAATTGTATTTCAAGAAATAGAAAAATATAAATTTGATTATGATTATATAATTATTGAGGCAGCTTTGCCAATTGAAATAGGTCTTATGAAATTGGTTGATAAAATGTTAGTAATTTATGCAGATGAAGATATACGAATACAGCGTATAATTGAAAGAAATAATTGTACATACTCAGAAGCAAAAGCTAGAGTTGTAGCACAGAAAAAATGGGAACAATTTAAAGATATATCAGATTATATTATTTATAATACAAATAATTTAGGAGATACAGAAAATCAGCTTAAAGCATTTATAAAGAAAGTAGAAAATAAATGAAAAAATATTTTATATCAACTATTATTTTTGTTTTATTAAGCTTCGCTATAGCTTTTAAAATATATCCTACTCCATATAGAGAATGGGTAGATTATGTATCAGCTTATTATGAAGTAGATCCATTATTTGTATATGCAATTATTCAAACAGAAAGTAACTTTGACAAAAATGCACTTTCACGTAGTGGAGCGAAAGGGCTTATGCAAATTATGGACAAAACTGGTAAATGGGGGCAGAAGAATGTGGATATGAAAATTTTAAGCCACACATGCTTTTTGACCCTGAGACAAACATTCATATAGGTACATGGTATATATCAAAACTTATTGGACAGTATGAAGGAAATTTGGATACAGCATTAATTGCATATAATGCTGGAAGTGGAAATGTTGCAAAGTGGAAAGCAAACACTAAATATAGCAAAGATGGAAAAACAATAAAAAATATTCCATTTAAAGAAACTGAAGAATATGTAAAAAAGGTACAAATTCATTATAAGATATACAAGCTTTTATATGTAAAATAGGAAGCAGGGGAACACATGAGACATTTATTATCCATTATAATTTTAGTGACTTTAACAGGTTGCGGTATAAATACTGGAGAACAAAATGATATTAAAAATACAAATAAAATACAACAAAACATAAAAATACCTGTATCAAATTCGATGAAAATTGCAATGACTACACCAAAGACATTGCATCCAATATATAATTTAGACCCCACAGTAGCTCAAGCATTATATTTATTTTTTGATACATTAGTAAGAATTGAAGATGATGGAAGCATAAAACCAAATATAGCCAAGTATTGGAGTGTTAAAAATGAGGATAATAGTATAATTTTAACACTAAATGAAAATATTAATTGGCATGATGGAATTAATTTGACTGCTGAAGATGTAGCTTTTTCAATTAAAACTATTATGAATGCAAAAGAAAGTATTTATAAAAAATCTGTAGAGAATATAGCAAATGTTGCTGTTCTTAGTCCGTATACGTTACAAATTTGGTATAGACAACCATTTAGTAGCATGTTACAGACTTTATTTTTCCCTGTTATTCCTAAACATATTTATAATATAGGATATGAAGATGCACTAGATTTAATTCCAGTTGGAAGTGGCCCATATAAATATAAAGAAAATATTCCTTTAGATGCTATGTATCTTGAGGCAAATGAAGAATATTTTAAAGGGGCTCCACTTATTGAAACATTTGAAATACTGCTAACGCCAAACCAATTATCCATTTTATCATCGTTTGAACAAGGATTGATTGATTTGGTTTATGCGGATACAATGGATTGGGGGAAATACACTAGAGATAGTTCAATAAATATTTACGAAATACCTACTCAAAACTATGAATTTTTAGGATTAAACTTTGCATTAGAAAAAAATAATAATAATAACATAAGAGAAGCTTTAACTTATGTTATGGATAGACAGCAAATCATTGATATTTATTATCTTGGACATGGGGTATTAGCAGATACTCCTATTAACCCAACTAGCTATTTATTTGATCAAGATATTACAATGAAACAGCAAGATGAAGCAAAGGTAAAATTATTATTATCAAAAGAAGGATATCAATATGATGAAGAAACAGAGCTATATACAAAAAATGGTGTTCCTTTAAGTTTTACTCTACTTGTAAATAAAGATAATTCTAATAGAATGAAGATTGCGGAATATATTGCTACTATGTTTAAAGATGTAGGAATTTCAATAAATATAGATGCAGTAGATGTAAAAACTTATAATAATAGAATTTACGATGGTAATTATGATATGTTTTTTGGTGGCTGGAAATTTTCTCATATTTATGATGTAACATATGCATTTCATTCAAAAGAAATAGATAAGGGAGATAATTTTATAAGGTACTCAAATAAAGATATGGATAAATTACTGGAAGAAGCCTTTTCAGCTAGTCCTAATGATATAAAAAAGGCTTATATTGATTTACAAGAACATTTTCTACAAGAAAATCCTTATATTAGCTTGTACTTTAAAAGTGCAGCTTTGATTGTAAAAGATAAATTTGCTGAAAATATTGATCCAGATCCGTTAAATATTTATAGCAATGTGTATGAATGGTCAATACAATAAGGATAATATATAGTTACTTATATTTAATATTTGTAAGTAATATTGCTACATCATGAAGGATAAGGGGTGAGTACAATTAACGAAGGATTAATTTTTGGATTAGATATTGGTACAAGAACAATTATAGGAATTGTTGGATATCAGGAAAGAGATAAATTTGTAGTACAAAAAAGTGTATGTGTAGCTCATGAAGAAAGGGCTATGTTGGATGGTCAAGTTCATGATATTGAAAAGGTTGCTTATTCTGTAGGAATAGTAAAGGAAATGTTAGAAGAATCTGCTGGATGTGAGTTAAAGGAAGTAGCAGTTGCGGCTGCTGGACGTGCATTAAATACACAAATTGTAGAAGTACAAAAAGAATATGATGAAGCTAAGCAATTAACAAGATCAGATATAGAAGAACTTGAAATGTGTGGGGTTGAAAAGGCTCAAAATACTTTGCAAGCTGAGGCAACATTTGATATAAAAGAATATATTTGTGTTGGCCACTCGGTTATAAGTTATTATCTTGAAGATTATTTAATTATGAGCTTGGAAGGACATAAAGCAAAAAAAGCAGGAGTTAAATTAATAGCAACTTTCTTGCCAAAAGGAGTAGTTGAAGGCTTATATGCTGTTACAGATATAGTTGGACTTGATATAAAGCATATGACTCTTGAACCTATTGCAGCAATGCAAGCTTTAATTCCACAACATTTAAGGCTTTTGAACTTAGCATTGGTTGATGTTGGGGCTGGAACATCTGATATTGCAATTACAAAAGAAGGTGGAGTTTATAACTATGGTATGATACCCACAGCTGGTGATGAAATTACGGAAATATTAGTTCATAAATATTTAATAGATTTTAACACTGCTGATAGAATTAAACAAGAAATTACTTTTAAGGAAAAAGTTGAATTTGAAGATATTATGGGATTGCCTAATATTGCCACTAGAATAGAAGTTGAGGAAGCAATTAGTCCAATAGTTGAAGTGTTGGCAGGGCTTATTGCAGAAAAAATATTAGAATTAAATAGTGGTCCACCAAATGCTGTATTTTGTGTAGGCGGTGGAAGTCAAGTACTGGGTCTTACAGATAAAATTGCTCAAAAGCTTGATATTATTCCACAACGAGTTGCTGTAAAGCAAGGAGCACATGTTGAAGACGTTGTAGATGAAAAAAAAGAAATAGAAGGCCCTCAAATGGTAACACCATATGGCATTTGTATGGTGGCAGCAAAATCTAGTAAATCAAACTTTATAACAATACATTTTAAAGGTGATACTGTAAAGTTGTTTTGTAACAAAACTTTAAAAGTTTTAGATATTTTAACTAATTTAGGAATTGAACATATGAAGTTTTTTCCAACCCGTGGAAAAAGTTTATTCTTTAAAATTGACAATAAAAGGCATCAAGTCCGTGGAATACAAGGGAGTCCAGGACAAATTTTTTTAAATGATAAACTATCAGGAATAGATTCGACAATAAAAAATAATGATAAACTGGAAGTTATTTATGCAACAGAAGGAGAACCTGCAAAAGGGCAAATTTCTGAATTTATATATAACAAAAGAAATATAATAGCAGATAACGAAAAAATCACTTTACCATTATTATTTCTGAATGGAGATAGTATAAGTTATGACTATTGGGTACAAAATAATGATGAGATAACTTCGATAGATTTGGTAGATATAAAATCTTTGAATACTTATTTTGGAAAAGAAGATTTAATTACCATAGTAAATGGCGAAGATGTAGATGAAAATTATGTTTTACAAGATGATGATGCTATTATATGGGAAATGCAACCATTAATTGAAGATAAAGACGTTTATGTATATAAGAAAGAACCTATTATGCCTGAAAAAAAGATTGAAAAAAAAATCGAAGAAAAAATTGAAGAAAAAATTTATGAAAAGATTGATGAGGAACAACTTCTTAGAGAATATGCAATAAAAGAATTAGGGGTTAAAGCTGATGAAATAAAATTAGAAATTCCAAGTAAAAGGCAACCTGCTAATGGAATGGAAACTTCAATAACTAACAAAAAAATTAATGAATTAGCAACATCAAGTTCTATTGAGAAACAGATTAATTTAATGGGACAAAAACCTTTAAATTTAATTGCCGTACAAGTGAATGGTAAAATTATAAATATGCCAGCAAAAAAAGATTTGATTTTTGTAAATGTATTTGACCATATAAATTTTGATTTACAAAACCCACAAGGTTCAATAAAATTAAAACTAAATGGTAAAGAAGCAAATTATACAGATATATTAAGAAATGGTGATAAAATAGAAATTTATTGGGAAAAATAAGGAGAATAGACCACTGGTCGTTTTCCTTATAATAGCTAAAGCGATTATTTCCCGCCTATTATAGGTGAGGAAATATTTATTATTTTTTTTATTCTAAAAATGCTTTAACTTATTAGCAAGATTTATTTAAACTAACACATGCCTAAAGTAGTATTCTACCTTAATTGTATAAAGGATAATGGAGGAATTGTTTATGACAGCACTAGATTACTTTAAAGAAATTAGCAAAATACCAAGAGGTTCAGGAAACGAAAAAGCTATAAGTGATTATATGGTGAAATTTGCAGAAGGATTAGGATTAAGAGTTAAGCAAGACAATGCAAATAATGTTTATATTTATAAAGCAGCTACAACAGGCTACGAAAATTGTCCTACTGTAATTTTACAGGGGCACTTGGATATGGTATGCGAAAAAGATCAAAATACAAATTTTGACTTTGAAACGCAGGGATTAGATTTAATTATAGAAGGTGATTGGATTAGGGCAAAAGGAACAACATTAGGAGCAGATAATGGAATTGCTATTGCATATCAAATGGCAATTCTTGCAGATAATTTGATTAAACATGGGCCTATTGAATGTCTTATGACAACAGAAGAAGAAACTGGCATGGGAGGAGTATCAAATTTACATCCAGAATATTTAAAAGGAAAAATATTACTAAATATGGATACTGATATTGAGGGTGAGTTTTTAGTAAGTTGCGCAGGTGGAATAAGAACTAAAATCACTATGCCAATTGAATATAAGCCTATAGAAAATCTAGTAACCTATGAAATTCATATCCATGACTTAACTGGGGGGCACTCTGGAGCTGAAATTCACCATGAGAGAGCAAACGCAAATGTTATAGCAGGATATATTTTGTCAGTGATGGAAAACAAATATGATGTCAATCTTATTTCTATAAATGGTGGAAATAAAGATAATGTAATTACTAGAGAATGTACATTTGAGGTTGCGATACCATTAACTTTTGAATGTGATTTTGAAACAAATTTTGAAGCCATGACAGAACCTTGTAAAAACATGTATAAGCTACAAGATCCCAATATGAAAATAGAATATAAAAAAATTGAAAAACATCAGATAATATCAAATACCAAACTATTTATTAATTTAATAAGACTTTTGCCTAATGGAATTCAAAGAATGAACCATGAAATAGAAGGTCTTGTTGAAACTTCATCAAATATAGGAGTAGTTAAAACAAATGAAAATAATATTGAAGTTTCAATTTCAATAAGAAGCTCAACACATTATGGGAAAATGGAGTTGGCTTCAAAGATACAAAGATTAGCTAATGTTTTGGGATTATGTTGTAAAGTTTCTGGAGATTATCCAGGATGGGAATATAAAAGTAACTCCAAAATTAGAGAAATAGCTATAGAAGTATATAAAAAAATGTACCATAAAGAGCCTGAGATCAAAGCAATTCATGCTGGATTAGAATGTGGATTTTTAGCTCAGAAATTACCAGCAACAGATATTATTGCGTTTGGCCCAACAGTTAGAGACATTCATTCCCCAAATGAAAGAGCAAGCATAAGCTCGATGGAAAGAGTTTATAATTATGTGAAAAAATTACTGGAAGAAATAATTAATTATTAAAGTATAGTAAACATACGTATAAATTGAACTTCTACTATATATCAAACTTAATTTCTACTGTTTCAAAATACTATTACTATAATATGTTTTGCCATAAAAATCTGTTTATAATTTTTTATAAACAGATTTTTATATAAGAGAAGGAGTCTTCTTATGAAAATTGAAAAAAATAATAAGTATTATACTATCGGTGTATATGTAACTATAAGTGTTATAGTTATATTTCTTATTATGGCATTTATTACAAATTTTAAAACTATTATGGGTGGAGTTTGGCAAGCAGTTAAATATATCACACATATTTTTAAACCACTAATTATAGGAATAGTAGTTGCTTATTTAATGGATCCATTTGTTAATTTTTATTGTAAAAAAGTTGGTAGAGGAAAAAGAATGATAGCAACAGGATTTGCAGTCGTAACATTAATTGCTTTTATTGGAGTATTTATATTAATGGCAGTTATGAACATTCAAGAAGTTGTGCAAGAAACCAATTTGGATGATTTGCTAAGTGATGTACAAACCTATCTATTATATTTCCAAGATGTTGTTGAACAAATGACTATAACTATAAATGGAGAAACATTTTCTAAACTTCCACAAAAAATACTTTATGAGATTTATCAAGCTATAGATGAATGGATAATTAAGCTTACAAATAATTTATTAAAGTTTATGGCTGTATTAGGAACAAATATAGTTTCTATAACATTAGGTTTTATTATTGCTATATATATATTAAAGGATAAACCTAAATTGTTAACTATATTTAAAAATATATTGAGTGTTATTTTTAAACCTAAAATATATAATGAGTTAATACAAATTGGAATAGCTATTAATACGGTTTTATCTGGATATATAAGGGGACAAATAATAGATACAGTAATTGTTGCAACTTTGACTAGTGTTTTACTAACAGTAATCGGAGTTGATTTCGCTATGATTATTGGAATAATTGTAGGAATTTTTAACTTAATTCCATATTTTGGTCCTGTAATTGGAGCAGGTATAGCAGGAGTTATTGGAATTATGGGAGGTGATATACAAAAAGGAATATACGCTGTAATTGCAGTGTTTGTTTTACAACAAATAGAAGTATTTATAATTGTTCCAAAGGTAATTGGAGAAAATGTAAAATTACACCCCATATCAGTACTTCTTGCTGTTGTTATAGGTGGGGAATTTTGTGGGCTTTTTGGAATGTTATTAGGAGTACCCATTGTTGCACTGGCTAGAGTTATTATTATACGTTATGCAGGTGACATATTTAGTGAAGACTACAAAAGAGAAAAAAACAATAAGTAAGGGGGAATCATATGTTCCCTTACTTATTAGTTAATTACAGGGTGTGTTGATACATCTTATATGAATTAGTTTATAACTCTTCACTTATATACATTTCATAGCTACATAATTCATGGAACTTAAATCCATACTAGATGCAATTTTCTTAAAATATTTCTTATAATATATTGTAAATATTATAGACATAATAATAGCACTGATAGGATAACATAATCCAAGAAAACTAATATTCATATTCATTGGCAAAATCAAGTTTACCCACAACAACCTAATTCCTACTACTCCAATTAAAGTAATTATCATTGGCATAAATGTATTCCCACACCCCTTAAGAGCATTTGATAAAACTTGATGTGGAATGGCAAATATATACATAGGCATAATTACAAATGTTAGATTATATGCAACTTCGACAACAGCTAAATCCGTTGAGAACATACCAAAAAGTATTGGTCCAGTTAAAATAAATATTCCACAAATAGCTCCAATCATTATAAGCCCCATAATCATAATAGTTCTTACACAATTCTTAATACGCTCAATATTTTTTGCCCCATAGTTTTGTCCGACAAAAGTAATCGCTGAATTAGATAATGAACTTAAAAATACATCTACAACATTGTCAAGTTTTACATAAGTAGCCCATCCTGCAACTGCCACTGTGCCAAACGAATTTACACTACTTTGAACTGCAATGTTTGATATACTGTACATTATACTTTGAAGTCCAGAAGGAAACCCTATATACGCCATTTTCTTAATAAGTGTAATATCAATCTTTATATCTACCTTTGAGCCATCAAAAGTATGTACTAAATTATAAATAATACTAGCTAATATTATTGCACTAATTCCTTGAGATATTAATGTAGCTAAAGCAACGCCAAAAATTCCCATTTTAAACGATAAGACAAACACTAAATCTAAACCTATGTTTAATAAATTGCAAAATATAAGTACATATAGTGGGGATTTTGAATTTCCAGTTGCTCTTAATATTCCTGCAAACAAATTATATAATAAGCAAGACAAAAGTCCTACACAAAATGTAGTTAAATATGTAGTTGCAAGATCTAAGGTTGCAAGAGGTGTATTTAGCCATATTAGAAATTGCTTTGAACCAGCAACTCCAATTATTGAGATTATGATGCCAAATACTGTACATAAAGCAATTCCATTATAAATAACATTTTTAACCATATTATAATTTTTATTTCCTAAATGCTGTGATATAAAAGACGTTATACCAACAGAAAATCCTATAAAAAAATTGATTGCCATAGTAATTATCTTGGAAGCTGACCCGCCAGCAGCAGATAAAGCTTCTGTCCCAAGATATCTCCCTAGAATTATAGTATCTGTTATAGCGTATAATTGCTGAAACAATGCACTTAGTATAATGGGAATAATAAATAAAATGACTTGCTTCCAAATAACTCCTTCTGTAATTTTATTCATAGTCACACTCCTTATACTTCTAAAATAGAATCTAACAATCTTTTAGCATAGTTATCTTTTGTTTTATGAATATCTTTAACGTTTATTGCTTCCGTTATTTTACCTTCATATAAAAATATAACTTTGTTGCAAAAATAAGTTACAGAAGTTAAGTCATGAGTAATAAATATATAGGTTAAGTTATACTTCTCTCTTAAATCTTTTAATAAATCCATAATTTGTACTTGTGTACTTGCATCAAGAGAACTTATTGGTTCATCAAATAAAATTATTTTTGGGTTAATTGCAACGGCTCTGGCTATGCAAACTCTTTGAAGTTGCCCCCCGCTTAATTGGTGTGGAAATCTATCATAGTATGTCTCATCAAGACCGACATCATTTAAAAGCTTACAAATATTATGCTTAATATTAATATTTGTCTTAGTTCTTTTTTTTAGAACATTTAAGGACTCACCAATAATTTCTCCAACTGTAAAACGTGGATTGACTGAAGTATTATAATCTTGAAAAACAATGCTAATATTCTCACTTAAAAACTTTCTATCTGCCTTGTTTTTATACGGCTGTTTATCCATAAAAAAGTATTGACCGGCGGTTGGCTTTAACAATCCAACTAAAACTCTCCCTAGTGTACTTTTTCCACTACCACTTTCTCCTAAAATAGCGAGAGCATCACCTTCGTTTAAATCAAAAGAAATTCCTTTAAGCACTTGTTGTACTGTAGAAGTCATTTCGTTTCTAAAATGTACTTCCAAGTTATCTATTTTTATCATTGAACACCTCCCATTATGCTTTTAAAAGAAGCCATTACTGCCATCTTTTTTGCCACAAGCTGTTTAGTATAATTATTGGTAGGATTTTCTTTAATTTCTACAAAACTCCCTTGGTCAACAATGCAACCTTTATTCATGACAAGAACTCTATCTGCAATAAGAGAGGCAATCCCTAGGTCATGAGTTATAAAAATCATAGTTACTTTTTGTTCTTTAAGTCTTATAAACTCTTTCATAATTTCAAACTGAGTAATGCTATCAATAGCAGTAGTTGGTTCATCAGCAATAAGAATTTTAGGATTTAATGCTAGAGCAATACCTATCATTATCCTTTGAAGCATACCACCACTTAGTTGATGTGGATATTTTTTTAAAACTTCTTCAGGGTGTCTAATTTGCATTTTATTTAAAATGTTAACTGATTGATTATAAATCTCCGCATTTGACCAACTTGTATGTTCCTGAAAAGTTTCTTTAATTTGGACTCCGACTCTATACAAACTATCAAAACACACCATTGGATTTTGCAAAATCATTGTCATAGTCTTACCACGCGTTTTACGCAAAGTCTCCTTATTTACAGATAACAAGTCTATATCTCCAAACATAGCTGTTCCAGAGATTTCAAAGTTTCGATCAAGAAGTCCCATGATAGACTTCATGGTTATACTTTTTCCACTACCACTTTCACCTAAGATACATAGACATTCTCCTTCTTCAACCCGAAAACTAATATCTTTTAAAATTTGGGTGCTTTTTTTCTTATTGTGAAAGGTAAGATTTAAATTATTTATATCTAATATTGCCATTACATCACCTCTTTTGGATCAAGTGCATCTCTTAAATAATCTCCTAGTAAATTGAAAAGTGATACTACTAAAATTATAGCAACGCCTGGAACAATAATTTGTATAGGGTTTGCTATAAATACTTCCTTAGCCTCATTAAGCATTGCACCCCACTCTGGAGTTGGTGCTTGAACACCAAGACCTAAAAATGATAAAGTTGAAATATTTATAATCGCCCAACCAATATCAAGACTGGCAAGCATTGCTGTTTCAGATGCGATACTAGGAAGAAGATGTTTTAGTAAAATAAAATTTTCACTATTTCCTATTACCCTAGAGTAATTAATAAAGTTTTTTTCCTTATATTTCATAACATTTGTTCTTATCATACGTGCATACCATGCCCATTTTATAAATACATTGGCAAGGATAACATTTCGTACGTCTATTCCAAGCAATGCAACAACTGCAAACACCATAACTTGGCTTGGAAAAGCTAACATGATGTCTACAATTCTCATTATAATCTCGTCACATACTCTAAAGTATCCTGCAATTAGCCCCATTATTAATCCAAGGCCAATGGTCCCAATCATTGTAATAAATGCAAGTCCTAGAGTTGGTCGTATTCCCCATATTATCCTTGAGTAAATACATCTTCCAAGCTGATCTCCTCCAAAAGGCATTTCAAAAGAAGGAGAAGCAAATTTATTTATCAGGTCAACTTTATAGGGATCATTTGGTGCAATAACTGGTGCCAAAATACCAATAAGTGAAATAAAAAGGATTATCCCTAAAGTTATTACTGCTGGTTTATGTCTAAGCAATCTTTTTACCATCTATTCCATCCCCCTACGTAATTTTGGATCTATCATAACTTGAATAATATCAAACAAAAGATTAAACACTATAAATAACACTCCAATTAGAAGAACATAAGCCTGTATAATTGGATAGTCTCTATTAAATATAGAATCGATACATAGTGTTCCAAGCCCAGGCCATGCAAATACGTTTTCTACAACAATAGTTCCAGAAATAAGCTGTGGAATACTCATACCAATTGCAACAACACAAGTATGTAGTGAATTTCTAAGGATGTGTTTTAGTAAGATATTCCTTTGTTTTAATCCTCTTACATTTGCGTACAATACATAATCTTCTTTCATATTTTCAATCATGTTATTTCTTATCAGTCTTATAAATGTAGATATGTATGTTAAAGCAACTGTCACTGAGGGTAAAATTAAACTTTTAAATCCTTCATAGTTACCACTAGTAGGTAAAAGTGCCATCTTTATGCTAACTATCCACATTAACATTAAACCAACCCAATATGCAGGCATAGCTGTTGTTATAAATATAAAGCCTCTCATCAGCTTATCAAACCAACTGTCCTTATAGATTGCACAGAAAAATCCAATTGGCAAACTTAAAACAATTACTAGAACAAACGATAGTCCACTTAGCATTAAAGTATTTGGTAATCCTGTCATTATTTCTTGTGCTACAGTTCTTGATGGACGAACATAGCTTACTCCAAAGTCAAACTTCATAGCATCTGTAACCCAATTTAAATATCGTACCCAATACGGATCATTTAGTCCTAAATCTTCTCGTGTTTTTTCTAGTAATTCTTGAGTTATAACAGGAGTTTTGTTAAGTCTTAGTGCAACTTCTGCTGGGTCTGATGGAATTAGATTTATAAAAACAAAAGTGAAAAGGGATATTGCAAATAAAAGTGGAATTATCCCGATGACTCTTTTAAAAATATATTTATTCATATTATCCTCCAAAAGATTAAAATACGCTAAATTAGGAGATAAAATATCTCCTAAAAAATTTTACTCATAATACATTTCCCAAAATGGAATGGTATATTGAGATGGTTTGTAACTTACGCCTTTCAAGTCGCTTCTATAAAGTGATTTATTGTTTTCGTAAGTAAGAGGAATATAAATTGCTGATTTATGCAGTTCAGTTAAAATGTCATCAAAAAATTGCTTGGCGTTCAGTTTCGTCTACTGTCACAAAAACATCTGTTATATTTTTATCAAGTTCTGCTTTATTTGGCAAACTTAATTGGGCTGCATAATCTCCATATACTGGTCCACGCATAGCTGCCAAAGAAGATTGTGGATCATATGGAGTTCCCCATGCAATATTGTGAGCAATGTCAAAGTCCCCTGCTTTTAAGGCATCAAAATATGTGTTTCTTTCAAGTCCTTCAAGTTTAAGTGCAACTCCAATGTTAGCAAATTCAGATTGTAAATACTCAGATACTACTTTACCTGTTACACTATTATTATCATATAGTATTCTTAGCTCTAATCTTTGATTATCTTTTGTTCTAATTCCATCGTCTCCTATTTCCCAACCTGATTTATCTAAATATTCTGTTGCTAGTGTATGGTCATATACATATGGTTCAATTTCAACATCACAATATGGTAGTGTTTTAGAATATAAAAAGTCAGCTGGAGTTTCTATTCCATAGAAAATTCCTTGAGCAATTGCTTCTTTATTAACTGCGTGAGATAATGCATATCGAACATTTATATCTTCAAGTATAGGGTTCCCAGCATTTAATATAATTTGACGTGTTGAAAGTGGTTCTGAGGTACTAGAAATAAAGTCTGTCCTATCTTCATATGCAAATAATGTATCTGCATCCAACAATTCAGCTCCATAAATTAAATCTATTTCACCATTTTCTAGTGCCATTACACGGGTTTGATTATCTGGTATAATTTTCATTGTAACTTTTTTTATTTCAGGCTGTTCACCCCAATAATTTTCATTTGCTTCAAAAACAACATATTCATCTGGTTTATATTCACTCATTATGTAAGGTCCTGAACCAATAGGTTCTGTCAATCCGTCTTTTGTTGTTCCATCTTTCATAACATTTGGTGAGGCAATAGCAAATGGACGTGTAACTCCAAGTTCTGTTAACATAGGATAGTATGGTTTTGAAAGATTAATTACAAAAGTATATTCATCCAATGCTTCATAATTTGTAATTAAATTCATTGATTCTAGCCATACATGGCGTGCTTTGTTATCCCAAATTGCATCGAAATTTGCTTTAATTGCGTGGGCATCACATACTGAGCCATCTGAAAAAGTTACACCCTCACGAATTTTAAATGTATATGTTTTTCCATCTTCACTAATTTCCCAATTTTCAGCAAGGCAAGGTTCAATGCCCGATTGTTCAACAGACACTAAAGTTTCAAAGAGCATTTCTTGTGCCCACAATTCACTATGATATAAATGTGGATTTGTATCATCTATATCATCTCTATAAAAAGCGAATGTTATATTATCTTTTTCTATAGTGGAAGCTTTTGTGCTTGGATTAGACACTTCTTCTGTTCCACATCCAGTTATATTAAATACTACTATACCCGCTAAAATAACTTTTCTAAACAATTTACTCATTCTTATCCTCCATAATCAGTTTTATTGAAATATACCTCCATAATCAGTTTTATTGAAATATAATTTATGTTATTACTACAAAAATAATAACAGTTTTCAATTATGATGTCAATACTAAATAAAAACATTTTTTAAAAAATTGTTTATTATGTAA
>LJHD01000222.1 GCA_001983475.1 Candidatus Epulonipiscium fishelsonii | reverse complement strand
GCGTGAGAAAGATAGGAGGGTGATGTATAAATTGAGCGGAACAAGAGACCAACTTATTGAAGATGGTATTAAGGAAGGTAAGGAAATAGGTATTAAAGAAGGAATAGAAAAAGGTATGGAAAAAAAGCAAATTGAAATAGCAAAAGAACTTTTAGATGTATTAGATGATTTAACAATATCTCTAAAAACCAAATTACCCTTAGAAGAAATACAGAAACTTAGAAGCCACACAATGTAGACCTATTGCATAGATTAATAATCATCAGTTTTCACTACTAATGTTGTTTCTACTACTTATGATTTTGTTATTTTGTGCATAATCAATTTTATATACCTCTCTAGCTTTAAGATTTCTAATAGCCGTCGAAGGCTGGAAATCTTATTTAGCTAAGAGGTATGTTTTATTTCAAGTTATTTTTAAATAGAAAGCTCTTTATATAAGCAGTTCATCTTATCGCCTATAGAGGCGGGGGTATTCTTGCTATTTTTATATGAAATTATATGTTGTCGATTTCAGAAGTGATTATTCCTTATCTTATTTTACTAGTGCAACTGCTTCAGCTGTTAGTTTTGTAATTTCGTCGAATTTTTTTGCTGTAATTAAAGTATCTTTTACCATCCAGCTTCCACCACAAGCAACAATCTTTGGATTTGCAAGATATTCTTTAATATTATTTGGACCAATTCCACCAGTAGGCATAAATTTAACATCTACAAAAGGCCCACCAAGCGCAGCTATAGTTTTTAAACCACCATAATTTTCCGCTGGAAAAAACTTCACTATTTTAAGGCCACATTTTAATATTTGCATAATCTCACTTGGAGTACATCCGCCTGGGAATATAGGAATATTATTTGCAATAGCAAAATCAACTACTTCTTTATCAAACCCAGGTGAAACAATAAATTTTGCACCTGCTTCTTTTGCTTGTTTTGCTTGTTCAAGGGTTATAACTGTTCCTGCTCCAACTATCATTTCAGGTATTTTTGACATAGCTTTAATTGATTCAAATGCTGCAGATGTTCTAAATGTTACTTCTGCAATTGGAAGTCCACCAGCAATTAAAGCATTTGCTAAAGGTACTGCATCTTCTACATTATCTAATTTTACAACTGGTACAATTTTAAGTTTAGATACTATTTCATTGATATTCATTTTTTTGCTCCTTTAAATTTTTATTAAACATTGTATGAGTAGCCATTATTTAGCTAACCCTACACCGTATATCTGTATATTAGGGAATACTTTTTATATTTTGATATAAATCTCTGTACTATAAACTACTCACTTCTAAGCTAATGCAAAGAGAAGGGAGCTTCTTGCGTACTTCCTACAACTTCTAGGTACTTTAGTAATTTCTATGGATTGTTCTATCCTTGATTATCAAAAATAATAAAAATTATATATTAAAACAAATATTACTATACATTTAGTTGCAGTTTCAAGGGGTTATAGAAAAAATAGCCTAGTAGAAAAATCCACTAGGCTATTTTACATAGGTTGATTACATATTCACAGTACGAAAGGTAACAGCTGCTTCTAATCAATAAAAGAATTTTTTAATTCGCTTATATTTTTAAATTTATATAAATTCATATATTTTATAAATTCATTTTTAATTCTGATTGGAGCTGTTGGATCTATTAAAGACGCAGTACCTATTGCAACTGCATCAGCTCCCGCAAGAATAAATTCGGCCACATCTTCCCCGCTCATAATTCCTCCAAGGCCTATTATTGGTATATTTACGGCACGCCTAACTTGATACACCATACGTACAGCAATAGGTTTAATAGCAGGGCCCGACAAACCACCCATACGGTTTGCAACAACACATTTTTTCTTGTGAACATCAATTTTCATACCAAGCAATGTATTAATTAAAGAAATTACATCAGCTCCTTCTGCTTCAACAGCTTTTGCAATCTCTGTTATATCTGTAACATTAGGGGTAAGTTTAACTATAATAGGTTTTTTAGCAATCTTTTTAATATGTCTAGTAATTTCACTCGCAAGCAATGCGTCTGTTCCAAAACCAATTCCACCACATTTTATATTTGGACAGGAAATGTTTATTTCCATCATATCAATGGATGAAGTATTTAGCTTTTCTACTACTTCACAATACTCTTCAATTGTTCTTCCAGCTATATTTGCAATCTTTATAGTATCAAACTGATTTAAAAAAGCTAGTTCATTTTCAATGTAACTGTCAACGCCATCATTTTGTAGTCCAACTGCATTAATCATTCCGCCATATGTTTCGGCAATGCGTGGAGTGGGATTCCCATCCCAAGATATATTAGAGACGCCTTTTGTAATAACAGCACCCAGTTCATTTATGTCAATAAATTGGCTGTTTTCCCTTGAGGAAAATGTACCTGAAGCAGTCATTATAGGATTTTTTAAAGTAATTTCACCTAGTTTTACGCTTAAGTCTACCATTACCAATTTACCTCACTTCCTAAAAACACTGGACCATCTTTGCAAACCTTTTGGTTATTATTATTCACTTTGCAATTGCACCCAACACAAGCACCATAGCCACACCCCATACGTTCTTCCATAGAAACTTGAATGGGAATATTTTTTTCAATACAATATATTGAAAGAGATTTTAACATAGGTTTTGGACCACAGGCATAGAGATAATCTCCTGTGATATGTTGCATTTTAATTAGATCTAGTACATTTCCAATAAATCCACTATTTCCTTTATCTGTTGAAATATAAACTTCATTGCATATATTTTTAAATTCATCAACCATATATGGATAATCATTATAGCCTAAAACAGCTATTATTTTAGTATCTTGTTTAGAGAGTTCTTGAGCAAGTGCTAAAAGCGGAGCGATTCCAATTCCTCCCCCAACTAAGACATGGGTTTGAACATTTGGGGGAACAAAGCCTTTGCCTAAAGTTTTGCTAATTTTTATAGTATCGGCCGTTGTATAGGTTGAAAATTCATTGGTACCTGTTCCAACAACAGCATAAAGTAGTGTTATAGTATCATGTGTAAATTCACAAAGACTTATTGGCCTTGGAAGAAGAAGAGCTTTATTTTTAGGATAAACATTTACAAACTGTCCAACTTGTGCATTTTGTGCAACTAGAACACATTTAATTTTCATTTTAAAAATATTAGGTGCAATTTCTTGATTAAATAATATCTTTCCGTCGTATTGCAATTAATCATCTCCCTATTTTTTTTAAAAGCTTTCAGCTAAATCTTTTTTCATATTTAGAGCAGCTTTTCTGGCAGCTACTGCAAAATCTTTTTCCGTACACTCCTTGTCATTTTTATAAGCTCCAATAATTCCTCGGGACGAATTTACTATACAGCCTCCACCATCTTGGCCAAAGAATCCTTTTAAATCTTTTCCTGTTGCCCCTTGTGCACCATATCCAGGAACTAGGAAAAATGTATGTGGCATTCTTTTACGTAATTCTATGCCTTGTTCAGGGTAAGTTGCACCAACAACTGCACCAACTTTACTATATCCTCTTTGTCCCATGGCACGTTCTCCCCACTTACTTACTAAATAGGCTGTTTTATAATAAAGCGGTTCACCATCTACTAACAAGTCTTGTAAATCAGCACTGCTAGGATTGCTTGTTTTGGTAAGAATAAATATGCCTTTATCTTTTTTCTCACAGGCATCGATAAATGGCTGAACTCCATCAATTCCTAAATATGGATTAACTGTTACAAAATCTTCTTTCCAAAAGTCAAATTCTTTTTTATTAATCATGGTACCTTTGATATGGGATGCATAAGCTGTGGCTGTTGAAGCAATATCTCCTCTTTTAATGTCTCCAATTACAATCATTCCTTTAAGTTGGGCATAATGACATGTATTTATATACGCTGCAATGCCATTAAATCCAAATTGTTCATACATTGCAATTTGAGGTTTTACTGCGGGCACAATGTCATGGATACTATCAATGATTTGTGCATTAAAATCAAAAAACATTCTTGCAACAGCTGAAGAATATTCATAATCAGTTTCTATCAAATCTTCATTTAAGTATTGATCTTTTAAAAATGTTGGTATAAGCTCCAAGGTTGGGTCTAAGCCTACAACTGTTGGATTTTGCATTAATTCTATTTTTTCTATTAATTTGTCCATGATATACACCCTTTTAATTTTAGATACCAGATTAGTCTCACTTAAATTCGTCATCAAGAATAAGAGCACATAGT
>LJHD01000221.1 GCA_001983475.1 Candidatus Epulonipiscium fishelsonii | reverse complement strand
GGGTGGCTCTTAACACATAATGGTGAAGAAGAAGATATAGTCTGTGCTTTGGTGAAAGCTAAAGAAGTTCCTAAAGAACTGCAATAGGAGTAGCGTCTTATTGTGAACGACACCCTCCTTTAGTAGTGGGAGGCTCAGGGAAATTGGTGGATTTAAAATAGGTCATGCACAAGATTTAGAAGCTGGAACAGGATGTAGTGTATTTTTATTTGACGAAATTACTCCTGTTGGAATTGATTTACGTGGTGGAGGATGTGCAACTCGTGAAACACACTTATTACATCCACTTTCAGCAGCACAAGGAATACATGCAATTTTACTTGCAGGAGGTTCTGCATTTGGACTTGATGCAAGTGGTGGAGTAATGGAATTTTTGGAAGAAAGAGAAATTGGAGTTAAATTTGGAAATACTGTAATTCCTTTAGTATGTCAAAGTGGACTATTTGATCTATCTGTTGGAGATAGAAATACAAGGCCAGACAAAGCTATGGGATATAAAGCATGTGAAAATGCTACAAATATCAACTTTGTAGGTGGAAACATTGGAGCTGGAACAGGATGCACAATAGGAAAAGTCCTTGGAATGGAATTTGCTATGAAATCTGGTATTGGTTACTATGCAATTCAAGTTGGAGATGTTAAAGTTGGCGCAGTTATTGCATTAAATGCACTAGGAGATATTTATGAGGGAAGACAACAAATAGCAGGAATGCTAAATCAAGAAAAAAATGGATTAAGAAATTGTCAAGATGAATTAATAAATATTACACAGCTTTTATCATCACAAAATACTACACTAGCTGTTATTCTAACAAACACCATATTCTCAAAATCTGAACTATGTAAAATATCTGGTGTTGCCCAAAATGGATTTGCAAAAGCAATTTGCCCAGTGCATACAAGTGCTGATGGAGATGCTATTTACACTGCTTCATGTGGATATATAAAAGCAGATTTAAACATTGTGGCTTCACTAGCTTCACTTGTTACTGAAAAAGCAATATTAAATGCTGTTTACACTGCAGAATCTGCATATGGCTTTATTTCTAAAAGTACACTATAATATAAAAAATGGAGCCCATCAGGCTCCATTTTTGTTCCTTACATATAATAAGCTACACCTTCCATAATTAAACGAGCTGTTCTATAACCATATGCTGCTGGAACTTCAATTTCATTATTTTCATTTACATTAATTTCAACACCATTAGTCATTAATCCACTTGGATGCGCAATATTAATAGTAGCAGGATCATAACTTCCATCAGCATTTTTTCTAACTACTTTATTTACAACTGTACCTTCAATTCCTGCTGCTGTTGCAGTACACAAAGCTCCAGTTAAAGCATAAACTTTATGAGTAAGTTGCATCGACATCATACGAGCCAATATATCCATCTCTTCTGCCTTTACTTGTTCACCTTTAGCTGTAACATAATCTGCTGGTTCAGCAACAATTGTCATTTTTGGAACACCTGGAGTTTCTTCAGCTGATTTTGTATAATCTTTACAAAATCCTAGAGTAACTGCTGCAACACCACGAATTGATTCTAATTTTTCAAGCATTTCTGGGTCGCTGTCAATGTCAGCTGGAAGTTCTTTGCCAGTTAACCCTACATCAGAAGCTTTTACAAATACCAAAGGATTAGATGAATCAACCAATGATACTTCAAACTTTCCATATTTAGGAACATCTAAAATATCAACAACATTTCCAGTTGGCAAAAGCTTACCTGTCATAGAACCTGCAGGGTCTACAAAAGCTAGTTTAACCATGCTTGCAACTCCAGGAACTCCCGCAATTGCAAAATCCCCATCATATTTTACTTGACCATTTTCAGTTTTAACATAAGAATGAATTACTTTCTTAGTGTTTGTATTATAGATACGAACTATTGTTTCTTCTCCATCAGTAACTGGCACTAGTCCTTTATGAATAGCATATGGCCCTACTGCTGAAGAAATATTTCCACAGTTTCCTTTATATGAAACTAGTGCTTTATCAATAGATACTTGAGCAAAAGTATAATTTACATCACAATCAGGATGATCAGATTTAGATATAATAGCCACCTTGCTAGTTGTTGATGTTGCTCCTCCAAGCCCATTAATTTGAAGTTTGTCTGGACTTCCCATAAGTGAAAGTAAAATTGGTTCCCATTGTGCTTTATCTTGCGGTAATTTTTCTTCGTCTATAAATACACCTTTGCTTGTTCCACCTCTAAAAATTGTACAGTCTAATTTATTCATTATCTATTCCACCTTATAATTTAATATAAAAACATTATTACGCTGCTATATAAAGGATAGTACTCCTTATTTTTTAGTAAGTTAATTAATTATTTGCTATTTTTATAAAAGTTAATTAATGAGCCTTCTAATAACACTGCTTTTTCTTCTGGTTCAATATCATTTAAAAACAATTGTAATTGTTCTGTAGTTCCATCATGCTTATATAAAGTTGCATCAATATTTTTTACTCCATTTGCTAGTTTTTCTCTCATACCTTTAATATAGATATATTCTTCTCTGTTTAATTTATCCATTACACTTGGATCTGCTGTGAATGGTAAAATGCCCCAGTTAACTAAGTTTGAACGGTAACGTTTTGTAGCAAATTCTACCGTAATATTTGCTAATCCCCCTAGAACTTTTTGACATGACACAGCTTGCTCACGTGCTGAACCATCTCCAGGTTTAACAGCATATACCACACTTCCAAAACCTGTTGTTTTTGCAAAGTTTATTGGATCTGCATTTTTATCAATATATTTCACTAGCTTAGTTAAGTCTTCAGATGCATCAGTTTTTTCATCTTTATCAACAAGGCGTCGTTCTTCTTCAAGAGCAAGTATTTCTTTTGCACTTCCCACATATTCTGGATCACGTCTTGATAATGTGTAATCAGACATTCTTTTTGGATTTGAACGGTAAGTTGCTGCATCTCCTGAAGGAATTAGTTCGTCTGTTGTTGTTACATCATCTTTTATTACGGATGATACTTTAAGTAGAACATTATCTTTCAACGCAACCATTTCTGGCCATTCGGTAATGTTTGGTCCAAATTTTAGTTCAGTATTTGTATCTGGCTTTCCAAATCCATCATATACACGTCTATATGGAACATCATCAAATGTATATGGTCTATTTGGCTCAACAAAATTTTTCAGTTCTGTTGCTGCTGTTAACTTTCCTCCATTTAGTGCAGTTGCTGCAATACTTCTTGCATCCATTAATGCAACTGATGTTAATTGACCTTCACTAGGTTTAGAACCTTCACGATTTGGAAAGTTACGTGTTGTATGACGAATTGAAATTGATCCATGTGCTGGTACATCTCCTGCTCCAAAACATGGTCCACAGAATGCAGTTTTAAGAATAGCTCCATTTTGTGTTAGGTCTTTTGCAGTC
>LJHD01000220.1 GCA_001983475.1 Candidatus Epulonipiscium fishelsonii | reverse complement strand
ATTTCATAACAAATATATCTTTACTTTTAAAATTAAATTAATTTCTATTAGGGTGTGTATTAAACTAAAAGTTGCATAATAGCAAATAAAACGATAATTAGTTGCACTTAAAACTTGAAAAATATGATGAGCAAGATAAACATATTAATGAGTGCAGGAACACCGTCTATTTATATTGGGCAAAATTTATCAGTGGTAAGAAACATATTAGAGTATTTTGCCATTGTGTTTTGTTAGATATATAATTTAACAGTTAAGCAATGTGAAAAAAAAATAAGTGGTAGAGCAGATGTGAAAGAATAAGTAGCAACAACTAACAACCTTAAAAACTAAAATTAAAAAAAGTAAGATATGCAACACCAATCAATATTAAGGAAAAACCATGGCCATGGACCTTAGTTTGAATCAAAGATTTAGTCACGTTGTTTTTTAATCCGTTATTATGAATAAATATAATACTGTTTATAATCTCTATAAAAAACTTAAACCTTGGATAATAAACATATATTTAATTTATCCTGTCATAGTGTTACCTTATTAATAATCATCCATTTGAGATTATAAATAGGTTATGTATAAGATAGTAAATAATTAAATAATAAGTATAATTGTTTTATAATTTATGGGCTCTAAAGAAATTACTTTAGGCCTATTTCTAGTGGAATATTTTTTGCAAAATAAAAAAATTGAAATACATCTCAAAATGTTTTATAGATTAATAACAGCAGCTATACAAAGAGATAAACTTTTATAGTAAACATACTTATAAACTGAAAGACGGCTTAAGAGTAAACCTCACAAACCATCTTTATAAAGATTTTGTTCCTTTTGTTTTCCAGATATTTATTATAGCTTTTTATATTTCGATAAACATATATTATCATACTCTTAAATTATTTTAAAATTTATCAAAGTTATTACTTTAAATAAATAGATTTATTAGACGACTTTAAAATTATGATTTTCTATCAAAATGGTCTTTGCTCTTGTTTTGCTTTTTTTCGCCCAGTACGATACTCGTATTCTTCTTGATAAATAACTACTGCTTTTTCAGGATATATATATATTATGTCATGGTCAGAATACATCGAGGATGTTGCGACTGTAGCAACTAATATAACCGAGCTAGTTGCAACAAGTACCTTTTTAGCCTTATCCTTAGCATTAGACATGTTCTTTTTTACTTGGTTAAATGTTCTTTTAAGTACATAGTCATCTGTCATGTGGATACTAATTGTCATGCCAACATCATTCCTTTCAAAAATATGTATACACTCATATTATTATTTTTACTTTTTAATTATAACTTTAATTTTTGATATATTCAAAGTAAGAAAATACAAAACAATTTCTTTAGTTATCGTATTTATTCTAATCACACTATATAAAAGGATAGTACTCTATACTTTTTATATAAAAACATAAGTATGCAGAACGTCATTCAAGAACTACTCCCCTTTAAGAAGTAATTCAAACTTTTAAAGGGAGGTACATAGTAGAAACAAAAACTATTTGTCCTTGTAAATATATCATTTCCATCTTTATCTAAAATGCCCATTCTCCATTTTTTAAAACATCAAAAGTTTCACCACTCCAGGTTGTAGCTATTATATTTAATTTATCTGAACCTATCATAAAATCTACATGGTTTAAAGAAACATTTGCTCCTGCTGCCTCTAATTCCTCGTTACTCATATTTTTTCCACCTTCAATATTTTCTGTATAACTAGTACCAATAGCTAGGTGACATGATGCATTTTCATCAAACAGCGTATTGAAAAACAAAACATCAGTTTTATTAACTGCTGAACTAATTGGAACAATTGCCACTTCTCCTAAATAAGCTGATCCTTTATCTGTTTCAATTAGATGTTTTAAATCATCATATCCTAATTTTGCTTCAAAATTTACAATTTTACCTTTTTCGAGTTGTAAAGTAAATTCATCAATTAATTTTCCTCCATAATTTAAAGGTTTAGTAGAGCTAACTTTTCCATTTACACCATATTTATGAGGCATTGTAAATACTTCTTCAGTTGGCATATTTGCAATAAAATATGTTCCTTTTAAATTATAGCCACCTCCACCTTCCCACTTATGTCCTTTTGGTAGATCTATAGTTAAATCTGTATTTGGTGCAACATAGTGCAATGACTTAATTTTTTTATTGTTCAAGTATTCTTTATGTTTTGTCAATTCATCAATATGTTTTTGCCAAGCTTTTACAGGGTCATCTTCATTAATTCTATTGGCAATATATATTTTTTCCCATAGTTCTTTAACTGCCTCTTCTTTAGAAAGTTGCGGAAACACTTTATTGCTCCACTCAGGTGTTGGCACGGAAGCAATACACCAGGCAATATCTCCATTTGTAACTTGCTTTCTATGTGCTTCCAACGCAATTTTAGCTGTTTTATTTGCCATAGCAATTTTCCTACTATCAACATCCTTTAAAAGTTCAGGGTTAGATGCTGAAATTCTTATAAATGCACAATTATTTTTTCCTAATGTTTCCATTCCTTTTGCTATCCACTGAGGATACTCTAGAAATGCTTCATCTGGAGCATAGTCATAATTTACTTTTGTTAATAATTCATCATTATATTCAACATATACCTTTTTAGCTCCTCTTTCATATGCAAATTTAGTTAAAGTTCTGGCAAAATACGCCGTTTCAATTGGTGAATTTATTAGTAAGTCCTGTCCTTTTTGAATGTTTACTCCCATTTCAATAATTAATTTAGCATATTTTTCTATTCTATTATCCATGTATACACCTCTTTACAAAATTACCTGTCTACGTTTAACAGGTTGTAAAAGTTATTTTACCCTTATTTATATACTTTTATAAGGATTACTATATGTTATTTTTCCAAAGTGAAGCTATATACCTCTTATTCAACACCCTATATTTACAACAAACGAGCCTATTGCAGTATTCAAGGCTAATAAATGAAGATCAATAAAATAATAGTCAAAAACCTAAACATACTTATAAACCGAAATGTTTTTTCAGGTTAGGAGGTCCACACAGGAACTTCGCTCAAAATTTAAAGCTTACATCGATAACTTCGTATTACTTTTGAAAATTAATTGCTATGTTGTTGGCAATTTTCAAATTTAATGGTATACTTTTATTTTCAAACTTATTATATAGAGCTGTTAAGTTATAACAGATTTAGGAAAAGACAAAAATTCCTGTAGTCTTTTTCCATGATTGATGAATGAAAAATTGCTTTATTATAGATTATAGGAACGAGATATGTAGTCGGGCACGCCTACTCAAGATAAAGTGACTTTGATAGAAATTAACTTGACAAGACCAAAAATATAAAATGGAGGTTATTAATATGAAAGGTTTTGCAATGAAGAAAATAGGTTCTGTAGGTTGGATTGAAAAAGAAAAACCAACAATTGGACCTAATGATGCCTTAGTAAAACCAACAGCTATATCTCCTTGTACTTCAGATGTTCATACTATTTGGGCAGGAGCAATAGGAGAAAGAACAGATATGATTTTAGGGCATGAAGCTGTTGGTATTGTTGAAGAAGTAGGTGAATTGGTTAAAGACTTCAAAAAAGGTGATCGTGTAATTTGTGCTGCTATTACTCCAGATTGGAACTCAATAGAAGCACAAGGTGGATTTGCAATGCACTCTGGTGGAATGCTTGCTGGATGGAAATTTTCAAACTTTAAAGATGGTGTATTTGCTGAATATTTTCATGTAAATGATGCTGATGGTAATCTTGCTTTAATACCAGATGAGATAGATGATGTAGCAGCAACTATGGTTTGTGACATGATGCCCACTGGTTTTCACGGAGTAGAGCTTGCAGATGTGCAGTACGGAGATAACGTACTTGTTATAGGAATTGGTCCTGTTGGACTTATGGCAGTGGCAGGAGCAACCCTACGTGGAGCAGCACAAATTTATGCTGTAGGTTCAAGACCAAATTGTATAGAACTTGCAAAAGAGTACGGTGCTACTGAAATTATAAATTATAAAAATGGCTCTATTGAAGATCAAATTATGAATTTGACCAATGGCAAAGGGGTTGATAAAGTAATTATTGCTGGTGGAGATAATGATACATTTGCAACAGCTATTAAAGTCTTAAAGCCTGGTGGAATTATAGGAAATGTAAATTATCTTGGCGAAGGTGAATTTGTAAAAATTCCTCGTATTGAATGGGGAGTAGGTATGGGCCACAAAACTATTGCAGGAGGCCTTATGCCAGGTGGAAGACGCAGAATGGAAAAGCTTTTAGGCATTGTAAAGGCTGGAAGAATTGATCCATCTAAGTTGGTTACACACAAATTTGAAGGGTTTGAACATGTAGAGGAAGCTCTTTTCTTAATGAAAGATAAGCCAAGTAATCTAATCAAACCAATTGTAATCATAAAATAGTTATGACACAAATTGAATATATATATACATTTTTGTATATTAGCCATAAAACACAACGTATAACAATTAATAGACGAAAGCTCCTGCAACACTATAATCAAATTAAGTTATTATTATAAAATATACTAAATAAGCCAAAACATCAAATTTTATTGTGGTATTAAGCTTATACTTGATTTTAAAAATTTTTATGCTATAATAAAGCTTAATACTGTTCAAATTGGAGCTGTTAAGTTAAAACAACAAATTGCTTTATTATATTTTTACAGGTTATAGGGTTAAATGCCCCTGAACAACAAAGCAATATAAAGTACTTTTGATAGAAACTAACTTAACAAGACCTTCAAATTTGTATGGAGGGATAAATATAAAAACTAAGCGTTTAGTAACTTTATCTTTATTAATTGCTTTATACGTTATATTAAGCAGAATTACAGGAATTTCTCTAAGTCCTTCTATCCGTGTTACTTTTAGCTTTATTGCTATTGCCTTAATGGGAATGTTATTCGGGCCAGTTTATGCTGGTATTGGAGCAGGAATTGCAGATATAATTACAGCTACACTCTTTCCAATTGGTGCATACTTTCCAGGCTATACTCTAAGTTATATAATCACAGGAATTATATACGGAATAGCTTTTTATAATAAACCATTAAGTTTAAAGCGTATTATAATAGCAAATTTAGTTGTGATATTAATTGTACAACTTGGGTTAAATACATTATGGCTTAGTATACTAATTGGAAAAGCTTTTGTTCCACTGGTAACCACTAAAATTTTTAAATCATTAATTATGTTACCGATTGAAGCTACAATACTTGTCGTAGTTTGTAAGTATATATACCCTCAACTAAAAAAATCGCCCCATAAAATGTAATGGGCGATAATATATTTATGGATTAGTTTCAAATAAACTAGTCGAAAGATATCTTTCTCCTGTGTCAGGCAAAATTACAAGGATTATCTTATCCTTGTATTCTTTTTTTTTTGCTAATTGCGTTGCAATCCCTAAGCTCGCCCCAGATGAAATACCCACTAGTATTCCTTCATATTTAGCAAGTTGTTGAACTGTCATAACAGAATGTTCCTGAACCTCCCACCTCTTTAGATGTGATTGGAGGTTGTCGTTCACAATAAGACGCTACTCCTATTGCAGTTCTCTTGGTTTACCCACAGGGGTTCCTTGAACTTCTTTAGCTTTCACTAAAGCACAGACTATATCTTCTTCTTCACCATTACGTGTTAAGAGCTACCCACTTCCACCATCAATCGCTTATGGTGTACGACCCTCAAGAGGTCTAGTCGTTGAAGTTTCTCCTATGATGCAGCAGAGCTTCATTATCATGTATAATAAGCTTTACTTATCGCTGTTTGGAGCTTACCTGCTCATTGCCCATTGTTGTAGTACTTAGGATTTAACCATATACCATCCAATCAATTTTTTCTGCTTTCGCAACCCTAATATTTATCCTAAATAGGTAATATTATTTTCACGTTTAGTTATATTTCATACTTGCGTTGTAGTTTAATTGGCTTTAGGGGTTTCAAGCAATTCAAGTAGTATATTGCAACGGTCAAGCCGTTGTCTACGTACTAGTTTCCCAATACGCTTACTGGATTGAGGGAGCTTTTATCTCAAAGCTAAAGCAGTGGATTTTCCTGCCCTTATCCTATAATCAATAGTATACATTTTATCAACTATACTTTCATCTAAAATATCGGGTAAAAATCCCGCTCCTAATCCATGTATATTATGGACTGCAGATTTCCCTTTTGTCAATAATGGACTTTCTTTTGGCTCAACTCCCACAATTTCAACATTTTTTAAAATTGATTTTAAAGCTCTGCCCACTCCTGTAATAGTGCCTCCACTTCCAATCCCTGCTACAAATACATCTATTTTCCCTTCAGTATCTCCTATTATCTCTAACGCAGTAGTTTTTTGATGTATTTCAAAATTTGTGGGGTTACCAAATTGCTGTGGCATATATACATGTTTCATTTTACTTGCAATTTCATTAGCTTTATCTATTGCTCCTTGTATTCCTAACTTTCCATCTGTAAGCACTAATTCTGCACCTAAAGCTCTTAGCAAACTTTTACTTTCTTCACAGCAACTATTAGGTATAGTTAAAATAACTCTGTATCCTCTTGCTGCGGAAATAGCTGCTAGACCAATTCCCATATTTCCAGTGGTTGCTTCAACAATAGTAGTATCAGGCTTTAATAACCCTTTTTCTTCACCATCTTCAATCAAAGCCAATGCTACTCTGTCTTTTACAGACGAGAGTGGATTAAAACTTTCTAATTTTACAATAATTTTTGCTTGAGTTCTATGAATTGTGTTGTATCTTACTATTTCTAACAATGGAGTATGTCCTACTAAACTTGCTATACTTTTTGCAACGCGTCTCATATAGTTCATCCTTAAATTTTGGCTATATTTTACAAATTTTAAAAATTAATATTTTAATCTATTTTTACTATATTATATATGTCCTATTTTAACTAAATTAATACTTCAAATTTTAAAGTTTCAGTAAATTAAAAGCTACTCCCATGTTCTTTGAAATTTTACCAGTTTATTAGTTAATTATTAAAATTTTGCATAGAATATATTAAATAAATTTTTGATGTATATTAAATTATTTAATAAAAATAACACTTCATATTTAATGAAGTGTTTAAAGTAGATAAAATTAACAAACTCTAATTATGATAAAATAACTAATAAACATATGTTTAAATATAACTATCTTTAAGTTACTGTAATCCTTTAACTGGGCTTGTAACTTCATTCATTGTTTGACGTATTTCTTCTTCATTTAGAGTTTCTTGAGTTAACAGTCCATTTGCTATAGCATCTAAACAGTTTTTGTTTTCTATTAAAAGTCTTTTTGTTTCTTCGTATAAATCTTGTATCATTTTTTTTGCAATTTTTGTTATTTCCCCTTTTTCTTCCAATAATTCTAAATTTAATAATCCAATACTATCATCCATTCCATATTTTCCAACAAAATCTTTTATATATGTAGTTGCTTTTTCAATATCATTACCAGCTCCAGTAGTTATATGGTCATTGCCAAATTGTATTTCTTCAGCAATTCTACCAGCTAAAAGTATTTTTATTTGAGTTAATATTTCTTTTTTACTTTGATACATCCTTTCAGCTGGAATATTCATACTAAATCCTCCTAATCCTTTAGTACTAGGAATAATAGTTACTTTAGTTATTTTATTTTCAGGTGCAATCAAAGAAGTTACCACGGTGTGTCCAGCTTCATGATATGCTGTAATTTCTTTATCTTCTTTTGTGATATTACTTCTATCTTTTTTCTCTGCTCCTGCAATTACTGTGTAATAAGCCTTTTCAAAATGTTCTACTGTTAAAGCTGGACTAAAAGTTTTTGCTGCTTCAATTGCTGCTTCATTTACTAAACTTTCAATCATTGCTCCAGTGAAATATATAGTATCTTCACTTAACTTATCTACATCCACATCTGCATCCACTGGCTTATTTTTTATGTATGAATTAAATATTGATTTTCTTGCTTTTTTGTCAGGATACCCAATTTGTATATGTCTATCAAATCGCCCTGGTCTAAGTAAAGCTTCATCTAATAACTCTAATCTATTTGTTGCAGCAATCACAACTATTCCTTCTTCATCATTAAACCCAGACATTTCTGTTAATAAAGCATTTAAAGTCTGGTCTTTTTCATTGTTCCCACTTTCAGCAAATTGTGAACGCTTTTTTCCAATTGCATCTATCTCATCTATAAATATAACTGCTTTTTCATTTTTTCTAGCTTCGTTAAATAAATCTCTTATTCTACTTGCTCCAACTCCAACATACATTTGCATAAAATCTGAACCATTCACAGAAAAAAACGGAACATTTGCTTCTTTTGCTAATGCTTTTGCCATCATAGTTTTTCCAGTTCCTGGAGGTCCATAAAATATAAGGCCTTTAGGCATTCTTGCCCCAACTTTATTATATTTTTCTGGTGTTTGTATAAAATCTATAATATCTTGTACTTGTTCTTTTGCTTCAACATTTCCTGCTATATTTGAAAAACTCACTTTTATATTTTCTGTACTAACAGCTTCCACTGAAAACCCTATTTTATCTTTTTGTCCATTTGAAATTTGTTTAAACACAAAGAAAAATACTCCTACAAATAACAAAATACCCATCATCGATTGGGCAAGCTGAAGGGTTATAGTTGCTGATCTTTCTTCTACCTTAATTCCTTTTAACAAAAGATTTTCTTTTAAATTATCACTTCTTGGATTTTCTGTTTTATAAATTATTTCATCATTACCAATTAATAAATATTCTATGTATTGTCCATCATTCAAAGTTACTTGAGCTATTTTATTTTCTTCTACTAGCTGATTAAACTCTTGATATGGAACTTGTAATTCAACATGATTATTTGTTAATATTAAGCCAATAATCATACTACCAACAATGCATAATACTAGGTTATAAATCCAAGCTTTTTTACTCATCATATACCCCCTTAATGTATCTACTCTCATTATACCCTAGTGTCATACAATATGCATTATGATTTTTCTGGAAAATTTACTTTAATTGTTTTTTAGCATCTCTCGCATTTTTTTTAAAATTCTTTTTTCAATTCTTGAAACTTGAACTTGAGAAATACTTAACATTGAAGCTATTTCAGTTTGTGTTCTATCCTCAAAATATCGACAAGTTATAATTTCTTTCTCTATATCATCAAGTTCATCAATAATTTGATTTAATAAAATGTTATCAATCATATTTGATTGTTCTTTTGGAGCTTGGTCAATCTTATCTTCAAGTGTAATAGGTTTTCCATCTCCCTGATGAATAACTGCACTTAATGATTCAATCTCTGTATTTGCCTCTAATGCTACAACTATGTCTTCAACTGGCAAATCCAATCCAATTGCTATTTCACTAATTGTTGGCTCTCTATCCAATTTCCTTACCAATTCTTCTTTTAATAATTTTGCTTTATATGCAACTTCCTTAAGAGAACGGCTAACTTTAATCATACCATCATCTCTAAGAAATCTTTTTATTTCTCCTACAATCATTGGTACAGCATATGTAGAAAACTTTACGTTATAGGCTAAATCAAATTTTTCTATACTTTTAATTAATCCAATACTCCCAATTTGGAAAAGGTCTTCCATTTCATATCCTCTATTCGCAAACCTTTTTACTAAACTCCAAACTAATCCTACATTTTCTTCCACAAGTGTTTCTTTTGCCCTTTCATCGCCTTGCTGAGCTTTAACTATTAACTCTAATGTTCGGTCCAAATTTTCACCTCCTTATAAATTGAGTAATATAGTATAACTATATCTCTATCTCTAAAGTTACAGTTGTACCCTCTCCCAATTTTGACTTAACACTTACACTATCCATCATTGATTCCATAACTGTAAATCCAAGCCCAGCACGGTCTATATCTTCACTTGTTGTAAATAAAGGTTCTTTTGCTTGTTCAATATCTTCTATTCCTTTTCCCATATCCACAATCTCTATAATTATTTTTGTTTTTTCACCTTCCATATAATATCCGCAAAATAATTTAACATCTTGGTTATGGTCACTATCATACCCATGAATTATACAATTTGTGACTGCTTCTGAAACAGCAGTCTTTATGTCATGAAGTTGTTCAATTGTAGGGTCTAGTTGTGCCAAAAATGAACTTATAACAGCCCTTGCAAACGACTCATTTATAGATTTGCTTTTAAATTGAATAACCATTTGATTTTGATACATCACTCTTTCCCCCTTTTATAAGTTTGCTACAGCCTCTTCTTCATTTGCGTAACAATTCATTAGTTTATAAATGCCTGATAAATTTAACACTTTATTTATTTCTGGCTTAACTCTAACAAGTACAACTTTTCCTCCCACAATGGAGGCATTTCTATATCTTCCCATTAATAGTCCAATCCCTGAACTATCCATAAATCCAACTTTTTCAAAATTAAATACGATATGTTTAACTCGATTTCCCTGATAAATTCGATCTATTTCTTCTCTTATAAATGTAGCTGTATGATGATCAAGTTCACCAACTAAATTTACAAATAATACATTGTCTTTTATGTTAGTATCAACGTTCATTTGTCCACCTTCCATTCTTTTATAATATATAGCATATCCTTTTTTACAAAATTTGTCAATTACTTGTTTTTTTATACATAATTTTAATTATATGAGCTATTATTTCTTCAGCAACATTAACTCCTGTACAATCTAGTATATTTTTTATATGAGCATTAGAATTTACTTCACACAAAACAAAATTGTCCTCGCCAAATAAAATATCAACTCCAATAAAATCACTTTTCAGTATGTTTGAAATCTTTATTGCCATGTCAATTGCCTCTGCTGGTGGATCTATTTTTTCCATTCTTCCTCCACTGCTAATATTTGCTTTAAAGTTCAAATCAGAGGTTCTTTTCATTGCTACTACGTATTTATTCCCAACAACATGAATTCTTATATCCGTTCCAAAACTTGTTTTAATAAATTCCTGATATATATGAGGCACATAAATTAAATTATCTCTCAAGCACTGTAGTTCATTTCTATTTTGAGCTAAATATACCTGCACTCCAAACGAACCATAACATTCTTTAACTATAATCGGATAATCCAGATTTTCCTCAAGATAATCTATGTAAGTATCTCCTTTATAAGTATTATTAAATACTAGTGGTGAAATATATGTTTTTGGCATTGCAATGTTATTATTAGATAATGCCACAAATGTTTTTGCTTTGTTATCACATGTTTCAATTACTTTACTATTGTTAAAAACAGATATACCCATTTTCTCTAAGCATTTCGCAAGTTCAATATCTTTATCTAAAAATAAAACAAAATCACACTTTTTTAGCCCTTTTATATATGCATTGCCATTTTCTATTCCATATTTGATTTCTATATTTGTAATTACTTCTAAAGTTAATCCTGCCTTTTTTCCTGCCTCTATATATAGGTCATTATTTTCGTCAAATTTTTTACTAGCTAAATACCCATTACAAATAATATATCCTTTCATAATCCTCCTATAATAAATTAACAATTAACAAGCAATCTTGATTTACCCGTCTCATAAATTTCTTGTCTATATTTATTATATTTGATTTTTCGGTTTTATGCAACAAAATACTATCCTTTTTAAAGACAATTTTTTCCACTCGATATTTTTACTTAGATTATAAATTAATAAGAAAAATTATATTTATACTTATATAAATATACACAAATGAAATAAAAGTTAGCAAAGAATATAACTCAATAGTCCTTTACAAATATAATACTATATACTAAAACTTAAATTCCTAAAATATAAAAAGCATAAAAAAAAGACGTTTTTTTAAACGCCTTTATAACAAATCTTTAAGTTCTTCCATAAATACACCTAGTAGTTCCTTCTCAGAAACTTTTTTGACAATTATACCTTTTTTAAATATAATCCCTTCACCTTTTCCACCAGCAATTCCAATGTCAGCTTCTCTTGCTTCTCCAGGTCCATTTACTACGCAACCCATAACTGCAATTTTTAAGTCTTTCTTTATATATTTAGTATTTTCTTCTACCTGTTTAGCTAACCCTATTAAATCCACTTCAGTGCGACCACATGTAGGACAAGAAATAATTTCCACACCAAACTTTCTTAATCCTAGTGATTGAAGAATATATTTAGCACAATCAATCTCTTGGACTGGATCCTCTGAAAGAGATACTCTTATAGTGTCTCCAATTCCTCTAGAAAGAATGGCACCAAGTCCTACCGAAGATTTTATAGTACCTTTATATAATGTTCCAGCTTCAGTAATCCCTACATGAAGAGGATAGTTATATTTTTGAGCAAACAATGTATAAGCTTCGATTACTAGTGGAACATTCGATGCTTTTAAAGAAACAATAATATCTCTAAAGTCTATACGTTCTAATATCTCTATATGTCTCGATGCACTTTCTACAACGGCTGCTGCTGTAACTTTACCATACTTTCGCAATAATTCTTTTTCAATAGAGCCAGAATTTACACCTATTCTAATAGGAATATTATTTTGTTTAGCTTTTTGTACAACTAATTTAACTTTTTCTTCATTTCCAATGTTTCCTGGGTTAATTCGTAATTTATTTATACCATTTTCAACAGAAAGTAAGGCTAATCTATAATCAAAATGAATGTCTGCAACAAGTGGTATATTAATCTTAGATATAATTTTATCCAAAGCTTTAGCTGATTGTTCATTTGGAATAGCTACTCTTACAATTTCGCACCCATCTTGTTCAAGCTTTAAAATCTGTTCCACTGTTGCTTCAACATTCTCTGTTTTTGTATTACACATAGATTGAATAAGTATAGGGTTGCCCCCTCCAACTTTCAAATCTTTAATTTTAATTATCCTTGTATCTTCTCTTTTAATCATTAACCCATCAACCTCACTATGTCATTAAAGAATATGGCAATCATAAGTCCCATAAGAAAAACAAATCCAACAACATGGAAATATCCTTCTTTTTCTTGATTTAGTGGTTTTCCACGAACAATCTCTATTAATGTAAAAAATATTCTTCCACCATCTAAAGCAGGTAAAGGTAACAAATTTAGTACTGATAAGTTTACTGAAAGTAATGCTGCTAATTGAAACATATTCATAATTGCCACCATATAACTGTATTTTAATCCTTCATTCCAAACTTGAGTACTTACTTGACCAACTCCCACTATTCCCATCATATCTTTAAAATGCACTTGTCCAGTAATTATCATAACAAAACCTTCTAAAGTTTTTTTTAAGCAAGAAATAGTTTCAGAATATCCCAATGTAATACATTCTAAAACACTTCCCTTTTTAGCAACAGCATAAAACCCTAATGCCACTCCTCCATCTTCTTTTGGTTGAGGTTTAATTGGTACAACTCGTACAGTTCCATCTAATCCTTCAATAGAAACTCCATATACTTTGTCTCCATCAGTAACCATTGTGCTAACATCATTTCTAGTTTTAATTTTTTTTCCATCAATTGCAATAATAGTTTCTCCTGCAACAGCTCCTGCATTTGCAATAGGAGAATTTTCAATTACACTTTTAATAGTATTACTTCCATATCCACTATATCCAATAACAATGGAAAATAATAACCAAGCAAGTAAAAAGTTCATAAATGCACCAGCTGCAAACACTATAATTCGCTTTAAAGGTGACTTAGAACTTAGTGACGTTGGATTGTTAGATTCTTCATTCTCACCTTCCATTGCACAAAATCCACCAATAGGCAACAATCTTATAGTGTATAATGTTCCATTATGAAACTTACCCCATATTTTCCATCCCATTCCTATTGAAAACTCATTAACTTGTACACCAAACTTTTTTGCTGTAATAAAATGTCCCCATTCATGAACAAGAACAATTGCACCAAACATCAAAATAAATATTATAATCAACTATATCCCTACTTTCTTTTCTACTGTTTTACTAGTATAATTTCTAGCCCATTTATCAGCTTCTAAAATTTCATACAAATCAGGCTTATTTATACATATGTGTTTTTCCATAACTTGATGAATTATTTTGGGAATTTCAACAAACGAAATCTTTCTTTCTAAAAATGCAGCCACTGCCTCTTCATTACTTGCATTTAATACTGCTGGCATAGTACCACCTTTTATTAATGCATCATATGCAAAGTTCAAACAAGGAAATAAATTTCTCTTTGGAGTATCAAAGCTTAATTTTTTTATTTTTTTCCAATCTAATTTTGAAATATAATTACATTCTCTATATCCATAATCATCACGTTCTCTATACTTATTTAAAGCATCTATAGCATATGAAATTGCTTGACGCATATCAGGCATAGCAAGTTGAGCAATGATTGAACCATTTTTGTATTCTACCATAGAATGAATAATACTTTCCTTGTGTACAACTACTTCTATGTTTTCTGGAGAAACATTGAATAAATAATGTGCTTCAATTACTTCTAACCCTTTATTCATAAGAGTTGCTGAATCAATTGTAATTTTTTTTCCCATTGTCCAATTTGGATGTTTTAAAGCCTGCTCTAAAGTTACAGTTGCTAGTTGTTCTTTTGCAGTAAAGTCTCTGAAAGGACCACCTGAAGCAGTCAAAATTAATTTGTTTACAGCATACGGCCCGCCCAAACACTGCCAAATAGCTGAATGCTCACTATCAACAGGTGCTATCTGTTTTTTATGTTCTTTAGCTAAATTCATTACTATTTCACCAGCTACAACTAATGTTTCTTTATTAGCTAGTGCAATATCTTTTCCACTTTTTATTGCTTCAATTGTTGGTAAAAGTCCTGCCATTCCTACAATTGAGTTTAAAACTATATGTGATTGTTTCATTTTTACTAGCTCAATTAGCCCTTCTGCTCCTGCATATATTTCTAATTTTATGTTTTGCTGCTGCATTCTCTTTTTTAGTAATAACGCTTTTTCTTTATCTACAACGCAAACTGCACTAGGATAAAACTCTTTAATTTGTTCTTCAAGCAACTCTATTTGAGTATTTGTAGATAATCCATATACTTTTTGTTCTTTCTCTTTTCTTATACAATCTAACGCTTGTGTTCCAATTGAACCCGTTGAACCTAAGATAATCATAATATCTCCCTTCTGAAACTCCCACCCCTAAAAATGTAGGGCTTATATCTCACCCATGAATGAGTGAGCTGTACGCCCTTTGATGTAATATCTTTACATTAACTACATTTTTTGTAAAAATTATGTTTATAACGATATTTTGAATGACTAGTGTTCATCTACACAAATGTACAATTTTAAATTACAAACAAGTTAATATAAAATTATAGTTAAACCCTACATTTACTGTTTTAATTTTGTCGAAACTATAAAGTACTCACAATAGTATAAACAAACGGCACAATTAACAAAATGCTATCAAATCTATCTAAAACTCCACCATGCCCTGGAAAAAGAGTCCCAAAATCTTTTATTCCCATCTCACGCTTTATTGAAGAAGCCGCTAAATCTCCAATCTGAGATAAAATAGCACATACACAACCAATTAAAACTGTCCATCCTAAAGAAAAAGTCCAATAACCAAGAAAACTCATAATGCCACAAAATATTGCATCTAATATTCCTGCTCCAATCACTCCTCCAATTGCTCCTTCAATAGTTTTTTTTGGACTAAGTACAGGTGCAAGTTTATGTTTTCCTAGTGCTCTACCTGCAAAATAAGCCGAGGTATCACTCCCCCATGCACTAACAAAAATTAAACACACCCAAAAAAATCCATTTGGCATATCTCTAATTAATAATACTAAGCTAAAAATTTCTCCTATATATATAACGCCTGTTAATGTAACTCCTATATCTGCTAAATTATATTTTGGATAAGTCAATACTTTTATAATTAACAAAATAACTAAAAATATGCCTATAAAACTAATATATCTATTCTCAAAATAATTCAATCCTATTAAATATATTGCTATCCCTAACATTGCTACATTTTTTATTGGATTATAAACTTCTCCTACAACTTTATAATATTCGTATGCTCCTATAAGAACCATAATACCACCAATTACATATAACAATAAACCTCCTTTATAAATAATTGCAATAGCTATTGGAGCTCCTATAACGCCTGTTAATATTCGTGTTAACATTTTTTCACCCACCTATTCTGATTTTCCAAACCGCCTTTTTCTTAAATTAAACTCATTAATTGCTTTTTTAAATTCATCAACCGTAAAATCTGGCCATAAACACTCTGTAAAATAAAATTCAGAATATGCCAATTGCCATATTAAAAAATTACTTAATCTAAGTTCACCACTAGTTCTTATTACTAAATCAGGATCTGGTACATTATACGTGTCTAAATATGATTCAAATAATTTTTCGTTTATTTCATCTATACTATATTTTTCTTTCTTTATATCTTTTACCAAACTTTTGCAAGCTCTAACTATTTCATCTCTTCCTCCATAATTTAAAGCTATACATAGACATAATCCAGTTTTATCTTTTGTAATTTGTTCTAATTTATCAATTTGTCTACACATTTTAGATGGCAAGTTATCTCTACGACCAATTAATCGAAATTTTAAATTCTCTTTTTTGGCCTTTTTTATATTTGCTACTAAATATTGTGTTAACAAATTCATAAGTCCTTCCACTTCTTCTTTTGGTCTATTCCAATTTTCAGTGGAAAATGCATATACTGTAATATATTTAATTCCAATAGCATCTGCATATCTAACTATTTTTTTTAATGTCTCACCACCTATTCTATGTCCTTCAGTTCTAGTCAATCCTTTTTGTTTGGCCCATCTTCCGTTCCCATCCATTATAATCGCTACATGCATAAAACTTCCTCCAACTTAAAGCTTGATGATATATAAAAAACTCCTCTACGAGGAGTTTTCATACAGATAGAATTTCCTTATTTTTTGTTTCAATATTTTTATCTATCTCAGCTATAAACTTATCAGTTATTTTTTGTACTTCAGCCTCATGACGTGAAAGTTCATCTTCACTAATTTGACTACTTTTTTCCAATTTTTTTAATTCATCTATTATATCTCTTCTTAGGTTTCTAACTGCAACCTTAGCATTTTCACCTTTTTTCTTAACATCTTTTGTTAACTCTTTTCTTCTGTCTTCAGTAAGCTCTGGGAAAATCAATCGAATAATTTTTCCATCATTTGACGGATTTATATTAATATCTGATTCATTAATAGTTTTTTCAATTTGTTTTAATAAAGACGAGTCCCAAGGTTGAATTTGTAATATACGTGCTTCAGGTATAGTAATATTTCCAACTTGAGCTATAGGGGTAGGCACTCCGTAGTAATCTACTGTTAATTTATCTAATATATGAGGATTAGCTCTTCCAGCTCTAACTGTATTAAATTCTTCTTTTAATGATGTAATAGTTTTGTCAAGCTTTTTTTTAAAATTGTTTATTTGTTCCATTATTCTTATCTCCTTGTTAATTTAAAATTTAATCTGGGTAAATTGTTGTACCAGCAATTTCACCATGCACTGCTTTTAATATTGCATTATATGGCTCCAAGCTAAATACTATTATTTGCAATTTTTGTTCATTACATAATGTAGCAGCTGTTAAATCCATAGCCTTTAAATTTTGTGCTATTATTTCTTTAAATGATATTCTATCATGTCTAATTGCATTTTTATTCAATTTCGGATCACTATCATAAATTCCATCTATGTTTTTAGCAAAGAATAATGCATCTACTTCAATCTCAGCTGCTCTTAAAACTGCTCCTGTATCCGTAGAAAAAAATGGGTGTCCTGTTCCACCTGCAAAAAATACAACTTTATTTTGTGCTAAATGTTCCAATGCTTTGTCTTTTGAAAAAAGTTCAGTCATAGTGCCCACTACAAATGGAGTTTGAACTACTGTACCAATTCCCTCACTTCGACATACATTAGCTACATATATAGCATTCATAACTGTAGCCAACATCCCAATTTGGTCCGCTTTAGTTCTATCCATATCAGAGGAAGACCGTCCTCTCCAAAAGTTTCCACCACCAATTACAACTGATACTTGTATATTTTCTTCAACAAGTTGTTTTAATTGCTGTGCAACTTCAATAACAATCTTGTGGTTAAATCCTTTTCCTCCATCTCCTGCTAAGGCTTCGCCACTCAATTTTATTAAAATCCTTTTATGCATATTTTCACCCTTTCTAACAATCTTACTTTAACATAAAATCATTTATATTTCTAGCCATATTTTAAAATGAATATAAAAAAATAAAAAGGACACTATAAAAGTGTCCCCATCACTAACCATTAATTTGTTTAGCTACTTCTTCAGCAAAATTTTCTGCTTTTTTCTCAATTCCTTCTCCTGCTTCAAAACGAACAAAAGATTTGATTGCATCTTTGCTTTTTAATTCTTGAACAACATATTTTTCTACTGTAATAGAAGGTTCTTTTACATAATCTTGTTCTAATAAACAAATTTCTTTAAATAATTCTTTTCCAAGTCTTCCCTCAACCATTTTTTCTATAATGTTTTCTGGTTTTGGTTTAGCAGCTGTTGCATTTTCATTTAAAGCTTGAGTTAAAAGAATTTCTTTTTCTTTAGCAATTGTTTCTTCTGATACATCACTTTTTGATAAAAATTGTGGATTTGAAGCTGCAACTTGCATAGCTATGTTTTTACCAACTTCTTCTACTTTTGGCCCTTCTCCATCCATTTCAACCATAGAAACAATTTTTCCACCACCATGTGTATAAGCAACTATAGTACCAGTTGTTGACATTTTTATAAAACGACGAAGTGTTAAATTTTCTCCAATAACAGAAATCTTTTCTGTTAATATATCTCCCACTGTTTTGTTTTTATCTTCTGCCCAAGGTAATTCTTTTAATTCTTCAATTGTTTTTACATCATTTTCTAAAACCATATCAGCAACTTGAGTTACAAAATTAATAAATTGCTCATTTTTAGCAACAAAATCTGTTTCTGAATTAACTTCAACAATTGCACCTTGTTTTTTATCTTTAGAAATTGCTTCTTTAACAAGTCCTTCTGCCGCAACACGACCTGCTTTTTTAGCAGCTTTTGCTAAACCTTTTTCTCTTAGTACTTCAATAGCTCTTTCAATATCTCCATCAACCTCAACAAGAACGTTTTTACAATCAACCATTCCTGCTCCTGTTCTTTCTCGTAATTCTTTTACCATCGCCGCCGTAACTGCCATTTTAATTTCCTCCAAAGGTATAATTATTAATTAACTTCTTCTTTTGCTAAAGCTTCTTCAAATGTTCCTTCTGGTTCAAATACTTGCCCCTGATTAGACTCAATTATAGCATCTGCCATTTTTCCAACTATTAATTTTACTGCACGAATAGCATCGTCATTTCCAGGAATAACATGATCTACTTCTTCTGGGTCACAGTTAGTATCTACAATTGAAAATACTGGTATCCCCAGAATATGCGCTTCTTGAATAGCAATTTTTTCTTTACGTGGATCAACAACAAATATTGCATCAGGAACTTCTTTCATTTCCTTAATTCCACCTAAATTAGCTTCCAATTTAGCCATTTCTTTACGAAGCTCAATAACTTCTTTTTTTGGTAATAAGTCAAATGTTCCATCTTGTTCCATTGTTTCAAGTTGTTTTAATCTTGCAACTCTACTTTTAATAGTTTGGAAATTTGTTAACATTCCACCTAACCATCTATTGTTAATATAGTACATTCCACTTCTAATAGCTTCTGATTTTACAGATTCTTGTGCTTGCTTTTTTGTACCAACAAATAAAACTTTTCCACCATTTTCTGCAATTTTACGCATAGCTTCATAAGCCTCGTCTATTTTTCTTGCTGCTTTTTGCAAGTCAATGATATATATACCATTTCTTTCAGTAAATATATATTTTTTCATTTTTGGATTCCATCTTCTTGTTTGATGTCCAAAATGTACCCCTGCTTCTAAAAGTTGTTTCATTGAAATTACACTCATTTTTTTGCCTCCTTGGTTTTACCTCCGTCTATTTTAGCATAACAAGCAACACTTAAGCACCAACTCGTTACTTTGTAGACGTGCGTTTTTTTTTACAATGAAAAGAATAAATCTTCCCATTATTTTCACATAACACTATATCATATTTTTTTTACTAGTACAACGCTTTTTTTAATTTTAGTTGTTCCTTTAACTAAAACTAAGGTACCCGCTAATGTTATTGGTTGAATATACTCAGTTTCAATTTTATAAGTCAATTGAATAGTAAAAAGATTAACATTTTTAAATATTGCCTTTTGTTTTTTCAATAAAATCCTTATTTTTACATCATTTATTGGTATTGATGGCTTGCCGTTAAAATTTAACACATATACCCTGAAAACAATCCTTTCGAATAAATCCTGGTTACCCAATGGTAAGTCCACTTCACCATTATAGTAAGTTTTGTATATCAACACATCTCTTACCATATAACCATTAACCCCAGAACTTGAAACTAGTGGATCATTTCAAGATAAATATATAACAATCAAATTTAGTTACTATTATTCCAAAGTACTATTACTATATATTCCCAGTTTTTAAAAATTCTATTCCATTAAGTTCTAATCTTCATATTCGAAATTTATTCATGATAATAGATTTAGTCATGTTATTCCTAAACCCATTATCATGAATAAAAAAGTGTGGTATAACAAAAATTTCTGCTATACCACACTTTTGATTATCTATTCACTTAACTCTTGTTCATATAAAAATAAATTAAATGAATTTATCAGTTAACAATTTTTTCTAATTATTTTCTCCTAAGAAGTACATTTAATATATCTTCATAATCATAATTACTTTGAAATACAAAGTTGCCTTCAAGCAATTGCCTGTCTTTATTTTGACCACGTACATACATCAAAAAGCTATATGCATCATCAACAATTCCTGCTTCTTCTAAAAGATTAGCTACTTGTGTAGCGGATGAACTGTATTCAATATATAACTCTGTTACAGTTATTGGAGGTAATTCTTCTACAATTTCTGTTGGTAATTGTTTCGCTGGTACTGGTGGTTGTTCTTCTACAACTATCGGAACGGGCTCCTCTATAACAATTGGAAGCTGTTCTTCCATAATTACTGGAGGTTCAGCTTCCGTTAGACTATCATCTCCTAGAAATGGAACAACATCTGATACAATCTCATTTTCAGAAAATTCTTCTACATGGTCTTCCAATTCATTTTCTATATAAATTTCTTCATCTTCAGATTGCTGAATTTTCAAATCAGCTTCAGATTTACCTCTTTCTTCTTTTGCTAAAAAATATTCTTGGTTTGAAGATTGAAAACCACCTACAACAAATATTCCCCCAGTAATCATTAAGCCAATACCCATACCAATACACAAAAACATTAATTTATCTTTTTTCATTTTATGCTTCTCCTTTTCTCTTCCAAAGAGAGTATTAGTTGAATTTCCCCTTTACCCTTTCCTAGTTGTTTAGCCACATCATCTAAAGTTAGTCCACTTCTTAATAAATATTGTATTTGACTTGAATATGGAATTTCTTCAACATGCATTTTAAATTCATCTTGAGGAAATTCATTTTTCAAATAATCTTTAAAAGGTTCATTTTTAGAAGATGAAGCCACTATTTTCAAAGTTTCCTCACTATATTTACTTTTAGAATGTGCAAGTCCTATTAATCCTCCTAAGGTTGCCACAAATCCCATAGTCATAAGACTCATTCCAATAATCGGTAAATCAATAATATTCATTGTCATTTAATCACCCTTTTGTTAAAAACGAGCGAACATAGTTCGCCCTCAATTTGATAAAGAGAAAAGACTAAAATCTTTTCTTATATTATGCTAAAGTCTTTTCTTTATATTATAAAGGAAATGCATGTTGATATTTTCCTAATTTAGATTTCAATTTATTTATAGATTTAGTGTGCAGTTGTGAAATTCTAGACTCTGATACACTAAGAACATGACTTATTTCTTTTAGCGTTAGTTCTTCAAAATAATATAATTTTATTACAGTTTGTTCCCTATCAGGCAAATCATCTATTGCAACAGTTAATAATTCAATTAATTCCTGTCTTTCAAATTCTTCTGATGGATTTGGGGTGCCTTCATCTGAAATATTAGAAATATACTTTTCATTTTCGTCCATAGAAACCAGACTGGTAATATGAGTTTCTTGAAGTAT
>LJHD01000219.1 GCA_001983475.1 Candidatus Epulonipiscium fishelsonii | reverse complement strand
AGGTTTGACAGTTTGAATACAACATCAAGTTTTCCATTCAATTTTCATATCTTAACCTTATTCAGATTTAACCTTTTAACTACAACATCAAGTTTCCATCCATCATTAATAGTTTAAATGCAAAACCAGAACTTCATTCAACTTTCATATCTTAACCTTACTCAGATTTAACCGTTTAACAGTTTGAATACAAAACCAGGACTTCCATTCAACTTTCATATCTTAACCTTACTCAGATTTAACCATTTAACTACAAAACCAGGACTTCCATTCAACTTTCATATCTTAACCTTACTCAGATTTAACCATTTAACTACAAAACCAGGTTTTCCATCCAGATTTAACATCCTTAACATAATCAGACTTTTATATCTTCTTTTTAGCAATATCATTTATAGGTGTATAAAAAAAATAAGAAAAAAGCCATTTAGCCTTTTTCTATGATTCAGGAATTATAGCTAATAATTCACAAGTTAATAATATTTATTTGTACAAATTATAATGAAATGAATTTATTCAGATTAAATAAAGATATTAACTGAAGATAAAAATTCGAAATTTTATAACTTTAATTGCATAAATATTCATTATACTATATTTAGATTTAAGTAATCTCTATAAAAAATAACGTAAAAAGTCAGGAATTTGTATGTATCTCCTTATGGTATTGTGAATAATGCACTAATTATGGATATATAGTTATTTTTTTAAATTTACATTCTTTTTCAGGGAGTACTACTTTTTTATAAATATTGCGTCTAGTATACACCAACAGTGCTAGTTAATTATTACTAAAAAAAATACTGAGGGAAGTCTTTCGCTTCACATCAGTATTTTTAAGTTTAGATTTATTCTTATACTAGTTCTCAGAAAATGAATATGAAATAATCGCTGCTGCTGTCATACAAATTATAGAGATTATACCAGTCTTATTAAGGCTAAATCCAGGATACAAAGTAAATATCGAACCAACAACTAGTCCTAAAATTACTAAATAAGTATTTTGAGTATACTTCTCCATCAAAATTCTAACTAGTTTACTTCCTCCAACTAAGCCAATTACAACTCCAATTCCAACAGGAATTAAAATAAGAACATTACGTTCTGAAATAGCCGTTATAATAGTTGTATATGCCCCAATTGTTAGCAAAATAAATGATCCACTTATCCCTGGAATAATCATTGTAAAAGCACTAATCGCCCCTGCAAAAATAAGCCATACCATACTCATTGTACTTAGTTGTCTAATAATAGTTGTATTTTCACCACTATCACCTTGTATAGACATATAAAGCATTATAAATAAAGGAATTACAAACAATATAAGTCCATCAAAATTAACTGGTCCTTCTTGACTTACTTTTTTATAAATCATAGGAATACTTCCCACAATTACTCCAATAAAAGCAAAACTTGTTTGCATGCTATAGTTTTCATATAAATAAGTAATTATACTGCTAAATCCAACAACTCCAATTACAACTCCAATTCCAAGTGCTGCTAAAAAATTAAAATTCTTTTTTAACTTCTCCATATCTAAACTTATTGAATCTAGTAATTGATCATAAATCTTAAAAATAACTGCCATTGTACCCGCACTAACTCCAGGAATTACATTTGCAATACCTAAAATCATGCCAATAAATATATTTCTCATATTATTCTCCTTTTCAAATTGATTTTTCTCTTATAAATAGCCTTCTCTTTTTAATATTATAATATCACGCTCCAAACTTACAAATTTTTTCCTATTATAATTTTATGAAGGCTTATCCATACTAATTCATGTAAGTTTATTAATATATATATATTATTTTTTTTCAACCACCCGGAGTAGTACTACAGGGTGGCTAA
>LJHD01000218.1 GCA_001983475.1 Candidatus Epulonipiscium fishelsonii | reverse complement strand
GGATTCTAAAGTGATTAAAGAACAAATTCATTTCTGCTATTCCAGTATGCCCTTTAGTTTAGGGCATACCATTATAGTTGACTGATATAATTTTGTCTTATATCAAAGGCATTTAGTCTTTTACGATGTTTTTACTACTTGTTCTTGTCGTGTTTCACTTTAGAAACATTCTCGGTGCATTGAATATTTGCAATTAAAATTTGCTCAAAAGTTTTACACTAGAAATGACTACTTCTAGCAACCGTCTATGTCACAATTCAAAGAATTGTTCCAATGTATTCAGTTGTGTCCATATAATAAACATTAAAATATGGCAAGAACTTTAAAGAAAAATTTAATAGCCTCATAGCTAAAGCTAGGGACTTTACGGCTTGTTTGGTAATAACTTATAAGTTCTCTACAGGCGAACTGAACACGTCTATAAGAATAACGATATAATAAAACTTTTTAAAATCCCACGTCTTTAGAGGTGGGAGGTTCAGAAAAATTAATTACATTAAGGAAGATACCATATGTTAATTTTATGTGCAACACCTATTGGAAACCTTGAGGATATAACTTACAGAGTAATTAGAACTTTGAAAGAAGCTGATTATATTGCAGCAGAAGATACCCGTCACACAAGGAAGTTACTTAACTATTTTGAAATAGATACACCCATGATAAGTTATCATGAACATAACAAAACGGATAAAGGAAAACTTATTTTAAACTATTTAAAGCAAAACAAAACTATTGCCTTGGTTACAGATGCAGGTACTCCTGGAATTTCTGATCCTGGAGAGGATATTGTAAAATTGGCATTAGAAGAAAACATTGCTGTTACAGCAGCTCCTGGAGCCGCTGCTTGTATAACCGCATTAATTATTTCAGGGCAAAGCACTAAACGCTTTGTTTTTGAAGGATTTTTACCACAAGAGAAAAAAGAACAAAATGAGGTTTTGAAATCTCTAAAAGATGAAACTAGAACTATCATTTTTTACGAAGCTCCTCACAGATTAATTAAAACGTTGTCAATTTTATATGAAAAATTTGGTGATAGGTCTGTTACAATCTTAAAAGAGCTCACTAAAAAATATGAAACTTCATTAAAGTTTACTTTAAGTGAGGCTAAAGATTACTTTAACTTAAATACTCCAAAAGGTGAATTTGTCTTGGTTTTGGCAGGTAAAAGTAAAACTTTAATACAAGAAGAAAATATAAAGCAGTGGGAAACTGTATCTTTAGAAGAACATCTAAATATATATATATCACAAAATATAGAAAAAAAAGAAGCTTTAAAACTTGTAGCAAAAGATAGAGGCGTAAGTAAACGTGAAATTTACAATGAATTGATAAGGAATAGATATTAAAAAATTGCTCCCTATAAAAGGGAGCTTCTTTGTGTACTTCTCTAACAGGTATTCTATTAGTCCTTATCTTAACTGCAAATCATTTTTCATTGAATCTACAGCTATTCTCATCTCACCTTCCTCTTTCAATATGTAAAGCATTTCTCTTAAAATATATAATTCTGCAATATCTTCAAAATCAACGTTTGTATTTGAAATTTTGATTTCCGCTTGTAACTTTATTTTTATATTTTGAGTTAATTGTTTTGAAATATTATTTTCCAATTCATTCAAATCTTGAGCTAAGTAATAATAAGCTATATCAGGCTTGTTCCCGCTTGGAATAAATAATTCTTTATTATCTGGTAAATTTTTATTAGTTTGATAATTTATTGGTTTAATTAATTTTTTATTGTTTGGATATTGAGCTCGCAAGTCTTGTTTCATTAAATCATATTCTGCATAATATGGTATCCTATCACAAGTTACACCATGAATACTAGTTTCTTTTGGTTCATCTTTTGGTTCATAATAAACTACATCAGCAAATGTTGGTACTGAAATAAAAATAGCGCCTAGGCCTGCTATTCCTAATGATAATAAATTTTTTAATTTCATATATAACCTCCCGTTCTCTTAAGTCTTGTTTAGGTTGTTGAATAATTCATTTAGTACATTTAAATAATAAAGCTGATTTCTTTACGAAAGATTAAGGAATAAAGTAATTTGAGTTCATAACAAAGCCCCGATTGGGATCTAAATCCAACAGTTTAAAAGTTGTTTATTTTTTTACTTCTAAATAAATCATGAGAAAGCTTTCTCATGATTTATTCAACACCCTATTGTTAAGTTAATTTTCTTGTTTGTAAGTTCATATGTATTGTCATTGATGGCATCTCCAATCCTATACATATAAAAAACTTATTCCTATAATCTTTAATGAAGCAAGTTTGCAGCTCCTCTAAAAAAACTAATAACATTATAGTATGTAGTTTGCTAGTGCGAACTATTGTGTAGTTAGTACTAAACTACATACCTCTTGACAATAGAATGGTAAAACGACTTCGTAAGAATATTATATGTATAGTGAATATGTTTAATAACGTTCATTCTTATTTCTGCAATCAATAACCTTACTTCTTATTAGAGATAGTTTATAAATATTTTTAATATAATGCTTGGCTATTTAGGCTATTCATAATATACGGATTTATGAACAACATGTCTAACCTGTTATTTTTTATAGATAATATTTAAATCTGAATATATTGTAATGAATATTTATGCAAATAAAGTTGGAACATCTTTGGGTTCATATTCTTAGTTAATCTGAATAGACCTGTTAAGGTATAATTTGTACAAAAAAATGTTATTTGTTAATAAATTATTAGCTATAATTCAAAGTTAGAACATCTTTGAGTTTATATTTTTGGTTAAACTGAATAGGCTTATTAAGATAAAATTTGTACAAAAAAATGTTATTTGTCCATAAATTATTAGCTATAATTAATGAATCATGGATTTATAAATAACATAACAAATCTGTTGTTTATAATAATGAAAAAAAACCAACCGACTTTTTCTATGATTCATTAACTGAATTCTGGAGGAACAGTATGGTTTCTTATGTAGATTTGAATACTGAATGAACATTATGGTTTTGTATGGAGATTGGAATACTGTATGAACATTATGGTTTTGTATGTAGATTGAAATTCTGTATGAACATTCCGATTTATTATAGAGATTGAAATTCTGTATAAACATTCCAATTTTATATAGAGATTGGAATTCTAAATGAACATTATGATTTTGTATAGAGATTGGAATTCTAAATGAACATTATGATTTTGTATAGAGATTGGAATACTGTATGAATATTATGGTTTTGTATGTAGATTGGAATTCTGTATTAACATTATGGTTTTATATAGAGATTGGAATACTGTATTAACATTATATTTCTTATAGAGATTGGAATTCTGTATGAACATTATGGTTTTATATAGAGATTGGAATTCTGTATGAACATTCCGATTTCTTATAGAGATTGGAATTCTGTATGAACATTCCGATTTTATATAGAGATTGGAATTCTGTATAAACATTATGATTTTGTATAGAGATTTAAATGCTGAATAAAAAATCTAATTTTGTGTAGAAATTGGAATTCTGTATGAAAAATCTGATTTTATTTAGAAACTGAATTCTTGAGGAAAAGTCCATTGTTAATTTACATAATCTATATCAAAATATTTTTTTATACTAGAAATAAGCCTAGTAGTCTTATGTTATCAGTCACTAAATACAAGAGAAAAAAACTTTTAGTCTTTTTCCATAATTTATGAATAACATATCACATTATGCCTTCAATATGCATTGAGATTTACTCTTTGTGTTATTGTTAAATAATGACATTTATCGTGAAAACACTTGTATTCAATTTTTTTAGCCTTTACATAACCTGTTTATAATCTCAAATGTAAGATTATTATTAGGTAACACTATGTTAGGATAAATTTATGTTTATTATCCAAAGTTTAATTTTTTTGGAGAGATTATAAACAGTATTATATATTGGTTTAAATTAAGGTCCATGGCCAGGGTTTTCCCTTATTGTTTGATTTTTAAAATATATCTTGCTTTTAAATCACTAATAGTACTACTAAATGAATTATTTTTTCTTTTTATTTAAGTTTTTTATGGTTGTTAAGTGGTTGCTACTTATTCTTTCACGTCTGCTCTACTACTTATTTTTTCGCCTAATTGCTACTTATTTATTCGCGATTACTCTGCTAATTGTTTTTTTCGCATGAATTAACTATTAAAGTATATACCTATATCTAACAAAATACAACTGACAAAATACCCTAATATATTTCTTCCCACTAGCACATGTTGTCCAATATAATTTTTATTGATCCAAAATGCAAAATTTTACATATTTGTGCAATTTGTACACCATTGCATGAATAATTTCTGAAACTTACACCTCTAAAGGAATGTGCTTTACGCCAATTGATTTAATTTGCTCTATGAAATACTTTATTTGCTGCTTTTTAAGGTTAATTACTGTTAGAGTTCTTTCTTTATAATAAACTAAATAAGTTTATTATTCAAAGATACTAAATATGTAGCAATTCATAAATATGATATGCAACAACTATCCAATATAGTTGCCATTAAAGTTCTATTTAATACAAGCTAAAGGCTAGTTTATCCTTTAAAGATACTGTTAAAGTTCTGTTTAATACAAGCTAAAGGTTAGTTTATCCTTTAAAGACACTACCTCTATATTAATAATGTTCAGCACCTATAACATATAGATATCCTTAAAGTTCTATTTAATACAAGCTAAAGACTAGTTTATCCTTTAAAAATTCTGTTAAAGTTCTGTTTAATATCAGCTAAAGGCTAGTTTACCCTTTAAAGATACTATTAAAGTTCTGTTCAATATAATGTAAATTTAGTTTATCCTTCAAAGACACTACCTCTATATTAATAATGTTCAGCACCTATAATATATAGATGCCATTAAAGTTCTATTTAATACAAACTAAAGACTAGTTTATTCTTTAAAGATTCTGTTAAAGTTCTGTTTAACATCAGCTAAAGATTAGTTTATTCTTTGAAGATGCTACCTCTGTAGTAGTTGATAAATATAATATTCATCAACTATAATATATAGATGCTGTTAGAGTTTCTTCTTTAATATAAGCTAAAGTTAATTTATCCTTCAAAGATTCTACTTCTTTAACAGTTTATAAATATGGTATACCACAACTATCCAATATAGCTATCCTTAAAGTTCTATTTAATATCAGCTAAAGACTAGTTTATCCTTTAAAAATGCTCCAGCTGTAGTAGTTTATAAAGATAATATTAAAATTTAGTTTAATAGAATGTAAAGTATAATTGAACTTAAGTTAGCAGTAAAAGACTACATTAAACTTTACTTTAACTAAAATAAAATCCCTAGCTAATAAAGGGTTTCTGCCAACTAATTATAGAAGTGATATATTGTATGAAATATCTGGTCTAGAGAGAATTATGACTATTATATTACATTGATGTAATTGATTTGTTAGAAAAAAATACGTTAAAGTACTTTAAACAACAAAAGTTTTGTGATACAATGTATTTATTGAAACAAAAAAACACTTATTGAAAGAAAATATCTTTTAGGAGGGTTGTAATTGTTAAGCACAGAAAATAAAACAGCAGAAGTAAAAAAAGTTATGGATTATTTACATAGTATTAGCGGTAAGAAAACAATTTTAGGAATACATAACAGAGAGCCAAATGCAGTTCCAGATTTGCAAACAAACAGAGTAACTACATTAACAGGGCAAAAACCTGCTTTATACAGTGCTGACTTTTTATTTTTAGATGAAGATGTAGATAATAGGTGGAGAATTGTTAAAGAGTGTAAAAAGAGATGGAAAGAAGGAATGATACCTCAGCTAATGTTACACGTTGTAGCACCAATATTTGAAGACCGTGGAGTTTGGACAGGTGGTGTACAAGTTAAATTAACGGACGAAGAGTGGACAGACCTTATAACAGATGGCGGAAAATTAAACAATATTTGGAAATTAAGATTAGATACATATGCAGTATACCTTAAATATCTTCAAGAAGAAAATGTACCTGTGTTATTTAGGCCATTTCATGAAATGAACCAAGCAGCATTTTGGTGGGCTGGGAGAAAAGGGCCACAAGGAACATCGGAGTTATATAAACTAACAAGGGATTATCTTGAAGACACACATAAGCTTGACAACTTAATATTTATATGGAATATACAAGACTTAGATTATGAATGGGAAGAATATCACCCTACAGAATCATATTATGATATCTTTTCACTAGATGTTTATAATGAAGATGGTTTCACTAAATTTAAATACGATAAAATGCTTGAAATTGCAGGAGATAAACTTATTGCTATTGGAGAATGTGATGTTTTACCAACTATTGAGGAAATTAAAGAGCAACCGAAATGGGTGTTTATTATGAGTTGGGCTGAACTCACTTTCGAGAAAAATAGTGATCAGAAAATAATTGAACTATACAATAGTGATATAACAATTACATTATAATTTAAAAAGAGACAAGTGGCAATTAATATTGCTCCTATACAAACAATATAAAAACTAAAAAATATACATTGAAATGGAGAGAAATATATGAAACTAAGAAAAAAATTAATAGCAATTATAGCAACACAAGCTATAATGGTATCAAATTTACTAGCGCCAACATATGCTTTTTCACCAAATAAAACAACATCTTCAACAGTAGAGACTGAAAAAGCAAGCACTACTAATAAGGAAGAAACTAAAACAACATCTTCAAAAGCAAAAACTAAAAAAGCAAGTACCAGTAAGGAAAAAGCTAAAACAACATCAGCTTCAATAAGTTATCCAAGAGGAAACAGTAAAAAAGAAGCTCAAGTTACAGCTATGAACTTTATTACAGTTAATAAAACAAAACTTATGGACGGAGATAAAGAGTTTAGATTTGCATCTTTAAACTATCCTGAAGCATTGGAAAACGACAACTCTTGGCAACAAGAAAACATTATGGAAACAATGCAAGCAATGGGAACAAAAGTAACACGTACATATACAATTCCAACATATAATGGAACAAACAAAGAAACAGCTTATGTTATAGGAGTTGACAAAGAAGATAAAACTGGTGGAGAATTTGGAACAGTTCAATTTAATGAAGATGTATTAGTAAGTTTGGACCAATTAATAGCACATGCAAATGAATATGGAATTAGATTAATTATTCCATTAGTAGATCATTGGAGCTGGGTTGGAGGAATGGAAGGATACCTTAGTTTAGCTACTGGGGAAACTTATAATGCAAAACCATTTGACGATAGAGCTTGGGAGTTTTATTCTAATGAACAAGCAATTGACTATTTTATGCAAATGATTGATAGCCTTTTAAATAGAACAAATACTATTACTGGAGTACAATATAAAAATGATCCAGCTATTTTATGCTGGGAAACAGGAAATGAACTTGGAGCATATAATCAAGATCAATATGACGAACAATTATCAGCTTTAACAAACCAAATTGTTGAGAGAATTCGTTCAAACGAAGCACAACAACTTGTTATGGATGGTCGTATGTCTATGACAGAAAGCTCTGTTTCAAAAGAAAACCAAGCGGATATATTAGGAGCTCATTATTACACTGGAAACTACACAGAAAAAACTAGACAAGATGCAGCGTTAGCTAACACTGCAAACAAGCCTTTTATTTTAGGAGAATTTGGTGGTATAACTAGTGCTGACCAAGCAGAACCAGTTTTTGAAGCAGGGTATAACAATGGTGCTGATGGAGTAATGATGTGGAGTATAAGAGCTCATAAAGATGGATGGGGATTTGATTGGCATGATGAACAGCCAGGGAATTGGGCAGCATATCATTGGCCAGGATTTAACGCTAGTGAATATTATGATGAAGATGACACTTTAAGAGTTGTGTACAAATATGCACAAATTATGAATGGCGGTACAGGAAATGAAGCTATTCCTGCTCCAAGCCAAATAACTGAACCAGTATTATTTGATATTGAAACAGTTGGAGATATTAAATGGCGTGGAGTTGTTGGTGGAGCTTGGTATGAAATTGAAAGAACAGAAGACCCAAATCCAACAGAAAAAAGCGAATGGGTTAAAGTTGCAACTAGAGAAGACCAAGTACATGACGCTGGAAGATCTGATGATTTTGGATTTGGATGGACTAAAGGTTTCCATGACTTAAGTGCAGTAGATGGCAACACATATACTTATAGATTAAGAGCTGCAAATGAATCTGGTGTTGGTTTATGGTCAAACTATGTTACTGTAAAAAATGCAACCCACGTTGTTAAAGACAACTTAGACCTTATTGGTGTGACTAAAAATGATCAAAATGTAAATGAAGTTCGTAATGTATACAGCTATGACCACTCAAACTCAGTTGTTGTTGAAGACGGTTCAATTGTAAACAAAGGTCAAGACTTTGGATATATTACATATCACACAGGATTACCAATTAAAGAAGTTGCAATTAATCATAATGCTGCTTCAAAAGAAAATGCTTTACTTTATGTATCAAAAGATGGTGTTAAATTCCAAGAAGTAACAAATACAAATTTAAAAGATGGCACATTAAGCGCAAACTTAAACGGAGATTATTTATATGCTAGAGTAATTGTACTTGGAGAAAGAAAATGCCAAGTGGATTCAATTGATGTAACATATGCAAATGATGGCAAAGTGGAAGTGGTAAAAAATAGTTTACCACAAGATAGTCAATTTATACAAGACAATAAATTTAAAGGTGGATATGCAGTTAAAGACAATGCGTTAGTATATAAAACTAAAAACGGATATAGTGGACTTGGTTTAAATTTTGGTAAAGAAGATGGAGCAGTTATTTACCAAACATATAAAGATTTATCTTCTTTTAGAATTAAAGCAGCAGCGAAAGATACTAAAGACATTAAAATTTCTTACTCAAGTGATGGTTTAGTATATAATAGAATTGCCCCAGAAGTAAAAGAAGGAAATGAAGGCTGGAGTGAATTAGTATTTGAAAATATGAACATAACTAAAGATGCAAAATACATCAAAGTAGAGATTTTAGATCCAAGTGTTATTTTAAACAGTGTGGAATATGCATCAGGTGAAAAACGTATTCCTTATGAACACAATCCTATAAGTATATTGGAAAATGGTGAAATTTACTTTGGTCAAAATGAAAGCCTTCAAAAACTATACATAAATGAAGACGAACATGGAAATAAACTTCCAACTAAAAATTTAAACAATATGGATCTTTCTATGTTTGATACAATGAGTGCTTGGATAAGAGGAGATGCTTCAAACAATACATTGTGTTTTGAATTAGAAGATGCTAATGGTAAAATTTGGAGAGCTGAAAAACTTCTTGATAACACTTCTTCAGTTGAAAGCTTTAAACTTGACAAAGACGCAATTGATTTAACAAATGTTGCAAAAATGCGTATTAGAGTAAGATATACTAACCTTGATGTTAAAAAAGGTGAAATTTACTTAGATAACTTAACTTTTGCAAATTCAGCAGAAATTGATAGCTTTGAAAATTACAATGGTTCAGATATAGTTTTAAATGAATCTTATACTGTAAATGGAAATGGAGGAACATTTAAAACTTATTTAAATCCAAAAAATGCAATCCAAGGAGAATTTGCTTTAAAAATTGATTATGACGTTAAAGATGCAGGCTATGCAGGAGCAACTAAACAACTAGGAAAAATTAATTTAAAAGAATATGATGGAATAAGATTATCATATATACCTGATGGCAGCGGAAATACTTTAACTTTCCAAATAAAATCTCCAAATGGACATACATATGAAACTAGTACAAAAATGGACTCTACAGGAGTAACAGAAATCTTTATTCCTTTTGAAGATTTAAAAGCTCCAAATTGGTCAGATAATAAAGGAACTTCCTTTAATAAAGCAGAAGATATTGCAGAGTTTTCATTATACACTGGTCAAAATGGTGATGTTACAAGTGGAACAATTTATGTTGATGATATAAAAGGATTTAACTTTGTTGATAATTTAAAAGCTGCTAATGTATTACTTTCAAATAAATTAAATGGACCATCAGAAAGTAATAAAGAAGTTAGTAATGATAAATTAATAGCAGTTGGAGAAGAAACAACTACAGATGCTGTTATTGAAGTGAAAGAAAAAGCTACTAATGCTATTCCTGAAGTAGAAGCAGTAAACACAGATGGTATTTTAGAAATTACAGAGTTTCCTTATACTTTTAACGGAATTGCAAGCTTTGTAAATTATATAACATTAGAAATTGGTGATGTAAAAGTGAATGTTCCAGTTGATGAAGAAGGTCAATGGGAATATACACTAGATGAAAGTTCTGGAATCTACAACGGTGAAGCTTTAAGTGTTAAAGCGTTAATTAAAGCATATAACGGAGATATAATTAAAGAAAACGGAAATGGTATTATTACAATAAATGTAGATGGTAATGAAGAGCCTGCAGAAATTGATCCAATATCAATGGCTCTTCCAGAAGTAAAAGCAGGTAAAAACATTATTTCAAATGGAAACTTTAGCCAAATTAATAAAGAAGGCAACCCAATGAACTGGAACAGTGCAGGGGGAATGAAACTTGAAGATGTAGATGGTAACGAAGATGCTTATGGACTATGGGCAGACTCTAAATTTAATGCAAGATTATCTCAACTTTTAGAAGTAGAAGAAGCTGGCCAATACAAATTAAAATTTGATATAAAATCAAAAAATACACTTGAAAGTTCATATGTAAATATTATACAAGACTTAGATAAAGTGTTAGAAGAAACAAATCTTATTACAAACGATGCTTGGCAAACATTCTCTTATAATATTAATTTAGAAGAAGGACTTACTGAAGTTGTATTTGATGGAACACTAGGCGAATCTGGAGATGCTAACTTCTGGATTGACAATGTAGAACTTGTTTATGTTGGAGAAAGTGAAATGTCAAATATTGTAAAAGGCAACATCAGTGTAAATGCTGCATTTGAAGACAAACATCCTGTAACAAATGCTCCAAAACAATGGAATATTGAGGAAAATAAACACAGTGCAAACTTTGGATATGATAAAAAAGGATTTTTAACTTGGAATGCTTTTGAAAGCAAAGCTGATGGAATTGATGTAATGCTTTCTCAAGATATTACTATCAAAGAAACAGGAACTTATAATTTATCTACTATATATAAATTGGCTAATATTGAACAAGGATATTTAGTTATTGAAAAAAATGGAGAAATAATTTCAAAAGATTTACTAGAAACAGTAACAAATGTTAAAAATGAAAGCAAAGTGACACTTAAATCAGCTAAATCTGAAAAACCAGCAGTTGAAGTTAAAGATGAAAATAAAGAACAAGCACTTGAAGAAGAAGTAGAACTTGAAACAATTAAAGAAAATGAAAAAATTGCTATTAATTTAGATAAAATCGTATCAAATAATATGTTATTAAATGAAGAATTAAATGTTAACACAAATTCATTAGAACTTGAACTTAATGAAGGTGATCAAGTAAAAATTAGTGTATATTTCCAATCTGGTAACGAAAATGCCATCGCTGGTGTTAAAGAAATTACTTTAGTTAGAACAGGAGATATTAAAAATGCTCTTGAAATAAACCTTGAGGAAATTGAAGCAGAATCAGAAGAACCTCTTGATATATACCAAGTATTATTTAAACTATTGAAAATTGAAGAAGTTAGAAATATGTTTGATATTAATATAATGAAAGAAACTATAACAATAAGTTTAGCTGAGGAAGCAAAATACGAAGGTAATTATGGTATTAAAATTGGATATGAATTTGAAGAATAAAATTATGTAATAAACAATGGAGAACCAGATTTAGTCATGTCGATCCTAAATCCGTTATCATGAATAAAAGACCTTAGAATTATCTAGGGTCTTTTTTCAATTCTTACTTTAGGCCAATGATTTTAGAAAAAATTAATAGCCTTATATCCTAAAGCTGCTGCTGCTAAATTGGTAAATTTAAAACCTCTAAAGGAAGTTCATTAAAATAATAATCACAATTTGCATCTTTAATATATGTGAGCACATCTATATATTCATCTCTTCTAAACCAATCACTTAAAATATAATTATACGTAAGTTTCGCCATATAATCATTCTTTTTATTTAGTGTATCTATTAACTTTTGGTATTGTTTAATTTTAAAATCACAAGATTGTAACTCTCTATCATTCACATTTACTGTCTTTTGAAATTGCTTTTCTATAATATGTAAAGTTTGTGTTGATATAACATATATCGCTCCATCAGGTAGTAATTTTTTAGATATAATATTTTTATAATTAACTTCAAATGGATCAAAAAATCTAGTATATAAAGAATTTCTATCCAATATCAACGCAACTTCATTATTGTTGTGCATCAATATATTTTTATTTCTTATACTATACCCTTTAATTTCTAGTATAGCTGTTTGTACATCTATATCCTGTTCAAACTTCAATCCATTAATATTTTTAATATCTCTATCCTCATATAAATTTCTAGACATAATACATCTCCTTAATATAATTTAGACCGTTTTAATTACAAAATATCTTCAGGTCTAGTATTTTAAATTATTATACCACATAAATCTATACTTGTGTACTTACTTGTACTTAATTTTATTTTTAATTTTCAGTAGTTTGCGTTGTATTTAACTATACAATATGAGAACACTTGTAATAAATATTTAAATACCATATAATACCTATAGGACAAAATATAACTATAAAAATTATAAAGAAAATTACTAGCCTTATTGAGGAGGAAAATTAAACAGATGAATAATAATTTAAAGCCTATTTTAAAGTGGGCTGGTGGAAAAACACAAATGTTGCCTAACATCATAGAAAATTTACCTATAGATATAACAAATCAAACAAAATATGTTGAACCTTTTATCGGAGCAGGAGCAGTATTTCTTCACTTTATAAAAGAAAACCAATTTAGTGAATATATTATTAATGATATAAATACAAAATTAATTAATTTATATATTTGCATAAAAGAAGATACAGAAAATTTAATTCAAAATTTAGAAAAATTACAAAGTGAATATCTTGCACTCACAGATATCAATCTTAAGGAGGAGTATTATTATAATATTAGAGAAAAATTTAATTCAGATAATAATGATACCACGATTACAAGTGCATGGTTAATATTTTTAAATAAAACTTGCTATAATGGCCTATATAGAGAAAATTCCAAAGGAAATTTTAATGTACCATTTGGAAAACATGAAGCTCCAAATATTTATGATAAAGAAAACATAAAGCTTATGTCAAAAATGCTTAATAAAAAAAATGTTAATGGTGAATACTTAGTAAAAATATTTAATACCTCATTTGAAAATCTAATCTCTTATATTGATGCAACTACTTTTGTTTATTTAGATCCTCCATATCGTCCTATTACAAGTAGAGGATTTACCGCTTATAATAAAAGCAACTTCAATGATGCTAGTCAAATAAACTTGAGTCAATTTTACTTTAAGTTAGATCAATATAAAGCAAAATTAATGCTTAGCAACTCTGATCCAAAGGTACTAAACAGTAATGATATGTTTTTTGATAATCTATACAGCTCGTATGAAATAAAAAGAGTAAGTGCTAAAAGAATGATTAATAGAAATGGAAAAGGCAGAGGACCAATTACAGAATTATTAATAACGAACTACAAGTAACACTATATCAAAATTATAACCTTAACTTTAAAATCTATTTGACTTTTATAATTTCTTAGATAAATATTATAAATACGAAAAAACCTTATATACTAATTGCTATACCAAATAACAAAATAGTATTAAGGTTATTAATCTAAGTTTCTTATCATGTAGGTAAATTTAAAACTGACATAGGAAGTTCATTAAAATAATAGTCACATTGCTCATCTATAATATATTCAAGCGTATCTTTATACTTCTTATCTTTAAACCAATCACTCAAAATATAATGATATCTAACTTCTACTTTCCAGCAATTTTTTTCATTTAAGTTATTTATTAACTTTTCATACTGTCTAAGTTTAAAACCACAGGTTTGCAATTTTTCATCTACTGAGCCTGAAATACTCTGAAATTTTTTTTCAATAATGTGCAAAATTTGTGTTTTATAAATAAATATTGTCTCATCTGGTAATAATTGCTTCGAGATAATTTCTTTATAATTAACCCCTTTAGGCTCTAAAAATACCTTATATAAAGAATGTTTAGCAAGTAATAAACCCACAGGTTCATCATTATATATTAGCTTGTTTCCATCTATTTTATAACCTTTAATTTTTAATATAGCTTCTTTTAAAGCTGTATCTTGCTCAAATTTTAATCCGTTAATGTTTGTATTAGCTCCACCGCCATATAAATTTCTAGACATAATACACCTCTTTAATATAATTTAAGTCTTGTTAAATTAATTTCTATCAAATCTACTTTATCTTTCTTTGGGATTCACGGATATATTATAACTCTCTTATAGCTATAAATAAGTATATTATATTTACTACCCTTTACTAATTAAATTGTGCTAATATTTTTTGTATTGCTAATTTTTTCATAAAATAATAAAGTATTATCATCTTTTATCCATCGAATAACCATTTGAATAACCATAGCTATCCCCATAAGTCCTAGAATAAAAAAAGCAAGAGCAAAAACAAATGTATAAAAATAACTAAAAGATATACAAAAATACATAAGTGCAAAAAACAAGTAAAGTGGCGTTGGTAATATAACATAAAATATAAGCAAGTTTCTTACAAATATTTGCCAAATATCAAGTTTAGTTGACTTTGTAGAAATTGTCCGATATTTCATAAATCTTTGCCCTATTGTATTACCAGAAATTTTTATAGGTAAAATTATTACAAATATAAATGATATTAAACTAATTGAAACCATAGTTAATCCAGGAAAAAATATTATTATAAAAAGGCTTACCGTCATCATAATAAAAAAATCTGTACACCAGGCAATAATTTCTCTTATAACTGAAACATGTTTGCCTTTTTCGTATGACATAATATCAATTTCATTTTTGCTAGGGAGAAAGAATGTAAATATAGGAGCAATAATATATCCTAACGCTCCTCCAGTGGAGTTCACAATTAAATCATCAACATCAAACAATCTATATGAGCCGTTATATATTCCATACAACCCTGTTAGCTGCGTAATTTCAAAGAATAAACTAATTCCTAAAGATATAAAAAATGTTTTCAACAAACTAAACTTGAAATAATATCTTAAATATATTCCTAGTGGCATAAACATAATTAGATTAAAAGCAACCACATATACAGCAGAAGATTTTATTGTTGAAATATATGTTTGTGGATTAAATAAATCAAAATCAGTTTCAGTTAAAAAATCTTTTATAAACATAAATGGTATAAGCTGCATTTTAACACCATGTAAATTTCTTGCTTGTGCTGAGCTGGGGAAAGGTAATATTATTAAACAATATATATTTAACAAATATAACACAAAAGAATATATTACCAATATTTTCAACCAAGGGATAGCACCAAATTTTCTATAATTATATATTAAAAATGGTAATGTAAATAAAAATGCTATAAATGGAAAAGATGTGAATGCACTTAATATAGCAATTCCAAAAACTTTCATAGCAACCTCCTTTCTTTAAAAATAAGAGAAAAAAATTAAAGAGCTTTTTCTAAAATATAAAACCACTATCTTCTTTGAGATGTGGTTTTAATATCTTTAATAGGAGCACCGTAACTAAATTTGTTATCCGTTATTTGTTTGGAATATCTTTGCTATTATAATTACCACAATAATAATTATTATGATAGATAATAATGGAAACCATATGTCAACAATACTATAGAACACTCCATTCCAATTTTTAAGTTAGCATTAAATCATGGTGTTATTTATATACATTCAAAAATAGTACTCAGTCTATAGAAATTTAAAATTAATTATGATATAGTAATTAAGGATATGATATTGTTAAAACATATAATGAAGGAGCATAAAATTAATGACAAAATTAAGTCGAGGGTTTGACTTTACAAGGAATATAATATTTAAACTATTATGTATGTATAATGAAGATGGCCATAATAACGAATTAATAGTTAAAGACTTAGTTACAGCATTTTTTAAATTAAGTGGCATAGAGATATCTTTAGATGACAAAATTATAAAAATAAGCGAATATCCTTTTAATAAGGTAAAAACTATATTTAGTGAAAATTTTACTGTAAAAAAAGAATACACTCATACCATATATCCTGACATGAGAATAGATATTGAGCCTAAAACAACTATGGAAATGCAACAGGATAAACTTGAAAAAGAAAGTAAACAATCATTAATAATAAGAATAGCTCGAAGCTTTGCCACTATATTAGAAAATACCTCATATGATAGCGAAAACTATATCGATACTGCAGCATGCAATACACTTTGGTTAGTTAAACAAGCTAGTATATGCAATTATCCAAGACCCGTAATAGTTCGCAACTATACTTTTACATCATCCTTAGAATATGGAAAAATGAAAAGAATTGAAGAACTAGGCAGCGAAGTAGTTATTTGCTTAAAAAGTAAAAAACTTGAAATATACGAAACCTATAATGATAGAACCGAAAAATGGTTAAATTTATTTTTAAAAAATGAATTAGATGAAACAGATCCAGTATTTCAGGAAGTATTAAAATTTTATAATAACTGTAAAGAAAAACTGGAAATAAAAGATATGTTGGTTCAAGAAAACAAATATTCAAGGATGCTATCCAGCGAAATAAGAGACAATGAATTAAGATGGTTAAAAAAAGGCTTAGAAAAAGCTAGATTAAAAGGCATAGAAGCAGTTATAGAACAAGATATAGAATCAGACATAGAACCAAATATAGAACCAGACATAGAACAAGATAAATTAGAAAGCATTAAACAAATTGCTATAAATTTATTGAAAATATTAGATAATAATGAAATAGTAAATGCAACAGGATTAACTCTAGATGAAGTAATAGCATTACGAAACAAATATAATTAAATCTTAGCAGCTCTCTTAATGGGAGCTGTTTTTATACTATGATATACTAATTAAAGATATTGCTAGTTAAATATTTTATCAGATTTACTTATAAGCTGAAGTATTTTTTGATGGTTGAGCAGCCCCACCTGCACCACTATAAATTTAGTTAAATGAATGTAAGCGTGAAAAGTAGAGTACTATCCTTTTATATAGTGTGTGATTAAATCACTCTGTTATTATGCAGCTCTTCACACCATAGTTTGGAGCTTAAGGTGTTTTAATGGCAATGTAGTATTGCGGGCAAACATTAATTTGTTATGTGCAAATTGCACAAATGTGCATAAATATACATTTTTGAGTAATACCAATAATATTGGACAACATGTGCTAGTGGCAAGAAATATATTAGTGTATTTTGTCAGTTGTCTTTTATTAGATATAGGTATATACTTTAATAGTTAACCCGTGCGAAAAAAACAATTAGCAGAGTAATCGCGAATAAATAAGTAGCAATTAAGCGAAAAAATAAGTAGTAGAGCAGACGTGAAAGAATAAGTAGCAACTGATTGACAACTAAAACTAAAATTTACATAAGAGAAAAAGCTCTTTGATCTTTTTCCCTTGTTATGAATAAAAAATTATCATTTAGCAATACTAGTAATAATAAAACAAGATATATTAAGCATCAAGCAACAAACCCATGGCCAGGGACCTTAGTTTAAATCAATTTAAATATAATACTGTTTATAATCTCTTCAAAAAATTTAAATCTTGGATAAAACATAAAGTATTATCCTAAACATAGTGTTATTAATACTCGTACATTTGAGATTATAAACAGATTATGTAAAAAAGAATTAAAATTGTTCACGATAAGTGACATATCAGTTAGGCCTAAAAAAATTTTAAGCCTATTTCTAGTATAAAAAATATTTTAAGATGAATTGTTCAAGTTAACAAGAGACTTTTTAGATAGAATTCATATCCTAATCAAGGCTTCCATGCAGCTTTACAAACAAGCCGTAAAGCCCCTAGCTTTATCTATGGGGATATGAGACTATTAAATCTTTATTTAAAACTCTTGTAACATTTTAATGGATACAACTGAATACATGGGAACAATTCTTTGAATTGTGATATAGGTGGTTGCTAGAAGTAGTCATTTCTAGTGTAAAACTTTTGAGCAATTTTTAATTGCAAATATTCAATACACCGAAAATATTTCTAAAGTGAAACACGACAAGAACAAGTCGTAAAAACATCGTAAAAAACTAAATGTCTTTGATATAAGGCAAAATTATATCAGTCAACTATAATCAAGATTCCCATGCAGCTTTACCACTTTAATTTACACTTTACCTTCAGTATTCCCAACTATACTCAAGCTTTCTATCTAACATTCATATCCTAACTATATTTAAGATTCCCATGCAGCTTTACCACTTTAATTTACACTTTACCTTCAGTTCTCCATTCCTATATATAATTAAGATTCCCATGTAGCTTTACCACTTTGATTTACACTTTACCTTCAGTTCTCCATTCCTATATATAATTAAGATTCCCATGTAGCTTTACCACTTTGATTTACACTTTACCTTCAGTATTCCATTCCTATATATAATTAAGATTCCCATGTAGCTTTACCAATTTAATTTACACTTTACCTTCAGCTTTCCCATATACAATCAAGCTTTCTATCTAATATTCATATCCTAATTATATTAAGATTCCCCTCCATCTTTACCAATTTAATTTACACTTTATCTTCAGCTTTCCCAACTATACTCAAGGCTTCCACGCAGCTTTACCAATTTGATTTACACTTTACTTTCAGTTTTACCATATATAATCAATGTTTCTATCTAACATTCATATCCTAACTATAATCAAGATTCCCCTCCAGCTTTACCAATTTGATTTACACTTTACCTTCAGTTTTACCATATATAATCAATGTTTCTATCTAGCATTCATATCCTAACTATAATTAAGATTCCCATTTAGCTTTACCAATTTGATTTACACTTTACCTTCAGTATTCCTAAATATAATCAGGCTTTTAATATATCTTATCTTTAGCAGCACCATTTATAGTTAGCCTTTTTCTACGATTCAGAAATTATAGCTAAAAATTTATAATTCACGAATATTTATTTATGCAAATTATAGCTAAATGAATTTATTTAGATTGACTAAAAATAAAAAAACAAAGATTTTATACCTTTATTTGCATAAATATTCATTGTACTGCCTATGAAAAATACCGTAAAAAGCCCAGCGTTTACATGTATCCCATTATGGTATTGTGCATAATGCACTAATGATAGATTTATAGTTATTTTTTTTAATTTACCAGCTGTGATAGTTAAATATTTTACCTAATATGTTGTTAAAAACTCTCATAAATAGAGCTTCATTATATGTGACACTCCTCACGTCTAAAGTCGGGGGATTCTAAAGTAAAAACATATAGAGCATAAGATAAATGACAGAATTAAGTTGAGGATTTGACTTTACAAGGAATATAATATTTAAACTACTATGTATAATAAAGATGGCCATACGAATTAATAGGTAAAGATTTAGTTGCAGCATGTTTTAAGTTGAGTGGAATAGAAATATTTTTAGATGATGGAAATGAAAAAGTATAAACTTGAAAAAGAAAGCAAGCGAACATTATAAGAATAGCACGAAAACCACTATATGGAAAAAAATTACAGAATTAGGCAACGAAGTAATTATTTGCTTAAAAAGTAAAAAACTTAAACTATACGAAACCTATAATGATAGAACCGAAAAATGGTTAAATTTATTTTTAAAAAATGAATTAGACGAAACAGATCCAGTATTTAAGGAAGTATTAAAATTCTATAACAACTGTAAAGCAAAACCGGAGGTTAAAGATATGTTGAAAGCACAAATTCAAAGATGCTCTCTGGCGAAATAAGAGATAATAAATTAAGATGGTTCAAAAAGGCTCAGAACAAGATAAATTAAAATTACATCAATGGGAGTTTCAGGAAACAAATATAATTAAATTCCAAAAGCTCCATTTAAGGGAGCTTTTTCACTATCTGTTATTTATAATAATTATCGACAAAACTGACTATTCAGTTGGTACTCCATCTTTAAATAACACCTCTTCTATATCACCCAGCATAATGTCCATTACTTCAATTCCACCTTCTCCTAAATACCATTCTGATGGAGAAAGATATCCTATATTACCATTTTTCCAAGCTTGAGTTTGATGCATAATTTCATTGTCAAGGATTTGTTGTGCATCAACTGCTCCTTCTACATTTGTTGCTGTATCTTTATCTATAACAAATACATAATCTGGATTTAACTCTGCAATTAATTCAAAAGAAGATAAGTTTTCGTATTGTGGATCTATTTCATTTGCAAGGTTTTCAAATCCAAGCGCTCTACCAACAATAGACCCTTTTGAATTATTACTTATAGTTTTTAACTCTCCTCCCATTGTAATTCCCATAACCACAGTTTTTCCTTGAGCTGCTTCTTGAATTTTAGATATTCTATCATTATACTTTGCTATTTGTTTTTCAGCTTTTCCTTCATAGCCAAACACTTGAGCATTTCTTTTTGCATGAAATTCAAAACTTTCCATGTATTCCATGTCATAATCAGTATTAGTCATAAGAGTTGGAGCAATTTTAGAGAACTCATCATATTTTGCAGCTAATCTTCCACTTGTAAATATTACATCAGGATTTAATTCTTTAAGAGCCTCCATATCAACTACTTTTAATGAACCTAGGTCTACAATATTTTCATTCTCTACATACTTGGATAAATTTTCAGGTGCACTACTTTTTGTTAAACCAACAATTTTGTCTCCAAGCCCCCAGCTATTAATCATATCTGCCGATGCAAAGTCAAGACAAACTACTCTTTCAGGATTAAGTGGTACTTCTATATCTACATATTCATCATTGCCATTTTTACCCTGAACAACAACTGTTTCTGCTGCTTCAGTTGGTACTTCATCTTTAAATAACACCTCTTCTATATCACCCAGCATAATATCCATTACTTGAATTCCACCTTCTCCAATATACCATTCAGATGGAGTAAGGTATCCTATATTATCATTTTTCCAAGCTTGAGTTTGATGAATAATTTCATTATCAAGAAGTTTTTCAGCAGCAACTGCTCCTTCTACGTTTGTTGCAATATCTTTGTCAATAATAAACATGTAATCTGGATCTAAATCTAATATTAGCTCATAAGAAGATGCATTTCCATGTTGTGAGTCTACATCATTTGCAAGATTTTCAAACCCAAGAACTCTACCCACAATAGATCCTTTTGAACCATCACTTAAAGTTGTTAAGTTTCCTCCCAATGTCAAGCCCATTACAACTGTTTTATCCTTTGCCACTTCCTGAATGTCTTCAATTCTATCATAATATTCTGCTACTTGCTCTTCAACTTTTTCTTCCATTCCAAAGGGAGTTGCATTTCTTGTTGCATGAAATTCAAAGCTTTCCATATATTCCATATCATAATCAGTATTAGTCATAAGAGTTGGAGCAATTTTAGAGAACTCATCATATTTTGCAGCTAATCTTCCACTTGTGAAAATTAGGTCTGGTTCTAATTCCATAACCGCTTCCATATCAACTTCTTTTATTCCACCTATATTTACAACATTTTCATCTTCAACATATTTAGATAAAAGAGCTGGTGCACTGTCTTTTGCCATACCAACAATTCTATCCCCAAGTCCCCAGCTATCAATCATATCCGCTGCAACATAATCAATACAAACTACTCTTTTTGGGTCCATTGGCACTTCTATATCTATATATTCATCACTTCCATTTTTTCCTTGAACAACAACGGTTTCTGTTGATACATTTTCTGTTGATACTTGTTCAGTGTCTCCTCCGCATCCTACCAATAAAGTTGCTCCCATTAACAATGTAATTAATTTTTTACTCATTTTAAAAACTCTCCTTTTAATTTTAATTTTTATTTTCAATATATAATTTTAAATATTGGGAACACATAGGTGTGCTCCCTTCTTAATAAAATACAGATAAAGGTTTATTATTTATATCTAATATTTGAAAATCAACATTATAAAGCTCTTTTAAAACTTTCTTGTTCATAACCTCTTCAACTGTCCCAAATGTATGTAATTTTCCATCTTTAAATGCACAAATATAATCGGAATAAAATGAAGCAAAATTTATTTCATGAAGAACCATAACAACAGTTTTTCCAAGCTCGTCACACAAGCGTCTAGCTATATGCATCATATTTGATGAGTGATAGATATCAAGGTTATTTGTTGGCTCATCTAAAAATACATATTCTGTATCTTGAGCAATAACCATCGCAATATATGCTCTTTGACGTTGCCCGCCAGAAAGCTGGTCAATAAATCTATCTTGAAATTCTTCTAGTTCCATATATCTTATAGCAGTATTAACATGCACCCAATCTTCTGTTGTCAATCTATTCCCACAATATGGAAATCTTCCAAATGAAACTAATTCTTTTACTGTAAGCTTCATTTGAATATTGTTTGCTTGAGTTAATATAGCAATCTTTTTAGAAAGTTCTTTGCTTTTCCAATCTTTAATATCTTTGCCCTCAAACAAAATTTGCCCACCATCACGAGGAACTAACCTAGTAACTATATTTAAAACTGTTGATTTACCAGCTCCATTTGGACCAATCATAGATGTAACCTTGCCCTTTGGAAATTCAAAACTTACTTCATCAACAACTTTTCTATCTCCGTATTGTTTTAGCAAATTTATAATTTTCATGCAACCCCCCTGTTTTTCATAATTAAATATAAAAAGTAAATTCCTCCAAATAAATTAATAAATACACTTATTACTGTGCTGTGGTTAAAGATATGTTCAATGCAAGTTTGCCCTATGAATAAAATTGCAATACCAATTAATGCAGAACCCGCCATCAAATAGGTATGTTTATAAGTTTTAAACATTTGTCTTGAAAGATTTGCAATTATAAGTCCAAGGAAAGAAATTGGACCAACCATTGCTGTTGCAATTGCTATAAGTAAAGTTACCATCATTAAAATTTTCATTATACTTTTATCATAGTCAACACCAAGATTTATAGATTGATTTTTCCCTAGTGTTATAACGTCTAATAGTGCAATTTCTTTTCTAAATGCAATAAAAATTAAAGCAATTAAAGCAAATGCTAGTGCGATGTTTGCTTCATTAACTTGTGTAAAGCTTGAAACAATATTATCTTGTAAAGTATCATACTCATTTGGATCCATAACTCTCATCATAGCATTTGAAATGCTAGTAAAAAAAGTTGCCATAACAGTTCCTACTAACAATACATACAAAACATTATAGTTAGTTTTTTTAAATAAATAGCCATAAATAGCAGTAGCCAATACTCCCATTATTCCTAAATTGATTATAAATGATAAATTTTCATTCAACACAAATATACTTGTTGAACCAAATATAAACACTGTAAACGTTTGAATAAGTATATACAAGGAATTCATTCCCAATAAACACGGAGTTACAATTCGGTTATTTATAACTGACTGAAACATAATTGATGCTGTACCAATACAAATACCTGCAATTACTATCCCTAGCATTTTAGGTACTCTTAAACTCATTGCATAATCAAAATATTTCATATTTACATCTAAAAACTGATATATAAGTAAACTTATAATTGATAAAACGCTCAAA
>LJHD01000217.1 GCA_001983475.1 Candidatus Epulonipiscium fishelsonii | reverse complement strand
AGCTGCAATTTTGAAAGCTGAAGCTAAAATAAAGGGTCAGCAACATACAGTTAATGTTATGAAACAAACTAATAAAGTAATAACCAAAATTATAAATATATAACCCTATATAAAAGGATAGTACTCTACCTTTTTTATAATTGTAAAAGGAGATTTGGATATGGAAAATATTAAAGTTGCTCAAGAAAAGTTTGCGGATTTAATTCAATCAGATTTTAAAAGAATTGAAAGAATGAAAGAAGATACTAAAGTAACAGATTTTTCAAAAGTACCAGAAATTATTATTGGTATACTTTCAGGGGATGGAATTGGTCCAATAATAATGAAAGAAGCTATAAGAGTAGCAAAAGAACTATTAAAAGATGAAATTACTAGTGGTAAGATAAAATTTAGACAAATTGATGGAATGCAAATTGAAGATAGAGTGGCTAAAATGGAAAGTTTACCAACAGATGTATTTGAAGAAATTAAAAAATGCCATGTTTTACTAAAAGGACCAATGGTAACTCCAAGAGCTGGAGAAGGTTTACCAAATTTAATTTCAGCAAATAGTTTGTTACGCCGAGGATTAGAGCTTTTTGCAGCTGTTAGGCCTATCAAAATACCAGATAAAAACATTGATTGGACATTCTTTAGAGAAAATATAGAAGGGGAATATATTTGGGGAAATAAAGGAATACAAGTGAATGAAGATTTAGCTATAGATTTTAAGGTGCAAACTAAACAAGGTTCAGAAAGAATAGCAAGAGCTGCATTTGAATTTGCACGTAAAAACGGAAAGAAAAATGTAACTATTATCACTAAAGCAAACATTGTAAAATTAGCAGATGGAAACTTTATTGAAGCAGTACGTCGTGTTGGGAAAGAATACCCTGAAGTTGAAATACAAGAACGCTTGGTAGATGCTTTTTGTGCTAAAATGCTGGATGGGGAATTTAATGAAGGTATTGAAGTTATTGTATTACCAAACTTGTATGGAGATATAGTAACAGATATTGCAGCAGAACATCAAGGCGGGCTTGGAACTGCATCTTCATCAAATATTGGTAACAGATATGCTTTATTTGAAGCAATACATGGAACAGCACCATTTTTGATGGATAACGGTAGAGGAGAGTATGCAGACCCTTGTAGTTTAATTCGAGCTGTTGGAATGATGATGGCACACATTGGATATGCTGATAAAAAAGAAAAGCTAGATAAAGCTTTGGATATTTGTACAATAACTGAAAGAAAGGTTGTTTTAACTACATTTGTGGAGGATGCTAGTGCTGCCGAATTTACAGATTACTTAATTGAAACAATAAAAGGGCTTGAGTTATGATAAAATTAACTAGTCATGGGGTTTTTATAGATAACAAATATAATGTTATTAATGAAGGTAATCAAAGTGAATGCCTAAAAAATACGCTTGCATATAAAATTATGCAAGCCCATAACCAGTGTAATGATATGGAGAATTTGAGGCTTAAATTTGATGCGTTGGTTTCTCCAGATAATAATTATGTAAGTATTTTACAAACGGTAGTTGCTTGTGGAGTTAAAAAATTTCCTGTGCCGTATGTGCTGTCAAATTGTCATAATACTCTTTGTGCAGTAGGTGGAACTATTAATGAAGATGATCATGTTTTTGGTTTAGACAATGCGAAAAAATATGGTGGAATTTTTTTACCTACATATAAAGCAGTAATTCATCAGTTTATGCGAGAGAATATGGCTGGTGGAGGAAAGATGATTTTAGGTTCAGACTCACACACTCGTTATGGAGTTTTAGGCACACTTTCTATAGGTGAAGGTGGAGGAGAAGTTGCAAAACAACTTTTAAGCCAAACATATGATATAAAAAGACCAGACATTATTGGAGTAAAATTAATTGGGGTTCCTAAAAAAGGTGTTGGTCCGCTGGATGTAGCGTTGACATTAATTGGAGCTACGTTTCAAAATGGGTTTGTAAAAAATAAAATTCTTGAATTCTTTGGGGATGGTGTCCATAACTTAAGCGTTGAGTTTCGTATGGGAATTGATGTTATGACTACAGAAAGTGCAACACTTTCAAGCATTTGGATAAGTGATGAAAAAGTGGCAGAATATTTAAAAGACCACCAAAGACAAGATGACTATAAAGAGTTAAAGCTTCAAGATACAGCCTATTATAATGGATTGATTGAGATTGATTTAGCAACAGTTGAATGTATGATGGCGATGCCATATCACCCAAGTAATGTTATTTCGATTAACGAATTTAACCAAAATCCAGAACAGTTTCTAAAAGAAATAGAACAAAAAGGTCGACAAAAATCAAGTGGGTTTAAGATAATGGATAAAATTCATAATGGTAAATTACACATTGACCAAGCATTGGTTTCTGGATGTGCAGGAGGGATGTTTGAAAACATTGTAGCCATGGCAGATATACTAGCAGATACAACTATAAGTGGAGATGCATCTTGCTTGGGAATAAACCCTTCTAGTCAACCAATCTTTATGGAGCTTTCTCGGTTTGGAGTAATAAATAAATTAATTGAAGCAGGTGCAACAATTCGTCCGTGTATATGTGGACCATGCTTTGGGGTAAGTGATGTTCCAGCAAATAATCAAATTAGCATTAGACATGTAACTCGCAACTATCCAAACCGTGAAGGAACTAAACCAAACAACGCTCAGATGGCAGCTTCTTTCTTAATGGATGCCCGTTCTATTGCGGCTACTATTCGTAATGGGGGATATATTGCTCCAGCAACTGAGTTTGAAGTAGAATATTCTGATTACAAGTATAATTATAGCAAGAACTACTATGCAAAGCAAGTTTATAACAACTTTGGTACACCAAACAGTGAGGTTGAAATTAGAAAAGGGAACAACATTGCAGATTGGCCAACAATTTATAAAATGAACAAGCATTTGTTATTAAAAGTTTCTGGTGTTTATACTGAGCCTGTTACTACGGATGATTTATCTCCATCAGGTGATGCTGTTGCTTTTCGTTCAAATCCTATAAAGCTGGCTGAATTTACAATGATTAATAAAGATAAAGAATACGTATCACGTGCCAAAACTATTTTAAAAGAAGAAACTGCCCGTAAAGAGAATGGTTCAGACAAGATAATTCAGGAAATATGTGCAAAGCTTAGTTGCAATAAAGAAGATATTACTATTGGGAGTGTTATGGTTGGGGATCAAATTGGAGATGGTTCCTCTAGGGAACAAGCAACAAGTAGCCAGAAAATATTAGGGGGCTATGCTAATATCGCCAAAGAATTTGCTACCAAGCGCTACCGTTCAAATTTAATAAATTGGGGCTTGCTACCAATTATTTCAGATAACCAAGAAGACATTAAACAAGATGACTATCTACTTATTAAAGATATTGATTTAGTTATTCAAAATGCAGGGCAATCTATAGAAATCCAAAATATCACATCTGGAAAAACTATTTTGGGAAATATAGGCAGTATGAATGATAAAGAAAAGCAAATTTTGATTGAAGGCTGTTTAATTAATTATAACAAAAGTATGGTAAAGTAGAAACTTATATTTTAGAAAAATAAAGGGGAATAACGCAATGGCACTTAATTTAACTAAGAAATTAATTTTATCGCATCTTACTACACCCTCAGATTTAAAAGTGGGTGAAGAAATCTACTTAAAAATGGATCAAACTTTAACGCATGATATAACAGCAGTTATGGCGTACTTAGCTTTTGAAGCATTAAACCTACCAAGAGTTAGAACAGAATGTAGTGTAAGTTATCTTGACCACAATTTACTTTATGTAGATAATAAAACTCCAGATGATCATATTTATCTTCAATCAATTGCAAAAAAATATGGTTTATATCTTTCAAGGCCTGGAAATGGAATTTGTCATTCTGTGCAAAGTGCAAGACTTGGAATCCCAGGGAAAACATTAATGGGTTCAGACTCACATACAACTTCAGCTGGTGGAATAGGTATGCTATCTTTTGGAGCAGGAGGCCTGGATGTTGCAAGAGCCATGGCAGGTCTACCAATGAGATTTAAAATGCCTGAAATAGTAAAAGTTAATTTGACAGGAAAGCTAAACCCAGGAGTAACTGCTAAAGATGTTATTTTAGAAATGTTAAGACGTTTTGGAGTAAAAGGGGGGTTAGGTAAAGTATTTGAATATGTTGGTGAAGGAGCTAAAACTCTAGAGGTACCAGAACGATTAACTATTACAAATATGGGTGCAGAGCTTGGAGCAACTTCTTCACTGTTTGAAGCTGATGAAGTAGTTCGTAAATTTTTAAAAGCACAAGATAGAGAAGCAGACTATGTGGAACTTCTTGCAGATAAAGATGCTACATATGATAGCGTGGTTGATATTAATCTTTCAAATCTTGAGCCTTTAGTTGCATGTCCTTCTCAGCCAGACCAAGTTTGTAAAGTTTCTGAAGTGAAAGACTTAAAAGTTCAACAAGTTTATATTGGAAGTTGTACAAATGCATCCTATGCTGATATTAAAAAGGCAGCGCTAGTATTAAAAGGAAAAAAAGTGCATGAAGATATTAGTTTAACTGTTTCAGTGAGTACTCGTCAGATCTTTAAAAAGTTACTATCAGAGGGAGTTATTGAAGATTTAATTGACTCTGGAGCTAGAATTACAGAAATTGCTTGTGGGGCATGTACTGGAATTGGGCAGGCTCCTGCTACAAAAGGAGTTTCCGTAAGAACATCCAACAGGAATTTTGCAGGACGTTCGGGAACTGCAGATGCATTTTTATACCTAGTATCTCCTGAAGTAGCAGCAGCAACTGCTATAAAAGGATATTTATGTGATGCAAATGAAGTTATGGAAGATGTTTCAATTTTATCAGATGTAAAAGAACCTGAGGCATACCCTATTGATGATTCAATGATGATTAAACCTTTGGAAGACAGTTCTGACATTCAAATTATCCGTGGACCAAATATTAAACCACTACCTGTTAACACTGCTCCAGATAATAACTTAAGTTGCAAAGTTAGTTTAAAAGCAGGAGACAATATTTCTACAGATGATATAACTCCAGCCAATGCACAATTTTCTTCAATGCGTTCAAACATTCCTTTGATTGCAGAGTTTGCATATTCTCGTTATGATGAAAATTTTGTGTCCCGTGCAAAAGAAATGAAGACTAGTATAATTGTTGGCGGAGAAAACTATGGCCAAGGTTCTTCAAGGGAACATGCTGCTATTACTCCAATGTTTCTTGGAGTGAAGGCCGTTGTTACAAAAAGCATGGCTCGTATTCATAAAAATAACCTTATAAACCATGGAGTTATACCTATGTTGTTTGCAAACCCAGCTGATTATGATACTATTGAGCTTGGTGACGAAATTGAAATCAATGGGTTAATTGAAGGATTAAAAACAAAAAAAGCTACCATCTATAATAAAACAAAAGGAACTTCTTTCAATGTAGTTATGGATATTTCTGAAGATGAAATTGATACTTTACTTTGTGGTGGTCAACTAGCTTATATTAAATCTCAACTATAATGTTTGGGGCGACTTGTTCGCCTCTATAAATTGAATATACATATTATATTTTTTTGATTGCTCTACATATTTAACCTATTAGGTTTATATGTAGAGTTTTTTTATATTAACTAGCACAAGATGTAATATTATTGCACTATAAAGAAATTCGATCTGTTAGTTAAATGTAATAACCTTAAGACCAAATATAGTATAAGGAGGGATAAAATGAAGGATTCGGATTGGGAGATACTATACGAATTATACAAATTACCAAACATTACAAAGGTAGCGAACAAATTATATATAAGTCAACCAAGTTTATCTAAAAGAATACAAATAATTGAGGAAAACTTTAAAATACAAATACTTATAGGATAAGGGCAGGATGAAAGCCCTCTCAATCCAGTAAGCGTATTGGGAAACTAGTACGTAGTCAACGGCTTGACCGTTGCAATATACCACTTGAATTGCTTGGAACCCCTAAAGCCAATCAAACTACAACGCAAGTATGAAACATAACT
>LJHD01000216.1 GCA_001983475.1 Candidatus Epulonipiscium fishelsonii | reverse complement strand
ACAAAATAATAATAGAAATGGACCCAGGAATGGCTTTTGGTACAGGAACTCATGAAACAACAGAAATGTGTGTTGAATTATTAGAAAAGTATTTGGCTAAATATGAAACATCTTCTGTTATAGATATAGGTACTGGGAGCGGTATTTTAGGAATAATTGCAACTAAATTAGGAGCAGAAAAAGTTATAGGAGTAGATATTGATCCAACGGCTGTAAAAGTTGCAAACAAAAATATTAAATTAAATAATGCAGAAGATAAAATGACAGCAATTAGTGGAAATTTAATAGAACTAATTAATACGAAAGCTAATATAGTTGTATCAAATATCATTGCAGATATTATAATATCTCTTGCAAATGAAGTTGACAGCATATTAAGTGAAAATGGAATTTGGATATCATCTGGTATTATTAATACAAAAAAAGAAAAAGTTATAGAGACTATATTAAATAATAATTGGAATATAATTGAAATAGAAGAAAAAAATGAATGGATTGCTATTGTAGCAACAAGGAAAAAACAATGAAAAAATTCTTTGTATCTCCAGATAAAATAGCGGACAATAAGGTAATTATAGAAGGCAGTGATTATAATCATATTATTAATGTTTTTAGATTAAAAATGAATGATAAATTATTAATTAATGATAGACATGGCAATGAATTTACGTGTATAATAACTAGTGTAGAAAAATTATCATTAGTAGCTACCATAGAAGATAAATTTATATTATCTACAGAACCTAAGACAAAGGTAACATTGTTTCAATCGCTTATTAAACCAGAGAAAATGGAATTTGTTTTACAAAAAAGTGTTGAATTAGGAGTATATCAAATTATACCTCTTATAACAGAAAGATGTGTCATTAAATTAGATTCTTCAAAAATGGAAAATAAGGTTAACAGATGGAAAAAAATAATTGAAGCAGCAGCGAAACAAAGTGGTAGAAATCTAATTCCTGAAATAAAATTGCCAGTAAAATTTAATAAAATAATTGATTATGTAAACGAAACTGATTTAAATATCATTCCTTATGAAAAAGAAACTCAAGTAAGTTTGAAAACTATATTACGCAAAAATATAGAAACAAACATAAACGTAGTAATTGGGCCTGAGGGAGGATTTACTGAAGAAGAAATAAACCAAGTAAAAATTAACAATTTTAATTGTGCTACTTTAGGTAAAAGAATTTTAAGAAGTGAAACTGCTGCATTAACTGTTATATCCAATATTATGTATGAATTGAATGAATAATGATTAGAGGGAGGAAGTAAAATGAAAAAACAATATTCAAACCCAGAAGAAATAATCTTTTTGACAGTGGATGATACGCAATTTATGCGTGAGTTTATAAAAAGAATTTTAAAAGAAAATGGTTTTGAAACAGTTTATGAAGCAGAAAATGGATTGGAAGCTATAAAACAAGCTGGTAAATTAAAACCAGATATAATATTTTTAGATATAACAATGCCAAAGTTAAGAGGGATAGATGCTATAGACCAGATTTTAGAAGTAAGCCCTAAATCTAAAATTATTATGTGTTCAGCTATGAGTCAACAAAATGTTGTAATTGAAGCTATAAAAAAAGGAGCAAGAGACTTTGTAACTAAGCCAATTGATCCAGATCGTTTGATGTTAGCTATAAATAAAGCGTTGTAAAAAATTGCCAAAATTTTATTGGCAATTTTTTTATATAA
>LJHD01000215.1 GCA_001983475.1 Candidatus Epulonipiscium fishelsonii | reverse complement strand
ATCCATTAAAAAATGATTTTTATAACTTTTATTTTTTAAAAACTCTTTTTAACCTCTCTTTTAAATTTTCTTTTGGTATATTTTGTTGAGCAAGATTAAGCATTTTTCTTGCTACGTTAGTATACGCAACACTGGATGGTGCAGCTGAATTAATACCAACAATAGGTTTTTGTTCTTTAATTGCTTTTATAAGTAAATTATCAAACGGAATATATCCCCCATAATGTAATTCTTTCCCCAAGAAACTTTTGCTTGCTGCAGCAATTTTTCTATATGCACTTTCTGCTTCTTCTTTTGATTCTGCTCTATTTACAACAACTAAGAAATTAGGTCTTACATTTAACTCTTTAATAAATGTTTTGACTAAAGCATATGCATCTGTAATGGAAGAAGGCTCTGGAGTTATAACAAGACATACTTCATCTGCCATCTCACTAAATTTAATAACTGTATCTGTAATACCAGCTCCTGTATCCACTAGCAAAGTATCACCAATAAATGCTAATTGGCTAAGTCCATGAACTATCATATCTAGTTGAAAATCTTTCAAGAAAATCATCTCTTTTATACCTGAACCTCCAGAAATAAAAGGTACTCCATATTGTGTTTGAGTTAATACATCTTTAATCCCCATTTTTCCATCCAACATATGAGCCAGTGTATAAACAGGTCTTTGCCCAAAAATTAAATCTATGTTTGCCAAGCCAAAATCTGCATCTAAAATTATAGGTGACTTACCATTATTTTTTAAAGCTAAAGATAAATTGGCAGTAAAATTACTTTTGCCAACCCCTCCTTTTCCACTTGTTACTGTAATAACTTTAAAGGGTCTTAATGACCCCATAATATTTTGACTTTCTACCATTGCTCTTAAATGCACTGCTTGATCATTCATAATTTAGTCTCCCTATTAGCAATTTAACGTATTGTAGATTTTCAAATTTTTCGATGTCGTTTGGTACATTTTGCCCTGTTGTAATGTACGCAATAGGTTTTTTTGTACAAAAAGTTATATTCATTAAATTTCCTATTGCATCCGTTTCATCAAGTTTTGTAATTATCAGAGCAAAGTCTGTTGTTATTTCTTCATAAATGTCAACAATATTTTGGATATCCCTATATGCTGTACTCATATTTAGTACCAAAAAAATTTGCTTCTCTTCACATTTTAGTAACAATCTCTCAAGCTCAGAAAGCTGTTCCAAATTTTTATGCGATCTACCTGCTGTATCAATAAATATGTGATCTACATCTTGCCATTTTTCAAGATATTCTTCAATTTCTGTATCATCATATATTGTTTCAATAGGTACCCCTAAAATATCTGCATATGTTCTTAATTGCTCCACAGCGGCTATTCGATATGTATCCGCCGTTAATAAAACTATCTTCTTTTTTTCTTGCAAAACTTTAAGAGCAGTTAATTTGGCTATAGTTGTTGTTTTCCCAACACCAGTTGGCCCTATAAAAAAATTAATTTTGGGTAAATCATGGTGAAATTTAGGCATTAGTTTATTTAGAGTATGATAAATAGATCTACTTACTGAATCTAAATCATCACCATGTGCTTTTGAAAAAATTTCTTCCAGAACTTCGTCTTCAATTCCTTCTTCTTTTAAAATTTTTCTTAACATTCCAACTGTTCCACTTTGGGGTTCAGGTTCTATTTTAGAATAAGCTTGCGGATTTCTGGGAATTGAGGATCTATACTCAACTTTATAATTTTGCTCTTTAGCTTTAGGCCTAGCCTCTACGCTAGGCCTCGATTCTATTCTTTTTGGTCTATTATCTTGCACCTTTAAATCTAAAGGAGGCAAGATTTCTACTTCATTATCCTCAACAGCAATTGTCATATTCCAAACGGATTTTGATTTAATGCCAAATAAATTTTTTTTCTTTTCTTCTTGACTAGTTATAATTATCGCTTTATCCCCATATTCTTTCTTTATTTGTTCTTGCAAGGATAATTCATCTCTTCCTGTTACTTTTAAAATTCTCATCCTACACTCACCATTCCCACAGATTGAATTTCCACAGATTGTTCTATCTCATTATAAGAGATAACAACTAAATCTGGTAAATATTGTTTAGTTAATTGCTTAAAATAAATTCTCACAATTGGAGAAGTTAAAATTATAGGTTGTAATCCAATTGAAGTCAATTTATTCGTTTCTTTTTTCAGTTTATTAATAATTTTCTGTAATACTTGAGGGTCAAGAGCCACATAAGAACCTTGTTCAGTATGTTGAACACTACCCATAATTAGTTGTTCAATATTTGGATCTAATGTAATAACTTTATTTTCAGGACCTATAAACACTCTTT
>LJHD01000214.1 GCA_001983475.1 Candidatus Epulonipiscium fishelsonii | reverse complement strand
ACTTTAAGGGTGAGGGCATCCATATTTCCTCTTTGAACTTTAAGTCTAAAGAACTTTAAAAATTAAATTTTAAAATTTAATTTTTAAAATTTAATCTTTTATTTTATAAACAAACTCATCGAGCAAGAGTAATTAACCGATTACTCACCGGTCCTATTATTTAAGTTTTTCGTTGGCAAGTCAAAAACTGTCTATATTAAACATCTATAAATGTAGTAGCATTTATTTCTGATAAAACTGCATCTACTTCAGCTGTAAAGTCTTCCACATACTTTTCTAATCTTTCTATCTCTTTATCTATTTCAAGAGGGTCAACAATTTCATATCCATTACGTTTTTTATAGCCTTCTGAAAATGCTTTAACATATTCAACATTATTTTCTTTAGCATTTCCAGAAATGATTTTTATTTGTTCCTCTAAATTGCGTTCCATATCTTGCATTTCAGAAGTAAATACGTTTGTAATAAAACGCTTTCGAGTTTGCAATCTTTCCAATAAATTTTGTTCAAATGCAATAGAATCTTTTTTTTCAATAGCTTCAGCTACAGTATATTCAACGTTTGCAATTTTAACCTTTGTAATAGCATTAGATAAAACAATAGCTCTTTTAATTTTATCACGTCTTATTATTAAATCTTTTATAGAGTTATATGTTGATTTTGCTTTTCCCTCAAATTCCTTTTTATTATCAGTAGTACCAATAATTTTATCTTGAGATAATTTATATCTACCAATAGGATCTAATTTGCTTATATCTTTGTCAATTCTAGAATTTAGTAATTTCAACTCTGCCAAACCTCTGTGAACAGAAATCTTCATCTATTTCTAACAAGGCTACTTCTAGAAGTAGCCTTGCTTCCTCCTTTCTGTTAATAAACCTTTATTTATAATATTTTTTATTATACTAAAAATGTCTTGGATACGCAAGTCTTTTACTCTTTTTATGTAGACCCACATCAATAGTTATTTCTGTCCCTGTTTTGTCAACGCTAGTCATAGTAGTATGGTCATCTTTATAT
>LJHD01000213.1 GCA_001983475.1 Candidatus Epulonipiscium fishelsonii | reverse complement strand
AAATATAAAATAATAATAAGAAAAAATTTTAGTATTTTTTCTTATTATTATTAAATTATGTAAAAATTATTTGGTTGTCAACTATAAAATTTATAAAACAAATAATTTTTTTTGGTTGTCAACTATAAAATTATAAAATAGATAAAATTTTTTTTGGAGCATGCTATGAAATATATATACCCAATTAATGTAAATGGTAAATTATATTACCAAGTGAATTTTTTTTATAAATCAAAAAAAATATATTTAGGAAGATATTCCTCAATTGCTGATGCACAAATAACTATTAACGAAGCAACTGATATAGTTGAAACTATGTGTAGTATTAAACAAGCAAAATATACTTTACTATCTTTTAATAAAGTTGTAATTCTAATTAATTTAAGAGATAATGGCACATATTTTAAAAATCCAATATACCTGTATGAGGATTATTTTGGCTATTATATTTCGTCTGATATAGAATTACTATTTGATTTAATTCATTTATTCTTTTTTGCAACTTATAAAATTTATAAGCGAGGAAATTTATTTTATACTCAACATACTTTTACACAATCAAGTATTTTAAACAGGCTTGGCATCGTTCCATCAAGTCGTATAAATATAGATTATAAATTTAAAAATAATAATCCGTTTGATTTTAGAAGTGATAATTTGGAGGTTTTAAAAAGATATTATGGTGTGTCAGCTATAGAAAAAGGTGAGAAAACATTGTACCAAGCAAGAATTTCCAAACCTAATACAATTATTATTGGTATTTTTGAATCAGAAATTAAAGCTGCAATTGCCTATAATAAAGCAGTTGACTATTTAAAGTCTGTGGGTATGCAGTATAAATTAAATTCTAATGTTATTTTTTATATAACTAAAAAAGAGTATGATATTATTTACGATGAAATAGAATTGCCATACAAATTAACAAATAAAGTCCCTCAAAATGCAAAAAAATTTCGAGGGGTTGTTATCCATAAAAGCGGATTTAAAGCTTGTATTGGATATAAAGGAAAATCTGTATATTTAGGTCTTTTCTCAACTGAAATACGTGCTGCTCAAGCATATAATTTAGCCTCATATATTTTAAAAGGACACAAGGGATACCGTAATCCAGTTTCTCCTATATTTAATTTTAGTGATCAAGCAAAAATTATTGATGCTTTAAAAAGAAGTGGTTGGAGACCAAATTAATTTTTTTTAGGCATAACATATACTTTTATAGATGTTTCATATTTGCTTTCGAAATTATAAACATGATAAGGCAAAGTTAAGTCACTTATTGAGTCATTTTGATGGGTAATATAAATACAACTTTCTTCATATAAAATTGGCTCATATATTCCTTTTCCTTCAATCAAATTTAAAAATTGTTCATATACAGATAAATTTGTGTAGTGATTTGATTGAATGTCTCCAACACTAATTCCTGGATTTATTGCCAAAAATTCGATACTTTTGTCTTCTTTAATTCCAAATTTAAAGGTAAACATTCCTGTTGAAGGCAAATGTCTTAATATTTTTTTAACATAAGTTGTAATTTTTTTATTATTAGTTTTGTTTAAGTCTGAAGGAGTTTTTATATAGCTTTGTACATCGCCATCGATATCACCTTCGACAGCAATAGGATATAATATTATTTCGTTATTAGATTGTTTTATTGCAGTAACAGTAATAAATTGGTTATATTCTTCTGCTCGTTCAATTAAAAACTCTATACAATCATCAACTTCTAAAAATGTTTTTAATTCATCAATATTATCTATTTTGGCATACTTGTATTCTGTTTCAGAAACTGCATGACATATATATGGAAATTCAAATTCTGTTGATTCTCCTTCAAAAGATGCTGGAATAGGTATTTTTAATTTTTTAGCAATTTTAACTTGTTCAATTCTATTTAAAATTAGGTTTAAGACTTCTGTAGTGGGGAAGCAAGGCCCATGAACTGGTTCTACTTTATATATATTTGCAGTTAAAAAAACAATAGCATCAGTTCTCAAATTCAACCTGATAATACTTTCTGTATTTAGCTCACCAACCACTTGTTGCGATGCATAATTACTAGCTATATTGTCAATTTCTTTTTCCAATAATATAGTTTTAATGTTCCTTTTTTTTGCCTCAAGACATAATAACGCCGAAGTTAAATTTCCTCCAACAATGCCTAAAGTTTTTATTTTCTTCAAAAAAAGTTCCTCCTTTAAAAAATCCAAGTATAATGATTGTACATGTCTATCTCCGATTTTAACAAATATTTGAAGATATATCAACAAGAAAAAAAGCCCTTTATTCTTTTTTCCTAGAATAAGTAATGAAGGGTAGATACTTTGTAGCGTACTTTATTATTGTAGACAAAATATTTATTAGTGTTTTGCAACGAATTATAATGAATTAAGGCTTTTACTTCAAATTCCCTTGTGGTATACTTGAATAAATAGATTTTAATAAGGAGGGAGAAATATAAACAAAAACCAATATCTAAAAAGATAGTGATTTTTGCTTAGATTTTATAAAATTTTTATGGCATTTAATGTTTAATTATATTGTTAAACTTTTCTATAAAATAAGAAGGAGTAGTAATAGATGATGAAATTTTTGTATAAACTGGAAAAAAAATTTGGTAAATTTGCAATTCCTAATTTAATTGTATATTTGCTATTTGGTCAAGGTATAGCTTTTATCCTTAGCATGTGGAATCCATATGTTATATATAACTTTATGTTTAATTGGCAGGCTATTTTACAAGGAGAAATATGGAGACTAGTAACTTTTATATTTATCCCACAAGCTACCAGTCCGATATGGTTTTTTCTTGTTCTAATAATTTATTATTCAATAGGAACGAGCCTCGAAAGAACTTTAGGTACTTTCCATTTTAATTTTTATTATTTTATAAGTTTATTTATGTCAATGGTAATTTGTGCAATTTTTAATATTTCTTGGCCAATTGCATCTTATGTTAATCAAACATTGTGCTTAGCTTTAGCTACACTCATGCCAGATCAAACATTTTATTTATACTTTTTTATTCCTATAAAAGCAAAATATCTCATTGTATTTTATTTCGTATTATTAGGAATGGAAGTTTTATCCGGTGGAATTTTAACATTAGTTTTAATTTTGGCCTCTTCTACAGGTTATATAATTTATTTTGCAATTCCTGCTATTAAAGGACAAAGAATGAGAATTAAGGCAAGACCTGCTCAAAAAAAGTATAATGAACAACAAAATCAACCTTCAGAAAAAGTTATAAAAGTAGCTTTTCATAAATGTAATGTATGTGGAAAAACTGAACTAGATGATCCTGATATGGATTTTAGATATTGTTCAAAATGTGGAAAAGAGTTTTGTGAAGAACACTTAAAAAACCATGAACATTAAAAAATCCCCTTTTATGAGGGGATTTTTTCGCTATTTATTAATAATTTAATTAAGAAGCCACCTTCGTCTGATTCTTCAATAATATCCCAATCTACAATTTCGTTTTTAGCCACTACACAAATTCCTTTTACAACAATATCTTTAGTTACAATTCTACCTATTAAACTTTGTTTTAATTCTAAATCATTTTTTGAATTTTCTTTATTTTTCCTTTTAGTTTTTGCAGATTCAAGTTCTGTAGGTTTAGGCTCATTTTCATCTGGAATGTTAGGAATTTCTTTTTTTGATGACTGTGGAGCTTGAAGGTTAATTTCTTTTTTTGATGACTGTGGAGCTTGAAGGTTAATTTCTTTTTTTGATGACTGTGGAGCTCGAAGGTTAATTTCCTTTTTTGATGACTGTGGAACTTGAAGGTTAATTTCTTTTTTTATTTGTTTTGAAGGTTGAATATTAATTTTTTCATCCCAATCATCAATAGTATTTTTTGCATCTTCTTCTAAGTAAATGCTCATTTTTTCTAATACCGTGGATATTTCTTCTGTTAAATAAGGTTTTGCTGTTTCTTGTACATTTTTTTGTTTATTATGATCTAATAAGGATAAATCTAATCTACCATTTTGTAAAAAAAAGTCCAATCTAAACATCCTCCTCAGCAAGTAGCTTATTAATTTCCATCCATATCTCATCCTTTCCTTGTTTTGTAGTTGATGAAAATGGAATAAGTTTGTCTGATTGTTTTAACCCTAGATTTGTGCGGATAATTGACAAATGTTTAGCAAGCTGACTTCTTTTAATTTTATCCATTTTAGTTGCAACAACAATTAGATTATAATTATAGTGATAAATCCATTCATACATTGTTTTATCATTTTGACTTGGTTCATGTCTAATATCTATTAATAAAATAACTTGTTGCAAGCTATTTCTATCTCTTAAATATCCTTCAATCAATTTTCCCCAAGCTTCTTTTTGAGTTTTTGAAACTTTTGCATATCCATAGCCAGGCAAATCTACAAAGTTGACTTTATCTGCAACATTAAAGAAATTAATAGTTTGAGTTTTTCCAGGTTGTGAACTAGTTCTAGCTAGTGATTTTCTTTCTACTAAAGTGTTTAACAATGATGACTTTCCAACATTAGATTTTCCTAAAAATGCAATTTCAGGAACTTGCTCCAGTGGAAATTGTGTTTTATTTCCTGCCGTAATAATTAATTCTGCTTTCAATTTTTTTCTCCTTATCTTCTATCAACATAGGCTTCTTCTCGTCTACAGATATATGTGTCTCATCTTCTACAAATAGGGGCTCCTTATCTTCAGTTACAAATGTATGTTTTAAGACATCATTCATAGTTTCAACATAAATTATATTTACCTTGTTTAATATTTTTTTAGATAGTTCTAGGACATTTTTTTTATTGTCTTTTGGAACAATTATATTAAAAATGCCTGCTCTTTTTGCTGCTGATATTTTTTCTTTTAACCCTCCAATGGCTAGTACTTTTCCTCTAATTGTAATTTCACCTGTCATAGCAATATCGTTGCGAACTTTTTTTTCGGTAAAAGCTGATATAATAGCTGTAGCCATTGTAATACCTGCTGATGGACCATCTTTTGGTGTTGCACCTTCTGGAATATGAATATGTATATCATATTTTTTTAACATTTCAGGTGCAATCTTCAATAGTTCTTGATTAAATTTTGTATAACTTATAGCTGCTTTAGCAGATTCTTTCATTACATCTCCCATATTTCCAGTAAGTTCTAATAGACCTTTTCCGCTTGTGATATTTACCTCAATATTTAAAGTATCTCCACCAAACATAGTCCATGCTAATCCTCTAACAATTCCTACTTCAGGCTGGGTATCTTTTAACATATACGTAAATTTTGGAGTACCTAAATACTTGTGAATTCTGTTGATGCTTAAACGTGTTCCTCTTTTTTTTCCTTCAATAATTTCTTTTGCAACTTTACGGCAAATTTTACCTATCTCTCTTTCAAGATTTCGTACCCCTGCTTCTTTTGTATAATGAACAATGATATATCTTATTATATTTTCTGTAAATTTTAATTGTGTTTTCAATATGCCATTTAATTGCATTTGCTTAGGAATTAAATATTGACTTGCAATTTTAAATTTTTCATCTTCATTATAGCTACTAATATCTATGATTTCCATTCTATCAATTAATGGGGTTGGAACATTTTGTAAGTTATTAGCTGTTGCAATAAACATTACTTTGCTTAAATCCACAGGAATTTCAGTGTAATTATCTTTGAAATGTATATTTTGCTTGGTATCAAGGACTTCTAATAAAGCAGCACTAGGGTCACCTCTAAAGTCCATACTCATTTTATCAATTTCATCTAGTAACATTAAAGGATTTACAGATTTTGCATTTTTTAAACCTTGAATAAATCTACCTGGCATTGAACCCATATATGTTTTTCTATGTCCTCGTATTTCAGCCTCATCTCTAATTCCTCCTAATGCAATACTTACATAATTTCTTCCTGTTGCAGTTGCAATAGATTGAATAATTGAAGTTTTACCTATTCCTGGAGGTCCAACAAGACAAAAAATTGGTGATATTGAATTGGGGTTTAATTTCTTTACAGCTAAATATTCAATTATCCTTTCTTTGATTTGTTCAAGTCCATAATGTTCCTCATTTAAAATATTTTCTGCTTTTTTGATATCTTGGTTTTCCTCTGTAAATATACCCCAAGGTATCTCTAAAATGTTTTCAATATAATTTTTTAAGATATGGTATTCAGGTGAGTTTTGTGAAATTTTATTTAATCGTTTTACTTCTTTTTGTAGTTTATCTTTAACATATTGAGGTATATTCGTAGAATTCATTTTTTCATTGTATTGTTGATATTCTTCCTCAAAACTTGTTTTATCTCCCAATTCATTTTGAATAACTTTTAATTGTTCCCTTAAATAGTAATCTTTTTGATTTTTATCTATATTAACTTTCACTTTCTCATAAATTTGTTTTTGAAATTTGTTTACATTAATTTCATCGTTTAAAATATCAATTAATTTTTCTATTCTTTTATTAAAATTAATTTCGGATAAAATATCTTGTTTTTTACTCACTTCTAAAGTCATTTGAGCAGCTATAGCATCCACTATTTTATTGTTTTGATCTTTTCCTAGAATAGAATAAACAGTTTCTTGATTTATTTTTGAAGTCAAAGAAGCATACTTTTCAAATAACTCAGCAATAGTTCGCATTAAAGCTTCTTGAACAGTATCTTCGGTGAGCTCATCATCTATTTCTTGTATTACACCTTCCATAAATATACCATTATGAATACTTAACAATTTTGCCCTTTTTACACCATATACGATAATTTTTACTTTGTTAACACTAATATTTAAAACTTGTCTAACTTTAGCAATAGTTCCAACTTCAAATAATCCTTCAAAATTTGGATTTTCATCAGTTGCATCTTTTTGAGTTGATAAAAAAATAGTTTTATCTTTTGAAACAGCAGCTTCAATAGCTTGAATAGACTTTTTTCTTCCTATATCAAACTGTAATATCATTTCTGGAAATAATGTAAGGCCTCTAAGAGGAACCACTGGTAAATCTATTATTTTGTTCATATAAAATTTAACCCTTTCTTAAAAAAATATATATTTATATTATATCAAAAATTTTTGATTTTTTTAACTCAGATTATAAAAAAATAGTCTTAACATTATGCTAAGACTATTTTCAAAATTTGATTTAAGCACTAGGCAATTGATTTTTCGGTTTTATAACCTTTGGTTTATAAACTAATTCAGCTTCTTCACCTTCAATAGTAGCTTTAGTAATTATAACTTTTTCTAATTTTTCACTTATTGATGGAACTTTATACATTACATCACGCATAGCATTTTCTAAAATTGCTCTTAGACCTCTCGCTCCAGTTTGTCTTTCAATAGCCATCTTAGCTACAATATCAAGAGCTTCCTCCGTAAATTCTAGTTCTACATGGTCCATATCAAATAATTGCTTATATTGTTTTGTTAAAGCATTTTTTGGCTCAGTTAAAATTTTGCATAGTGCAGTTTCGTCTAGATTTTCTAAACTAACCGCAGCAGGAACACGGCCTACAAATTCTGGAATAAGTCCAAATTTAATTAAATCTTGGGGCTCTAAATTTTTTAGCAATTCACCAAGATTTTTTTCTTTTTTACTTACTACTTCCGCTCCAAATCCCATAGTTTTTTTGCCTATACGATTTTCTATAATTTTATCTATTCCATCAAATGCTCCACCACAAATAAATAATATATTTGTAGTATCTATTTGTATAAACTCTTGGTGTGGGTGTTTTCTTCCTCCTTGAGGAGGCACTGCTGCTATAGTTCCTTCAAGAATTTTTAATAAAGCCTGTTGAACTCCTTCGCCACTTACATCTCTTGTAATAGAAGGGTTTTCTGATTTTCTTGTAATTTTATCTATTTCATCAAGGTAAATAATCCCTACTTGAGCTTTTTCAACTTCATAATTGGCTGATTGCATCAATTTTAAAAGTATATTTTCTACATCTTCACCAACATATCCTGCTTCTGTTAAAGTAGTTGCATCTGCAATTGCAAAAGGTACATTTAACATTTTAGCTAAGGTTTGGGCTAATAATGTTTTCCCTGTTCCCGTTGGCCCAAGCAAAAGTATATTACTTTTTTGAACTTCGATTCCATCTTGGTCAGGACCAATACCTTTTTTTATACGTTTATAATGGTTATAGACAGCTACTGCAAGAGCTTTTTTTGCATCTTGTTGACCAATAACATAAGAATCTAGGTGGTTTTTTATTTGTTCTGGAGTTGGTATTTCATATAAAGAATCTAATCCTTCAATTTCAGTAAAGTTATCAAAGTCATCATCTATAATATCAACACATAAAGAAACACACTCATCACAAATAAAAACATTTGGTCCTGCAATTAATCTGCCAACTTTATCTTGGGTTTTGCCACAAAAAGAACACTTTAAAGTTTCTTCAATTTTTTTTGCCATATTTCACCTCTCTAAATTTTGGGTGCTATCATTTTTAAGCTACTTGTTACTAAAGTATCAAAATTTTTATTACTATACAGAAACAATTCATTCCACTTTGTAACTATTATTGCTTAGGAGTCTTACCTATTTATAAGGCAAGCTTTCCCACGTTTCTATAGAATGCATAGTCAATAGGTTCAACAATACAAGTTTACCCTAATTGGAAATTTCTTTCAAGTATTTAAATTGCTTAGGAAAAATTTTATGGGAAATTTCTTTTGTGATTAAAGGCACAGATATTATTGCCTATAAAATTTAAAGCAGAAAACCACTATTTCATTAGAGCATTAGATGAATGCCTATAAAATACAGACAATAATGTCTAATATATCTGAGTATAGTTGAATAATAGAATTTTTTATAAATTTTAAGGCAGAAAACCACTATCCCTTTATGGTGTGTGGTAATTGACACTCATAGAAGTATTATTGACCTAAGAATTTAAATTTAGTGGGGTATTCTATTGTAATTGCCAGGTATTTTAAAATAACGTAGGGGATATTATATAAATACTTGTTTTTAGACTAATCAATCTACTTGTTCTTTTAAGTACACACCCATAACGGGTGTGTTAAGAGATATTTAACTAATGTGTATTCTAAAACAAAGTAAAGTTTAATTTGTTTTAATTAATTTTTCAACAACTTTATCAATTATACCATATTTCATAGCTTCTTCAGCACTCATGAAGTAGTCTCTTTCAGTATCCTGTTCAATTTTTTCTAAAGGTTGCCCAGTATTTTCTGAAAGCATTCTATTTAATTTTGCTTTTGTATTAATAATATGCTCTGCATGAATTTTAATATCTGTTGCTTGACCCCTTGCTCCTCCAAGTGGCTGATGTATCATAATTTCAGCATTTGGTAAAGCTAGACGCTTTCCTTTAGTTCCACCTGCAAGTAAAAAGGATCCCATGCTTGCTGCCATACCTATACAAATTGTAGATACGTCTGGTTTTATATACTGCATTGTATCATAAATTGCCATACCATCTGTTATTACTCCACCAGGACTGTTTATATAAAGCATTATATCTTTATCTGGATCTTCAGCTTCCAGAAAAAGTAATTGGGCAACTATTAAATTTGCTGTCACATGATTTACTTCGTCTCCCAATAAAATTATTCTATCTTTTAAAAGGCGAGAATATATATCATATGAACGCTCACCTCTATTTGTTTGTTCAACTACTATTGGAACTAGTGCCATGTTTGCCTCCTATTTTTTTTCAATAATTTTAGCAGTAGCTGCTAACATTTCAGCAGCTTTTTGTAATTTTAAATCTTCTTTCAACATTGATATATTTCTGCCAAGTGCTTGTCTTACCTGCTCAATTGGCATATTATAAAGTGTTGACATTTCTTTAAAGTGGTTTTCTACTTCTTCATCAGAAACTACAAAATTTTCTACTTCAGCAATTTTTTCAAGAACAAAAGATGAACTAATTTGAGCAATTGCTTCTGGTCTAAAGTTTTCTCTGAATTTTTCCATGTCTAATCCTGCAAATTGAAGATATTGTTGAATTTTAAGACCTTGCTGTTCCATACGTTTAGCAAAATTTTGAACACTTCTATCAATATTTTCTTCAATTAAAGCTGGAGGTAATTCAAGTGTTGCATTTTCAACAGCATTTTCAACAGCTTTGTTTTGTAATTCTGTTGTACGTGATTTTTCTTTTTGCTCAAGTAAAGTTTTTCTTACATCTTCTTTAAATTCTTGAAGTGTGTCAAATTCAGAAACATCTGCTGCAAATTCATCATCTATAGCTGGAATTTCTGTAACTTCTACTTCATTAATTTTTACTTTAAATATTGCTGGTTTTCCTTTTAAATCTTCTGCATGATACTCTTCAGGAAAAGTTACAGATACTTCAATTTCATCTCCAGCTTTTTTACCAATTAGTTGGTCTTCAAACCCAGGAATAAAACTTCTTGATCCAATCACTAGACCATAGTTTTCTCCTTTGCCACCTTTAAATGCTTCTCCATCAACAAATCCTTCAAAGTCAATGAAGACTTTATCTTGTGGCTCAATAATGCGGTCTTCAACAATAATTGAACGAGAGTTTTTTTCTGCTTCTTTATTTAAATACATGTCTATTTCTTCATTAGTCACATCTAAAGGCTCAACTTCAATTTCTAAGTTTTTATATTCCCCAAGCGTAACAGCTGGTCTTAATGCAATAGTTGCTTCATATTTTGCTTTTTCTTTTGACATCTCAAGAACCACTAGATCATTTTCACGTAATCTTGCTATTATGTCTATATTATTTTCATCAATTGCTTTGGTTAAAGTTTCATCTATAATTAAATCTATAGCTTTATTGAAGAATACCTCTGGTCCATATAATTTTTCTATCATTTGGCGTGGTACTTTTCCTTTACGAAAACCATCAACATTAAAATCCTTTTTCATACTCTCATATGCTTGGTTAATTGCCTTAGATATAATATCTTCTCCAACTTCCACTGTTAATTTAACTTGATTTTTTTCTAATAATTCAACATTTGTTTTCACTTTTTATATTCCTCCTAGAGTAATTTGCATTTTAATTTGACATTCAACAATTATATCATACACTAAATATAAAATCTATATTATTTTGTGATTATTAAGCAAAGATTAATAATTGTATCATAAATTTTCAGACTTTTAGATATTAGTGTGTTGTTTACTTTCTTCCAAGTATTACATATAGTATGTATACTATTTTTACTTTATAATCATTATATAAGATTAAATTTAAAAATAGAAAATAGAGGAGATTATAGCGATGAAGTATTATTTCAAAACAGCTGAAGAAGAAAAAACTTTTCAAGATATTTATATAGATTATATAAAACCACAAATTGAGGACATTGATTTATTATTAAAATGTGATAAACCTCCTTACGAAGTTTCACAAGTAGCAAATGTTTTAAAAACTACACAAGATAAAGTTACGAATATTATGAAAGAATTAAATATTAGTGAAATTGGTATACAAGAATTTTTTTACATATTAAAAAATAGTGATACATACATAAGTAATCTTATTTTAAGACAATGGAAATTTAATTCTGTTAAAGAATATTCTCCTTTACATATTTCGTATATATATAATCTTAATGAGGCTGATGTAAAAAAAGCTTTTGAAGAACTGAAATGTACAGTGATTAAAAATAAAAACTTACATAAAGTTTTTGAACTAATTATTTTGAAAAGCTATATTAGTAAATTTCAAGAATAATTATGTACAAAATTTTGTTAGTTATTTTATGAGTTCTTTAAATAATTATAGGTGACTATATACAAATATTAGTTTTTGGGTTAAACTTAGTGTAATACTAACTATAATAGGAGGATTAAATAAATGGAATTTCAGCGTAAATTTTTAGTTAATAAAGTTCCAGAGTTATCAAATTATAGCAATGAATACATTACCCAAGGATATATTTCCACGGATCCTATAATTAGAATTAGACAGGTAGATGACCAGTATTTTGCCTCAATGAAGTCTTTCGGTCATTTGGCAAGAGAAAAATTTAGAATGCCTATAAATAAAGAACAATTTGAAAGCTTAGAAAAAAAAGTTGAATCTAACTTTATAAAAAAACATAGATACTTTATCCCAATAGGTAATGGACTTACTGCTAAATTGGATATTTATGAAGAAGACTTGAACAAATTATTAACAATTGAAGTTAATTTTGCATCTCGTGCACAGGCTGAAAGTTTTTTAGCACCAGATTGGTTTGGAGCTGATATAACACATGATAGTCGTTACAGAAATAATAATCTTGCTAGATTTGGTGTACCGAACTAAGGAATCTTTTTATAAATTAAGCAAAACACCCGTGACTTTAGTCAGGGGATAAATTGCTCGTAAAATTTTCGTTGTTTATTGGAATTATAATCTTACCACTTTGGTGAGTAACTGAATAACAGATTTAGTTGTGTCATAAATCTGTTATTCATAAATTATGAAAAACCATTATTTTTAAGTAATGTTTTTTTGTTATTGAGTAACAAACATATAACTTTTAAAGAAGACTACTGAAAAAGTATCTTTATAGTAATAGAATAACAATAAAGATATTAAGGAGTGAGAGGGAACTGATAATTTATATTGGGCAAAATTTACTAGTGTGAAGAAACATATTAGAGTATTTTTCGAGGTGTATTTTATTAGATATAGGTATATACCTTAGTAGTTAATTAATGTGAAAAAAGTAAGTAGCAACCACTAACTATCATAAAAAACTAAAATAAAAAAAATAAGATATGTTTTAAACATCAAGTAATAAGAGAAAAAGCTTTTTTGTTTTTTTATTTTATTTTGAATAAATTTAATACTATTTATAATCTCTCCAAAAAACTTAAACCTTGGATGATAAATGTATAGTTAATTTATCCTAATCATAGTGTTACATTATTAATAATCATAATACATTTGAGATTATTAATAGGTTATGTAGAAGATAGTAAACAATTAAATTTATAATATATGGGCTTTAAAGAAATTACTTTAAGCCTATTTCTAGTGTCAAAAATATTTTTAGATGTAGGGTGTTGAATAATTTATTTAGTACATTTAACTAATAAAGCTGATTTCTTTATAGTGGAATAATATTTGTTTACAACAAAAAATTAAGGAATAAAGTAATTTGGATTCAGGACTTTGCCTCGATTGGG
>LJHD01000212.1 GCA_001983475.1 Candidatus Epulonipiscium fishelsonii | reverse complement strand
ATTAGAAGAAATAGAGATTTGCTTAATCAAGTACTAGAAGTATCATCCAATATGTATGTATATCAAGACTACATACTACCAATTAATCATTTTGAGCCAAGCGTGTTTATATATAACCATGAATTAGATAAATTAAAAAATCTAGATTATATTAAAAATAAATCTATTATAGATGTAGGTGCTTATATAGGTGATAGTGCTTTGATATTTTCTGAATTACCTGTAGAAAAGATCTATAGATTTGAGGCAACAAAAGATTATTTTAAATTGTTACAACAAACTATAAAAATGAATAAATTAAAAAATATCATAACAGAGAATGTAGCATTAGGTGATAAGGCAGGTAGTTGTAATATTTTTGTAAATGGACCAGGTTCCAGTATAAACCTAAAGAATGGAAATAAAACATGGAAAAAGAAAATAAATGTTCCTATGATTACTCTAGATGAATATGTTAAAAAACACAATATAGAAGTAGGATTAATTAAAGTAGATATAGAAGGTGCAGAACCTTTGTTTTTACAAGGTTCTAAAGAAACTATTTGTACTCAAAAACCTATCTTACTGATAAGCATTTATCATAATCCTAATGACTATTTTGAAATAAAACCTATGATAGAAAGCTGGAATTTAGGTTATAAATTTAAAATCTCTAAACCAGATGATGGAGGAATAATAAGTGATACACTCTTAATTTGTGAGATTTGATATAGATAAAATTATAAGGGCTTGTATTGTATAAATTATATTATCCTAATAATACTCTAGGGTTGTTTAATGAGCCCAAATCAAGAAGATATGATTTATCACAAGAAAAAATAGGGGGATCTATGGATGAAAAACAACTGTCTAGATCAAAATGGCATTATGAACTAGACGAATGAGACCCCTATTATAACGTAAATCTAGCTTTAGATAGTTGGAACTTTGGATTAAAAAAATAAGTTTGAAAGGAGGCTAGTATGGAAGATAAATTTAGTATGGAGTTAATGAAATTAAACGAAGAATATTTGTCTCTTTATCATAGTACAGAATATAATTTAGGAAAAAATATATTAAAATTTAAATCTAGCTTAAAAAATAAAAAATATTTACGCATTTTAAAACAAATACTTTATATGCCCATTGATTTCTATAAAAAATCTAAAATAGTTGATAAATTACTACCTCAAAATACAATATCTATTCATTCAATAAATAAAGTTAAAATAGCTATATATACATGTATAATTGGAAATTATGATTTGCTGAAAGAGCCCCGATATATTTCATCAAATTGTGATTATTTTATAATTACCGACCAAGAAGTGCCAAAAAGTAGTATATGGAAAAAAATTGATATAAATAAATTCGAAAATTTAAAAGACTTTTCTGCAGCACAAAAAAATAGATATATAAAATTCTTTCCTTATAAAATATTTAAAAATTACGATTATTCCATTTATATTGATGGAAGCATAGAAATTATTGCAGATTTAACACCATTAATAGCTTATTTGGGTACAAGTAGCATTGGTCTACATAAACATGAACATAGAAATTGTGCCTACACTGAAGCAAAAGCTATAAAATACCATAAAAGATATAATCCTAAAGAGATTGACAAGCAAATATTAAAATATTCCAAAGAAGGCTTTCCTAAACATTATGGACTATATGATAATACTATAATAGTAAGAAAACATAATGATATATGTAAATTGATAATGCAAAAATGGTGGAAAGAACTAAATAAGTATACTTTTAGAGACCAGTTAAGTTTACCTTATACTTTCTGGAAATATAAAATTACTAAGGAAAATATAGCAATACTTCCAAATGGTATAAATACAAACCCTCGCTGGAGAAAACATAATCATAAATCTTAGAAAGTGGTGTGTTATGAAAACAAATAAAATAAAAATAATACAGTTTATGTGTCATTTGGAAATGGGTGGAGCAGAAAAGCTAGTTACAGACTATGCACTTTTATTAAATAAAGATAAATTTGAAGTTTTAGTAATTTGTTTATCAACTAAATTAGATACTTTTAATGAGAAAATTTTAGAAGATAATAAAATAAAAGTAATTTACTTAGGAGATAAAATAAATTGCAAAAATACAATAACCAGAAAAATAAGTAAATGCCTATGGATATATAAGTCTATAAATATTATACAGCCACATATAATACATTCTCATTTGAATGTAACATATGCATTGATATTTGTAAATGCAAAAAAAATTAAAATGTTTCATACAATCCATAGTGAAATAAATGCATACTTTAAAAAAGATAAATTATATAAATGGAGTCTTAAATATTTAATAAAATATAAAAATACAACCTTGATAGCATTACACCAACGAATGGCAGAAGAAGCAAAAGCATTATTTAATACTAAAAATTATATAGTGCTAAGAAATGGGATTGATTTAAGTAAGTTTCAG
>LJHD01000211.1 GCA_001983475.1 Candidatus Epulonipiscium fishelsonii | reverse complement strand
AGTTAGTCAGTACCTAAGAACCCCACTCCTTTAGGGGTGGGAGTTTCAGGAGAGAGAAGTATATTGTCAATGAAATTGTAGATATACCAAAAATTAATTATTAGTTTGCGTTATAAGTGTTTTCTCTTTCCGCAATTAATTTTTTTAATTTTGCCATAGCTTGCTTTAATCCACCAACTTCATTTATTAATTTTTCATTTACTGCTTGTTGTCCTTGTAAAATTGTCCCCATATCTTTTGCAATTTTTCCAACAGCCAACATAAGTTCTCTAAATCTATTTGCAGCTATTTCTGAATTACTAGCTACAAATTCTACTATTCGTTCTTGCATTTGATCAAAATATTCAAATGATTGAACAACACCTAAAACTGTCCCATTCATACGTACTGGGTGCAAAGTCATAGTTGCACTTGGAGTGATAAAAGAATAGTTTCCAGATACAGCAATTGGCACAGAAATTGAATGGGCTCCTCCAAGTACTAGTGTTACAACAGGCTTTTCAAAACTTGATATTAGCTCAGCAAGGGCTAAACCTGCTTCGACATCTCCTCCAATTGTGTTTAAAATTAATAAGATACCCTTTATATCATTATCTTCTGAAAATGATACAAATTGTGGTATAAGATGTTCATACTTAGTAGTTTTATTTTGAGAAGGCATTACAACATGTCCCTCAATTTGTCCTATTATTGTAACACAGTGAATATTACTTTTTTCAAATGGTGGTGGCACCTGACCCATTTCTTTTATTCCGTTATTTGTTGCAGCTACCTGTTCTGCTACACTTGATTGATCTGTCATAAAAAATACACTCCCTTTACATAATTATACTGTTATTATGTAAAAAAAGTGTTATATTCATACGTTAAATAATAAAAAAATAACTATAGTACTATCTTTTTACTTTATCCTGAAGGCACAGCAGATCATCTAGTGCAACTCTTAGTGTAACTGAAACTCCCACCCATAAAGGATTGAGATATAAGTCTAACACGTTAGACGAAGTTATTAGTCTCTAACTGGCTCAAGTGCCATAAGTTGCAAAATCTTAGTGTCATGAGAACTGCTTGATGGATTAATAAAAGCATTATCCACAGTTGCCCATCCTGTAAATCTACTATCATTATATACAAACCAGTTTCCGTTAAATAGTACTGGTATATTAATTACATTTTCAGCAAAAAACATTTCAACTTGGTCTGTAATTGCTTTAACTTCTTCTTCGGAATTTGCTGTAGGTAATTGATCAATTAGTGCAGATATTTCATCGTTTGCAT
>LJHD01000210.1 GCA_001983475.1 Candidatus Epulonipiscium fishelsonii | reverse complement strand
ATATTTATCCCTATTTATTTTTTATAATTTTGTATATAATTATACTATAATATTATATTGGAGGATTAAAATGAAAGAATTAATAGAGCTATTTAGTATGTTTTTTCGAATAGGAGGATTCACTTTTGGTGGAGGCTATGCCATGCTCCCCATGATACAAGAAGAAATTGTGCTAAAAAGAAAATGGGCAACAGAAGAAGAAGTTTTAGACTACTTTGCTATTGGACAAATGACCCCAGGAATTATTGCTGTTAATACAGCCACCTTCATCGGCTTTAAAAGAAAGGGTACCATTGGAGCTATTGTTGCAACTTTGGGAATGGTTACGCCTTCTTTGATAATTATTACTGCAATTGCTGCAGTTTTTGAACAAATTATAAATAATGTAATGTTTCAGCATGCTTTAGCTGGTATAAGAATTGTTGTTGTAGCATTTATTGCTCAAGGAATTTACAAAATGGGGAAACCTTCTATAAAAGGAAAATTAACAGCATGTTTATTTGTTGGAGCTGCTACTTTATTGTTATTAGCCGTTTCACCTATTTATGTTATTATAGCAGGTGCATTAATAGGAATATTAGCAAAACGTAACGAAAGAGGTGCAAAATGATTTTTTTATCTTTATATTATAATTTTTTTAAAATAGGATTATTTGCTTTAGGCGGCGGACTTGCTACTATTCCTTTTTTACAAGAACTAGGAAAAAGAACTGGTTGGATAACAGATCAACAACTTTTAGATGCAATTGCAATTGCAGAGTCTACTCCAGGACCTGTTGGAATAAATATTGCTACATTTATTGGTTTTAATATAGAAGGAATACCAGGTTCTCTTGTTGCTGTTGGTGGACTTATAACGCCTTCTGTTGTACTTATTATAATTATAGCTCATTTCTTTACAAAGTTCAGTGATAACCAATACGTAAAAAACGCATTTTATGGAATACGTCCTGTTGTTGCTGGAATAATCTGTGCAGCAGGACTTGAGTTAGGTTATAAAATATTTTTCATACAGCCAACATTCTTATATGTTATAAGCAGAATGGCTTTATGTCTAGTTGCATATATATTAATTATTAAATACAAAAAACACCCTGTAGTTTATATTCTAGGGGGAGCAATCTTAGGAGTATTATTAAAATTATAATTTTATGTACATTTCAACTTATAGTGAACATACCATGAGTTGAAATGTTTTTTTTGAGAGTTTGGGAGTAGATTCGCTCCTACCTCATTATGATTAAATATAATGTTCTCTTTGCTCTTATGCCAAGTAAATGATTTTAAATCTTTAGTAATAAATTTGCAACAGTGTTTTCCGTTCCATCGTTAATTATCTTTTCAAATTCATTCATTTCTACTTCATGAGATTTTAAAGGGTAAGACTCCATAATATCTCCTGTATACTCAAATATCGTATCATCCTCTATTATAAAGCTTGCATCCAATTCTGATAAGTCAACATTTACTTTATCATCAGATGATAAAATTTGATTTTGCTCTTCATCGAGCTTGATTGTGGTCAAAGAACCATGTACTTCTTCAACAACTCCATTAAACGTAGTAATATCTGCATTAGAAGTATTTCCTTCCATCCCTCCCATAAAAGGTATAGCTAATAAGCTTACTGTTAATCCTAACAATACAATTTCCATATAATTCCTCCTTATTTATACGTAGGCAATAGCTATAAGAGAGTTTATTAATACATAAGAGAATAGGCCTTTACTTTTTATGGCAAAACATAAGTTCATTTATTATACTTTATTTTGTATAACTTTTTAAGGGCCACTAGAAATTAAAAAATAATTTTAATATTATCATTTACCTTAATCTTCTTAGGCAGTATGTTTTCTTTAATATGCTGGTTAAGAAATAGATTTAGATCCATTAAATCTTTATATGACAATTCCAGTTGATCACAAAATTCAACACCTCCTATATATTGTTTATTATTTAAATCTTTTGCAAGTTCAAAAGGGTGAGAAGCATACATTTTAGTTCCAGGTTGTACATTACTTATTAAATTTTTAGTAGCCCATCTAAATTCTACATATGAAGTTTGAACTATTGTAGATTTTATCAATGGCATTATACCTTTCATCAAATAGTCTCCTATAAAAAGTTGTTTTCTCACAAGGTCATATAAAGAAATCGATTCCGAATTATGTCCTGGAGAATATAATACTTGTAGATTTCTATTCCCTAGATTTATAAATTCTTTGTTTCTTATTATTTTGTTAAACTGAATTTTTGGTGACCTCTTTTTTTCTAAAAACCCTAAAGTGTTTTTAGGAATTATAGTATTATTAACTAAAACTTTTTGTAATTTAACCTGATTTTTTGCTAAATATATTTTTTTAAATTTTTCTGTGCTACCTATATGGTCATAGTGATAATGACTTATCATATGAATTATTGGCAAATTTGTTAAATTTCTTACTACTTTTTGGATATTTTTTTCTCCTGATCCAGCATCAAACATCAATGCTTGCTTATCTCCCAAAATTAAATAGCTATAATTTCTTTGCCAATATCTGGGTTCTCCTATCGCAATAGTAGTTTTGTCAATATACTTTAAGGAAAAATAGTCATCAAACCAAATTTCATCATCATAGATTTTTGTCATACTTTTTGACGTTATTCTTTTACGCTTAGCTAATACCTTCGGAACTATTTCATATATTTCTTTATACATACCCATATTCTCCTTTTATTGATTACAAATTTAGACACGTTGTTTACACCCTATTTTTTATATATAGCACTAAAATCTAAATGTAGTACAATGTAGCTAAAGCTATAAAGTCTTTAAATCTTTATTTATAGTTAATTTACACAAATGCATTTAACTATGATTTGTACAAATAAATATTCTTTATTTATAAATTATTAGCTATAATTC
>LJHD01000209.1 GCA_001983475.1 Candidatus Epulonipiscium fishelsonii | reverse complement strand
GGCAAATCCATTAAGAAATCAAACATTTTTTATTCAATATAATATTTGTAGGGAAAATCCACAATTTCCTATGGATGAATTTGCAAAAACAATAAAACAGGAATTAAAAAAAAATAAATATAAAAAGATTATTATAGATTTGCGTTATAATACTGGTGGAAATTCAGAAGTTATATCTCCGCTTTTAAAAATGCTGAAAGACCAACAAAATATACAAAAATTTAAAGTGTATACTCTTATTGGAAGTTCAACGTTTTCATCAGCCGTTTTAAATACATGGGACACAAAAACTATATTGAACAGTACATTGGTTGGAACCCCAACTGGAGGAAATATAAACCATTTTGGGGAAGTAAGAAGTGTACAATTAACGTCTTTACCTCTTGTTATGAACTATTCGACTAAGTATTTTAATATAGTTCCAAATTATACTAAAGGAGCAATCTATCCAGATGTTAAAGTTAATCAACTACTAGAAGATTATAATAATGGCATTGATAGTCCTGTTGAATGGATAATAATTCAATAGATGTAAAACATTTACTTAATAAAATTAATTAGTTAGAAGGAGTTTATTTGATATTTTTTACAAATAATAGATTTAGTTACGCTGTTCCTATGAATAATGTTTATATAAGTTGTTTTATGGCAATAATTATATAAAAAGCTGAATACTAGTGATTTCTAAAAGCAAATATTTTAGAGCAAAACTTCTGAGCAATTTTTAATTGCGAATATTCAATGTGGTTGATAATTTTAATTTTTATTAGTATGGAAGTCGAACAACTAAATGTTATAAAAGAATTTTCCAATTATACAGGTCAAAATATGATTTTATGTTCAACTTATGCATTGATATAAATCAAACAAAATTTGTTGATATAGATAAAATGACAATAAAAAGTATAGAAAAACTCAAACAAGCCTATACTAATGAAAAAAATAATGATAATGCATTTATTAATTTTATGCTATGGATTAGTCTAGGCAGAAGAGCTTATTATAACAACAATGTTTTTTGTAGAAGATAATTTTAAAATAATAGCTGATTCAGCAGGTGATGAACTTACATTTAAGGATGTTTGCATATATGTAGGAAAAAAGCAAGTTGAACATGTATCAATATTTTTTATAAATATAAATCACAAATTTTAAAATAAGTAGATTTAAAGTCTACAAACAAAAAGCTTTTATAGAAGGAGACCCTATAAAACGTATTGTACATAAATTTAATAGAAAGCGAGCTGATATTGCATATGCTGAATGTTTAGATGTTCTGCTAAATAAAATTTCAGATTATTTTATAGAACATTCTGTTGGATTAGGTTTTAGAAAAACTATCTATATAATATCACTTCGTGGGGTAACTTCTGGTGGTTCTATGCTTTTTTATTTGCATTAAACATAAAAAATAAATTGGAAATTAATCCTAGACTGATATTTTCTATTAATTGTATTGCAGTAAGTCTTAGATATCAACGGGAAAATTCTTAGAATAGTATTAATTTTATAAAGTCTTTTTGCCAAACACATATGGGTATTGTGTGTTATGGCGAAATTTATTGTAAAAAATATTTAAATTAGATAATAAGTTTATTGATAATAGAGAGGGTGCAACAAATTGTATAAAGAAAAAACAACTTCATTACTAAGTGATAATAGTAAAGAAATATTTAAGATGGCAAAAGTGCAAAATATAAACAAAGATTATGAATAATTAAGGGGGTAATAAAAGTGAAGGAAGCACTACTTGTAATTGATGCTCAAGTTGATTATTTATCATATGGAAAATTTCCTTTATGGAATATGGATAAAATATTGAAAAATATAGAAACAGCTATAAGAAGAGCAAATAAAAATAAAATACCTGTAATTTTAACCCAGCATATTTCTCAACCTGATGAACATAGTAAAAATTATCCATTTATAGCAGGTACGCATGGAGGGGAAATTGTTTCGGAAGTTTTAGATTTAATTGAAAATCCTGTTATAGTAACTAAGGAATTTAGAAATGCTTTTTTTCAAACTACTTTAGATGAAATTCTTAGTGATTTAGAAATAACAAATCTTATTATTATAGGAATGATGACTCATAGCTGTGTAGTAGCAACTATAACATCCGAACCTGCACAAAAATATCATATTAGTGTCATTTCAAATTGTTGTACAGCGATGACTGAGGAAATCCATTTAGATGGATTGCAACAGATTAAAGATTTGGGAAATATAGATATTATATTATTAAATGAATTTTAAAAAAGACTTTTGGCCTTCCTATAAAGGCTAAAAGTCTTTTTATTATATATCTTGAATATTAAGCATAATATTTTTTTCTTTTAATTTTTTTTCGGTGATTTCCTTAAGAAGCCTATAAATAACAGCAGCTGTTGGAACACCAATAAGCATACCCATAACTCCAAATAAACTTCCGCCAATTAAAATTGTAATCATAACCCACAGTCCAGGTAATCCAATTGAGCCACCTACAACTCTAGGATATATTATATTGCCATCAATTTGTTGTAATACAATTATAAATAAAATAAACCATACTGCTTGCATAGGATTTGATGTCTCAGCCATAAAAACAATAAATGTTGCAGGAATTGCTCCAAATATTGGTCCAACAACAGGAATTATATTTGTTGCTCCTAATATTATACTTACTAAAATAGCATATGGAAAATTAAGTATCGTCATACCTATAAAAGATAATGTTCCTAAAATAAAAGCTTCTGTGATCTGTCCTGTTATAAAATTTGAAAATGCACCATCAATTACATTTCCTACATGTATTAAATAAGTTGCTATTTTTTGAGGTAAAAATGCAAAAAATAATTTTTTAGTTTGAATTACAAGTTTTTCTTTGCTTAATAAAAAGTATAGTGAAAAAACAAATACCAAAGCAGAATTAGTAATACTAGAAGTAAATCCTACTAGGAAATTCATAATTGCAGGGATAATTCTTGATATTAAATTAGTTAATATGGTTACTAGTTCTTTCAAACCTGCTTCAATTTCTTTCCATATATTAGCTAGTTCTTCTCCTGATAAATTAAAAGCATTTAAATTTTTAAGTCCTTCTATAATTTTATCAAACTCTATTGTACTTATTTCTAATATAAAACTATTTACACTAGACCATAATTGAGGAACAACTGCTATAATCAGTAATATTATTACTCCGATAAAAACAATATATGCCAAAATTAAAGATATGGCTTGTTTTAAATTATCGAAGTATGAATTATCACCTTTAAATCTAATAACTTTATCACGTATAAAATTATATGGTCCTTTTAATATGTACGCAAATATAAAACCATAAATAATAGGATTTAGTAATTTTAATACAGTTACAGACATATCATTAACTGCACTCAAGTTTGTTAATACTAGAAATAATAGTATTGCATAAGTTGCAACAATAATGTTTTCTCTTATTTTATTTTTGTTCATAATATTCTCCTGTCTGAAATTTTTAAATTTTCTTAAGTTAATAAAAAAGATATATCATCTTTTCTTTATCAAAATTATATTGAACTCTCTGCATAAGCATATTAATTGTTTTTATCTCAGATTTATCACTTCTAAGGGCATAAGTGTTATATCATGATTTCTCTATAGCGTATATTTTTTATATGAATATGCAAAATATTGAAATTATAGTTTGAAGAAATTTATTGTGTAGTATATAAAGAAGAGAGTTCTATAATTTATATTGGCACAAGGTGTATCCCTTAAATATATATGTATGTTGCAATTATTTAATAACTGTTTTATTACAACAAAAATAAGAAGAAAAGACATAAATCTTTTCTTCTTACTCAGAATAAATATATAGAATATACAAATACATGTAGTGATTGACCACATGTGTTTGTAATAGCTACTTATTTTAGTTGTTTTTTTTACAAAAAAATATTAATTTTCTGGATTTGGTGCTCCAACTGGACAAACAGCTGCACAAGCTCCACATTCAACGCAACTAGAAGCATCGATCACGTATTTACTTTGTGCTTCTGAAATACATCCAACTGGACATTCAGCTTCACAAGCTCCACATTTGATACAACTATCATCAATAGCATATGCCATAATTATACCCTCCCAATATTTTAACGCTTGGTTAATTTAACCTAGGTTTTATATTTAAAAACTTACAAGTTATATTATCACTTTACTGTTGTTTTGTCAATATCAATTGATAAAATATTTTTGCCATTTAAAAACATTTTTATCATCTTGCATATAACTAAAATAAGCTGAATATAAAGTTCCATCATAATTTTTTAAATTTTTAAAACCAACTTTACCATTTTTTAATAACAACTCTACCATCATAGGGGTTACCTCTTTACCTAAAGATTTAATGTAACTATCATTCTTCCATATAGTAAATTTACATCCATTTCTCCAATTTGCACATCCGAAGGCTTTATCATTCTCAATTACGTCACTATTACATATAGGACATTTCCCTAAGCTATTTTTTTCTAAAACAATAGCTCTAGGGGAAACATTATCATTTTTTATAAGCTCTACAGACTTTTTTGTAAATTCAATAATATTTTCCAAAAATTCGTTTTTATTAAATTTTCCTTTTTCTATATCAAATAATTTTTTCTCAAGCTTTCCTGTATATTCCAAATCCATTAATTCCTTGATAGGAAAATTATTTACTAGTGTTTTTCCTAACTCTGTACAAGTTAGGCTTTTAGTTTTTGTAATAATATATCCTGTTGTTTTTAATTTTTTTATAGTTTCAGCTCTTGTTGCAGGAGTTCCAATACTAAAACCGTTTAAAATATTTTTCGCTGCCTCATCTTCATCGTTATACTTCTTTCCACAAGTTTCCATTATCTTAAGCAAAGTCTTCTCTGTATGTAACTTTGGAGGCTTTGTATCAATTTTATTAACTTTAGAATTAGTAATTTCAAGAATATCATTTAATTCAACTTTTGGAAGCAATACATCTTTAGTATTTGCATTTTCAACTATTTTCCACCCTTTCACAAGTTCAACTTTTCCCCTAGATATAAACACACCTTTTATATCTCCTTCAGGCTTGGAGATAATTTTAGTTTCTTCATATTCAGCAATAGGTAAAAATTGCATTATAAATCGCTCTTTAACTGATTGATATACAATTTCTTCATCTTGAGTTAAATTTTGAGGTTTTAGATAAGTTGGAATTATGGCACTATGACTTTCTACTTTAGAATTATCAAATATTCTTTTTGTATTGATAAATTTAATTTGAGATTCATATGATAAGCCGATTTTAAGAGTGTTTAAAACTTTTTCTGTTTTGTTGATTAACGTTTCTTCTAATGCAACACTAGCAGTTCTAGGATAGGTTATATATTTTTTTTCGTATAAAGATTGAGCAATCTTCAAAACTTTATCGGATGTAAGAGCTTTATACTTACTTGTAACATGACCTTGCAAATTTGATAAGTTAAATAACAAAGGAGGATATTCTTTTTTCTTTTCCACTTCTTTTGTAATAATTTGTGCTTTACTTAATTTTTTTTGTATTTGCATTAAATAAGCTTTATCTTCAAATTTTTCATTATACTTATCTTTTTCAACTTGTTCATAATATACACCATCAAGTTCATCTTCTTCTAAAGTTTTTAATTTTGCTGTTAATTTATAATAAGTAACACTTTTAAATTCTGCTATTTCTTTATCTCTATCATATATAATTTTTAAAGTTGGTAGTAATACTCTACCAATATTAATCATTTGTTTAAAACTACCATATCTTAGCGATGCAACCGATGTTAAATTTATCCCGATAATCCAATCTGACCATTGTCTACTCATTCCAGCATCTTGTAAATATTGTAAATTAGAATTTGGCAATAGATTTGACATTCCTTTTTTTACAGCTTCTTCAGTCCATTCATTAATTAAAATTCTATATATAGGTTTTTGAACATTAAAGTACAAAAATAGCTCGTCGGCTATTAATTGGCCTTCTCTGTCATAATCGGTAGCTGATACTATACTATCTACATCTTCTCTATTTATTAAATCTTTTATAATTGCTATTTGGGCTGTTGCTCCTTCATCAGGCAGTTCTTTATCTTCGGAAGAGGGCTTTACTTTATATTTAAAGTTTAATGGAATAAATGGAAATTTATCTAATTTCCAATATTTCATTTTTTCGTCATAATCTTTGGCATCATATAATTGAATTAAGTGACCAAAAGCCCAAGTAATAATATATTCTTCTCCCTCAAAATATCCATTTTTTCTGACTTTAATTTTAAAAGCATCAGCTATGTTTTTCGCCACTGAAGGTTTTTCGGCTAGTATCAATTTTTTCATAATTATTTACCATTCTCTTCACAAATCTTTTTCATCTCGTCAATGGTATAACAAGGCTGTTTAGTATGCATAATAAAATGACAGTTATGACAAACAGGTACAAGATCTTCCTCTGGGTTTATATCAAGATTATCATCTTCTTTGTGCGTTGATTTTAAATTATGAATATCAATGTATCTTTCAAATTGATTTCCATAGGTATAGCCATAGTCAATTCCACAAACTTCACAAATAGCTCCATAATAGTCTAAACAGACTGTTTTTAGATCTTCCCATATTTTAATTTTTTCAATTTCAACTTTTTCTTCTTTAAAACTAGAGATACTATTTGCTTTTTCAATAATATTGTCAATTTTTTCTTTCGTATAACTAGTATCCATCTTTTCTTTTTCAGTAACTGTATTATTATCTTGTTTAATAACAACAATATCAATTTTTTCTTTTTTTGGTATATCCTCAATATTCTGTTTATAAGCAACTTCAACTTTTTCTTCAGCATCATTGCATTCAACAACTGAATCTTGTTTTAAAATATTATTAATATTCTGCTCAATAGAAGCTATATCAATTTTTTCTTCATCAGTTTTTAATTTTGGCTCTTTGGTAGATATATCAGCAAATAAATCCATTACAAAATCATCTATAGATTTCACTTTCGGTTTTTTCTCCATATTTTCTCCTCTTTTATTAATTTCATTGGTATCCATTTTTAAATTTATCTTTGAAGTATCTATTTTATTGCTATTATTAAGATTATCAATAGCAGCAAATAATTTAGGAGCAAGTGTCCATTCAAAAGATTTATTTGAATTAAACCAACCTATAAAAACAACATTCCACCATAAAATTTCTTCTTTAATTTTTGGTGGTTCAATTTTTGTATGAGCTTTTATTCTTTTGCTCAATGAAGCAATTACTTCTTTAAAGGGATACTTTTCACTATATCCTTCTTCTATTGCTAAATCTGTAGATTGAATACACTTGCCACCTACTAAGTATATTCTTAAAAATAAATCTTGATTTTTTTGAGTAAATACTTTTTCATTCAAAAATAAGTCTTCCCACATACTAGTCGAAATTCTCACTTCGTTCCAATTATATGCTGGTTTAATTTCTTCTGTTAAGTTATTGTTTTCAATTAAATCTTTTTTTAGCTCCACATGTTTAGGGGCTATATTGTTTGGAGCATAATTATACTCTTTAAGTCTGTTTTCGCAAAATTCTAATATATAATCAGGAAATAAACTTTTATAATCCTGTTTTATAATAAGAGCCTCTATTGATAAATCTAATCGCTGAAATTCCCACAATACACCAAAGTCTACAGTATTAGCATCTGTCATGATATATTTTATAGATGCTTCATATCCTCCGTATTTATTAATTTGTGCAAGCAACCCAGACGATTTATATTTTACTTCTGTAGCAATACGCTTATAAGTATTAATTACTTCCTTGTTAAACTTTTGCTTAATATAATCCTTGTTTTCTGACATATACTATCGTCCTTTCTAATTTTTAACGTTTTTTAGCAAGAAGTCCCAATCTATATAGATGGGATGAATTGCCTTTTTCGAGATAGAAATAAAATCTTTTTAACTTATCTCGATAAGGAAGATAGGGCAAAACTCCATCTTCTTTATTCGTAATAGCAAATTATCTACTATCGCAAATAAGGCAGATACTATAAATAACATAGTACCTTTATTACTTTGTTTAATCAACTCATCAAATGGATTGACGTTATAAACAACTTTCTAGACCTTCATAAGTCTTTTTCTTTAATAATATTTTGTTGATCTTAATCAATTTCATTCATGATAATTTAAATTCATGATAATTAAAAATTAAATTTACAGAAGTATTTGGATATAAAGGTTATATTTACTATTATATCCATTTAATTCAAGTTTTACCTCTTTAACATATAAAAATCTTATTAAAATATAAAAAACAAAAATAGAGCAAGACTCACAAGCCCCGCTCTATTTTTGTTAATCAACATTAATGAAAACAAACTTCTTAAATATTCCAGTTACATTTTTTTTTCTATTTCTTTAATCATATCAATTCTTATTTTATGCCTGTTACCTTCAAATTGTGCCTCAAGCCAACTGTCTACAATCATTTTAGCCATTTCAATTCCAATTACTCTAGCCCCAAATGCAAGAATATTTGTGTCATTATGTTGTGCAGAAAGTTTAGCTGAATATGGTTCAGAACATACAACTGCTCTAATTCCATTTATTTTATTTGCTGCTATTGAAATCCCAACACCTGTGCCACAAATTAAAATACCTTTTTCAACTTCTCCAGAAATTATCATATTAGCAACTTTTTCAGCCCAGATTGGATAATGTGTACTTTCAGAGCTATCTGTTCCCACATTAACAATTTCATAGCCTTTAGATTTTAAATATTCAGCAACATCATTTTTCATAGCTACTGCTACATGGTCATTCCCTATTGCAATTTTCATCTATTTATAGCAATGATACTTGGAACATCATTGCTTCCTCCTCTTTGTTAATAAGTTTTCACTCTATTCTTAATTGTATTTCTTATAATTCTGCAGTTTTATTTCTCATCCTCTAAGAGCTTTATAGAGCTTAGAAAAGATAAATAAGTTTTATCTACAAAGATTTTCCTAAAAGTCCTGCACCTATAATTCCAGCATCATTTCCAAGGTCTGCCGCTTTTATTTCTGTTCTTAACTCTAATCCTCCAAACATATTTTCTTTTAAATATTTAACAACAGGATTAATTAAGTTTTCTTTTTGAGCACTCATTCCTCCTCCTAAAACTATCATTTGAGGTTGAAGAATATTTATTAAATTTAAAACTCCTATTCCAATAAATTTAAAATATTGGTCAAGAAGTTTATTTGCCACTTCATCACCAGCTTGAGCTGCATCAAAAATTATTTTAGCATTAATTGCGCCACCATTTGTTAGTTCTTTTATCTTACTATCTCTATTTTCAACTGCTATTTTAGCATCTCTTATAAGTGCCGTTGCTGAAGCATATTGTTCCCAACATCCTGTTCTTCCACATCCACATTTATATCCATCTTTAAATAAAATACTATGGTGACCAATTTCTCCTGCTCCAAAAAATGCTCCACTATAGATTTTGCCATCAATGATGATTCCGCCACCAACTCCTGTTCCAAGGGTAACAACTACAGCACTTTTTACACCTTTAGCAGCTCCGTTTATTACTTCTCCTAAAGCTGCAACATTTGCATCATTTTCAATATATACAGGTAAATTTATATACTTTTGAATTTCTGCTTTTACATTTGTATTCTTAAATGTTTGTAAGTTTGGAGAGGTTAAAAGTATTCCGTCTTGTGGAATTGCAAGTCCAGGACAACCAATTCCAATTGAATCAACATCTTCCTCAGAGATATTTTCTTTTTTCATTACTTCCTTACATAAAAAAGCCATGTCTTTTAATATTTCATCAGGTGGTCTTTCAGCTTTAGTATCACATACAGCTGTTTGAACTATTTTATATTCTTCATTAATTAATCCAACTTTAATTGTTGTTCCACCTAAATCTACTCCTATATAATACATTTTCTACCTCCGAATATATTAATTATTTTTCAAGTTTTTCATTAAACGTTCATTCAGTGCTTCGGCTGCATTATATCCCATTTTTTTTTGCCTAAAATTTATAGCTGCCGTTTCACATATTATGGCAATATTTCTACCCGGCCTTATGGGAATACGATTTGTAACAATGTTTACACCTAAAATTTCAGTATATTCATTTGTTAAACCAAGCCTATCATAACTTTTCTTTTTATTCCAAAGCTCCAGTTCAATAACCAAATCTACAGGTTTAGTTTCTTTCACTGCCCCAACACCAAATATTTGCTTGATATCAACTATTCCAATTCCTCTTACTTCAATAAAATGACGTATCACTTCTGGAGAAGTCCCTATTAATACGTTTTCAGATACTCTTTTTATTTCAACAGCATCATCTGCTACTAATCGATGTCCTCTTCGCACAAGTTCCAAAGCTGTTTCGCTTTTTCCTATTCCACTTTCTCCTTTTATTAAAACTCCTTCTCCATAAATATCAACCAATACTCCATGAATAGATATTCTCGGTGCAAGTTCAATCTGCAACCATCTGTTTACTTCAGCTACAAAAGTTGTTGTTGGAAGACAGGTTTTAAATAAAGGTATTTCTTGCTTTTTAGCACATTCAAGCATTTCTGGGAAAGCATAAACATCTTTTCGGCATAAGACTATACAAGGAATTTCTTTATATGAAAATAACTTTTCGATACATTCTTTCCTGCACTCAGAGTCCATTTTTTCAAGATAAGTATGTTCTACTTTACCAATAATTTGTAGCCTAGTCGGGTCAAAATAATCAAAAAAACCTGCTAATTGTAATGCAGGTCTGTTTACATCATCTTCAGTAACTAGTCTTTTGTTATATACAATCTCTGGTGTCAAAGATTCTAATTCAAAATCTTTAACCAATTTACTTACACTAACTGAATACATTATAATCCTCCCTCGGCTATTCACCTATTATAGCACTAATAAAAATATCATGAAAGTTATAATTTGTTAAATTTTAATTAAAATATTTGTATATATTTCCAGCTACATTACTAGATATACCTTCTAATTTACTAATTTCATCCAAGCTAGCTTTTTTTATATTAGCTACACTTTTAAAATGATTTAGCAATATTTTTTTTCTTACTTTTCCAACTCCCTTTATATTATCTAGCTCTGATTGAATTTGCCCTTTAGTCCTTAAAGTTTTATGATATTCCAATGCAAAATGATGAACTTCATCTTGAACACGAGTAATTAATTTAAAAACTTCACTTCTCTTATCAATATCTAATTCTTTTTCTTTATATATTAATCCTCTTGTTTTATGATCATCATCTTTAACCATTCCACATACTGGAATTTCAAGATTAAGCTGCAACAAAATCTGGTTAACTACATTAACATGGCCTTTTCCTCCATCAATAAAAAATAAATCTGGCATGTGTTGCATATTACTAAGTCTTCTTTCAATTACTTCCTGCATGCTTAAATAATCATCTGGTGTAGCTATATTTTTAATTTTATATTTTCTATATTCACTTTTCTTGGGTTTACCATTTTCAAAAACAATCATCCCTCCTACTGAAAAAACACCTTGTATATTAGAAATATCATAAGCTTCAATTCTTCTTGGAATAAAAGGTAAATCTAACAAGGTTTTTAATTCTTCTAATGCTATAAATATTCTCTCTTCTTTCTTTTTTAGCTGGTCTCCAAACTGATGAAATGTCACTTGTGCATTTTTTATTGCCAGGTCCAATAATCTGTGTTTATCACCTTTTTTTGGATAAATTATATTTACCTTATTTCTTTTTTTATATGTTAAAAATTCTATTAATATATCTTGCTCTTCAGGAATAACTTGAACTATTATCTCTTTTGGTATAAATATAGCTTCGTTATAAAATTGTATAATAAAATTTCTAAATATATTTTCAATTTCATCATTATTTGAATTTTTAAATATAAAATGTTCTCTTCCAACTAATTTACCTTCTCGTACAAAATAAATTTGAATTAGAGTATCTTGGTAACCTCTTGCAAAAGCAATTATATCTTGGTCATTTAAAGAATTGTTAATGCTTAAATGCTTTTGCTCAATATTTTTTATAAGTTGAATTTGGTCACGAAGTAGCAGAGCCTTTTCAAAATCTAGTAACTTTGAATAAAAAAACATTTCTTGCTCCAGTCTTTTTAATATTTCTTTATAGTTTCCTTTTAAAAAACTAGTGATTTCATCAATAATAATTTTATATTCTTCTTGACTTATTTCACCTACACAAGCACCTTTGCATTGACCAATATGCTGAACCTCCCGCCCATAAAGAAGAGTGGCTCTTAAAGTTTTTTTACTTTCTTTTTGTTTTAAAAATTTATTCAACACACTAAGAACAGTGCACTAATATAACACAAAAAAAGTATTTAAGTTAAAAATCTTTAAAAACCATCACATTCATTATGTGATGGGAGATTGTCGTTCACAATAAGTCGCTATTCCTATTGCAGTTCTCTTGAGTTACCCCCATTGAACTTCTTACATTTTCATGTAAGCACAGACTATATCTTCTTCTTCACC
>LJHD01000208.1 GCA_001983475.1 Candidatus Epulonipiscium fishelsonii | reverse complement strand
CCTTTTCCTTGGAATATTGCACAAATACCTATATTAATTAAAAGGAGATTATTATGTTAAAAAAATTTAGTATTATAGGATTAACATTAATATTAGGTACGACACCAATTTTAGCGAGTGTGTTTCCAAATACAATATGGAAACCTTTAGATGAGTATACACTATCTAAATCAGAAAATAATTTAGAAAATCAGATTGCAGCTTCAGAACAAGTAATATCAATTATGACTCCTGAGCCAGAAAGTCAAGAGCGAATTAACATATTGCTAAATCATCATTTAGAATTAGCAAATGCTTATAATACTATCGGAAATTATGAAAAAGCATATGAAAACTTTAAACTATATATACCCTTTGGAGAATCACAAGGACATGACGTAAGTTATGCTTATGCTAAGCTGATGACATTACAACCTTCCTTAGAAGTGTTTCAATTAAATTCTAATGCATCAGCCCCATATTTTGATGCAAAGTTTGAACCAACTCAAGGTGTTATATACGGTTCTTACTATGATAAAGACACTTATATTGGAGTTGCATATAATAATGAAGATATTCGCTCTAGATATCCTAGTGAAGAATCTATGTTGCTAGTTTACCTAGAATTTGGTCAAGACATTAAGACTCCTTACATACAAAATATGTTAAATCTTGCTAAAGAGGAAGATAAACTTGTTTTTTTAGCCTGGAACACAGCGGGAAGTACTTTGGATACTGCAAATAGTTCACAATTTCCACTGCATCAAACTCCACAAGAATATATTGCCTCTACTATTGACTACTTATCATCACAAGGCTTAGATGCATTAATTCGTTTTGGCGGAGAAATGAACAATGGTCCCAGTGGAAGGAATGTATTTACAGGAGAAGTGGATTCGGCAGGATTTATAGAAAGTTTTCAATATGTATCTAATATAGCAAAACAACATGATAACATTGGGATGGTTTGGTCACCTGATGATATAGGCGGACTTGATACACCTTTTGAAATGTTTTATCCTGGAGATGAATATGTTGATTGGGTTGGAGTAAGTATGTATCCAAAAAAATATTTTCGGGACGAAATTGACACATCTAATAATAAAGATATAAATGAAAGTATCTTTATTGCAGGTGAACATGCAAACCCTATTAAAAAAATTGAACACATTATAACTTTTATGAAAGAACATAATATTCAAAAGCCTATAATAATTAGCGAAACAGGCGACCATCATTTTGTTAGAAATCTTGGAATAGAAACTACAGATTGGGCTAAGCTTCAAATGCAAAAAACTTATAGAATAAGGGCGTAAAACCCTCTCATTCAGTAAGCGTATTGGGAAACTAGTACGTAGCCATAGTTATTAACTATGCCATATACTACTTGAATTGCTTGAAATCCCTAAAGCCACTCAAACTACAACGTAAGTATGAAATAAGGCTAAGCGTGAATGTTGCGAAAGCAGAAAAAATTGATTGGATAATATATGG
>LJHD01000207.1 GCA_001983475.1 Candidatus Epulonipiscium fishelsonii | reverse complement strand
AATTTATCCTAAACATAGCTTTACCTTATAATAATCGTACATTTGAGATTATAAACAGGTTATGTAAAGGTTAGAAAAAAATTGAAAAATATAATGGTTCTAAGTGGCATATTAGTAAGACTAATAGTAAAGGCACTTTAGGCTTATTTCTAGTGTAAAAAATATTTTAAGATAAACTATGCAAGTTAACAATAGAATTAGTATTCTATTTCGCTCTAATTCAGCGTTTTCATCTAGTTATTCAGTTTCCATCCACACTTCGCTTTTTCATCTAGTTATTCAGTTCCCATCCACATTCAGCTTTTTCATCCAGTTATTCAGTTACCATCCACACTTCGCTTTTTCATACAGTTATTCAGTTACCATCCACATTCAACGTTTTCATCCAGTTATTTAATTCCCATTCACATTCAGCTTTTTCATCCAGTTATTCAGTTACCATCCACACTTCGCTTTTTCATACAGTTATTTAGTTCCATTCTACATTCAGCGTTCCTATTCATACACATCTTCTTTTAGCAGTTTATATATTTATTAAAAAAGATAAAAATCCCTTTGGTCTTTTTCCACAATTCATGAATAACAGATTTAGTCATATTGTTCCTAAATTTATTACTCGAAAATTATAGCTAATAATTTACGAATAAAGAGCATTTCTTTAGATAAATTATACCTTAATAAGTTTATTCAGATTAACTAAAAATAAAAAAAATAAAGATTTTCCATCTTCAGATGTATAAATATTCATTATATTATAGTTAAATTTAAGTGCTATCTATGAAAAACAGCACAAAAAGTCAAGTATTTATATGTACCCCTAAATAGTCTTGTTGATATTTACTAGTGTAGGAAGTTCCCATAATCAAGTTTAGTTGCTTCTATTTTAAAATAACTAGCACAAGACAGTAAGTTCACTATAAACAAAATGCATGGTTATGCAAAAAATAGGCGAATAATGTTCGCCTATACAAATCCTATTTTATATTATAAATACTTCTTAATTTAATATCTCTATCTGAACCAGAAATAATTTTAACTCGCTTTTCTCCAGCGTTCATATCAAAGTAATTATCTGAAAGTATAAAGTCTTCGTTGGTATTCAATATTTCAACTGATTTCGCATATTTTTTTGCAGTTATAATAATCTCATCACCATCTATTCTTGCTTCCAACTCGGGGTTTAAAAATTTAAAGAACTTTGGCAAAGTAAATATAACACTACTTTCTGAAATACATTCACCATATTGATACATGCTATAAGTGAAATATGTTTCTCGTATATTAATGTCATCAAAATTCATTTGTTCAAACCATAAACTTGATAAAGCCTCAACTTCTATTTTATCTATAGTTCCTTCTTTTATAATAGTGTTGTCATTTTTTCTAAGAGACCACTTAATCCCTACAACCTGAGTATGTTGTGTTTCATTTGCAATATTTAGCTTAACTGCAGGTTTAATATTAAAGGCTGCATCATTAATATTTACATTTTGAGTCAACATTCCCTCTTCCTCACAAGACAACATTAAAGGAGCAAAAAATCTTTTAGCAAAATAATGAAGAGCTTTCCATCTTCCACAATAGTCAATAGAAGCCCAAGAAGTAACAGGCCAGCAATCATTTAGCTGCCAATAAACAGCCCCCATACATCTTCCACGGTTTCGTCTAAAATGCTCTACCCCATATTTAATGGCATCTGCTTGAAGTAACTGAGAAGCATAAATTATAAGCTCAAAACTTGTTGGATATAAATAAGTTTGGTATAAATAGTTTATAATTTTACCGTTTGCAACTGCACTTCTTTGATGTTTTTCCATAACATAAGAAAATACGTTTTTATCTTCTTCTAGTGCGAAAGTTTCAATAGTTTTTACACTAGGGAATGATTGAAACCCAAACTCTGATAAATATCTAAATTTAAATTCTCTATACTTTGTAAAAGGTTCATTTCCATGCCAAACATCCCAATAATGAACGTCACCTCTATTTGGGCCATTTGGGTCATCAAATGCACCACCAGAAGAAGGACTTGCTGGCCAATAGAATGTGTCTGGAGAATATTTTTTTACAAGCTTAGGGAAAATATATTCATACATCTTAACATAATCTGATTTTTGTGAAGGTCTATCAAGCCATACACCTCTATCAACAAACATTTCCATTTCATTGTTACCACACCAAAGTGCCAGTGAGGCATGGTTTCTTATACGTTTTATATTATCTATAAGTTCTTGAGTTATATTTTGCTCAAATTCATAGCTAAGCTCATATACCGCACAAGCAAACATAAAGTCTTGCCAAACCATAAGTCCTAATTCATCACATATTTCAAAAAAGTAGTCATTTGGATAATATCCACCACCCCAAACTCTAATAGTGTTAAAATTAGCTACCTTACATTGTTGTAAAAGCTTATAAGTAGTTTCATAAGTTACTCTACCAATAATATTATCTTCGGGAATATAGTCTGCCCCCATTGCAAAACAGTCTATGCCATTAATTTGATGTGCAAAGCTTTCTCCCCATTCATCTTTTTCGATATGCATGGTAAGTTGACGCAATCCAATTTTACAAATATATTTGTCAGTTTCAATATTGTTAACCTTTTGAACTACTTCGACTTTGTAAAGATGTTGTTCTCCTAATCCGTTTGGCCACCACAATTTTGGGGTTATTATTTCAATGTTGTTTAAAAAATTACCATAATTTATTGTTTCACCAGTAGGAGTAGTAATATTAATTAAATATTCTACATTACAATCACTAAATAAAACTTCTTCTATTTCAAGATTAAGAGTTACCCTACCATTTTTGTGAACTTGACGAATATACACATTATCTATTTTTGCCAAATCATTTGCTTCTAAATAAACATCTCTAAAAATTCCAATGTCAGGCATATGTGGCCCCCAATCCCAGCCAAACATGCAATGTGCTTTACGTAAATATGGAAACCCTAGCATAGTTTCTGGAGCTCCACTTATAGGCAGCTTTTCGTATTCCTGTTTAATATACTGAGTGGGTGAATTAAATAAAACTTCAATACTGTTAATTCCAATTCTTAGAGCAGATTTCACATCAAATCGCCACGTTCTGTGCATGTTATTAGCTTTTCCAATTTTTATGCCGTTTAAAGTAATTGTTGCTAAAGTATCAAGTCCTTCAAATACAATGTCAATAGATTTACTTTTTATAAAACTTTCATCTATATTAAAATCTAAATTAAAAACATAATCTTTATCCATCATTGGAAGTAATAAGTCTTCATTATCTCTAAAAAAAGGATTATCTATTTTTCCAGCTTCAAAATACGCTTGATATACACTATTTGGCAAAGAAATTGCTATTTTATCAGTTTCATCAGTTGCTCTAATTTTCCAATTATCATTTAAGAATTGTTTTTTCATATAGAACTCCTTTGTATTCTAGTTTATTAAAATTCCCACTCCCAAAGGAGTGAGCTTTTTCAGTAAATGTTATTAACTTCGTTCAATTTTTACTTTACTTCCACCTTCACCTAATTTTGATGCACTAACTAGTAATTTTACAGGCACACGATTTTTAATAGATTCAACATGAGTAATTATTCCAACTTTAAGCTTGTCATGATGTAATCTTTCAAGGGAAGTCATTACTACTTCAAGCAATTCTTCATCTAATGTTCCAAAACCTTCATCTAAGAAGAAAAGTTCTAGAGGAGAAGTTCCTTTAAGTTGAATTTCTGATGAAAGAGAAAGAGCTAGTGACAAGGAAACTAAAAATGTTTCGCCACCGGAAAGAGTAGCTGTCTCTCTTACTACACCACCATTTTTATAGTCTCTAATAATAAAGTTCCCCTCATTATCAGATTCTAAACCAAAATTTCCATTTGTAATATCTAACAATCTTTTTGAAGCTTCATTTGCAACATATTTTAACCTTTCTATAGAAACAAATTTAACAAATTTCTTTCCTTGCAATACACTTTGTAGTTCTTTTAGCAGGGAAAGTTTATGTTCTAAAGTTTCACTTTTAGCACTTATTTCTTTCATATCGTCTAACTGTTTGGTCATTACAACAATTTGTTCCTTAATTTTTATGCTTTCAGCCGTTGATTTTTTTAATTTATCTTCTATCTCATGTTTTGATTCTTTAGTTTTATTAAATTCTTCTTCAGTAACAAATTTACTACCTATTAATTCTATTAACTTATCAATATCATGCTTATTTTGAGTTGCCTCTTCATAATAAGTTTTTACTGTTTTTTCAAACTGCTCTATATCTTCTGGTTTAATGTAGTCTTTTCTGACATCATCAATACTAGAGTAATTATATTTTGCTAATAAATCTTCCAACGTTTGTGTTTTTTTAGTATAATTTGAAGATAATTCTTTAGCTCTTACTTCTATTTCTAGGTGTTTATTATTATAGTTAATATATTCTTTTTCAACCATTTGTTTTTTACTATCTAAATTTTCCCATTGTATATTTATTTGATTTATTTGGTTTGCTATTTGCTGTAATTGATTGGTATCAATTTTTTGCACCATAATTTTTTGTCTAGACTCTATATCTTTAGATTTTTCTTCAATTTGCCCACTAATTTTGTTTAATTTATCTTTTTCTTCTTGAACTAATTTTTCAGACTTACTGCATTCTTCCAATAGCAACTTACTATTGCGTAACAATTCCATTTGTTTTTCTTGAAATGCATTTCTTCTTTTTTCTATTTTTTCAATGTCATCTAATTTTTCTTGAAATTTATCTGTTTTAAAAGTTTCTTTAATAATATTTAATGTATTTTGTAATTCATCAATGTTATTTTTAAGCTGATTATTAGCTTGTGTTTTCTTTAAAATAACAAGTTCATTTTCTTTGATTATATCATTTTTGTTTTTCATGTTTATGCTAATATTATCATATAGTTTTTCTATGTCGTTCAACTCAGCTTGTAATTTGTCTTTTCGGAAATTATATGAATTAAAGTTTTGTTTTAATTCTTCAAATTCTTGCATTGCTACTTCAGGAGTATAAGTCTTAAACTCATCACCTAATTCAGCTAGTTCTTTTATTAAATTTTGTCTATTAGCTTTAGCTTGCTTAATTTTTTCCTCTTTAGATATAACTTCTCTATTTATAGATTTTAGTTTTTTGTCTAGAGTATCGATATCATCTTTTACTTTAGTTACTCTTTTTTCTTTTAAAATCAGACCTTCATCATATTCAAAAGTTAAAGGTTCTTGATATATAGACATACAAACAGGACATTTTTCACCTACAACTAAGTTTTGTCTTAATTTATAAGTTATATTTTCCATTTCTAATTTTCTATAATCTTGACGCAGCTCTTCAATTAAAGTTGCTCCAGCTTGGTATGTTTCTTGTTCTTTTTTTAATATTTCTTCGTCTGCAAGTATATCTATTCCCTTTTGTTCAATTTGTTCAATTAAATACTTATGTTTATTCCATCTGTCATTAACTGAAGTTACTTTTTCTTTTTTTAGCAATAAATCTTCTTGTGTACCAATAGGATTTTTTATTAACTCTTGGTGTTCTTTAGATTTTGCATCAAGTTGTTTTTTTAATAAAGTTACTTTTTCTTGAAATGTTCGATACTCTTGTGTATGGAGAGCTAGCTTATCTTTTAAATCAGCAATTTCTTTTTCTGTCTCTTGAAAGGTTTCATTTTCAATATCATAGCGATTTTTAATATTAATAATATCTTTTAAATCTTTTTTTAAATCAGGGTCAAAGTGTAACCCAACAATTTCTTGTTGAATTGTGTTTATTTCTGAGTTTATCGAATCAACTTCTTGTTGTTTTTTATGAAACAATTCTTCTTGTTCAGCTTTTGCTTTAAGGTAAATTTTTTCGTCTTCATATAGTTTATTTAAAACTACTTGAATGTCTTCAATTTCTTTTTGTTGTTCTAGAGTTTTTTCAAGATAAATTTTTTCTTTTTCTAAATTAGGAATTTCTTTTTGCTTTTTAACATTTAAAGTTTCCCATTCAGAACAAATCTTTTCTTTTTTCAAACTAAATTCATCAAAAATAATTTTCTCTTGACTAAGTTCTTGTGTAATTGCTTCAACTTCTTTTTTCGCAACGTTATACTCTTTAATAAACGGAGTTAAAATTTCTACAATTTTAGCAATTTTTATTTTATCTTCTTTTTGTAAAATTTCTTCTTTTTTATTTTCTAGTTCTTCATAGATTTTTTCTAATTCATTTAATTGATTTTGATTCGATAACAAATTTTCATACTCAATGTAAAGATTATTTAAATTTTCAAGTTCAGTTTCGTGCTCTTTCATTACTTCATTAATAAGAGTATAACTTTCATTAAGCTTTGTTAGTGCATCTGAATTTACATCTTTAAACGTTATTAGTTGGCCTTGCAAAGTGTTAAAGTCTTTTTCTTCAATTTGCATTTTATTTTTTAATTTATCTGAAAGTTTATCTCCATATTGTTCTAAATTAAACAGACGTTCAAGCATTTGGCTTCGTTCTAAATTTTTAAGTTTTAAGAATTCACTAAATTTACCTTGTGGTAAAATTACAGTGCGAGTAAAATCTTCAATTTCTAGTCCTATCAAATTTTTGCACTCTTGATTTACAGAAGTAACTTTATCAGCTAATACTTCATTGTTGCTAACATCAACCAATATACATTTTCCAGAATTAATTCCTTTTTCTTTATTAAGCTTAAATTCACGTTGAACTTTATATATATTGTCGCTTATGCTAAAAGTAAAGCTGACATTTGCACTTTCACAATGTGAATTTATAAAACCTCTGCTTTCTCTTGCAACACTTCCGTACAAAGCTAAAGTTATAGAATCTAATATACTAGATTTTCCACTACCAGTTGCTCCAAAAATTCCAAAAAAACCTCTATCTGTAAGTTTTTCAAAGTCAATTACTTGTTCATCAACAAAACTATTTACTCCTTGGATTTTTAATTTAATTGGTTTCATGTTCTTCCTCCTCAACAATTGATAATAATAATTCTGTTAATTCTTTTGTAGGGTTTACATTTCTTCTGGATTTATAAAACTCAATAAATAATTCTTCAAAAGTTTTTTCTTCCAAATTTACTTGATTTTGATTTTGCTCTTGTTTTAAATTAGCCTTAATTTCTACAATATCAGATTTTAAATTTCTTAAAGCTTTTATATCTTTTTCTAAAATATAACTATCTGTTTCAATTTCTAAATATACCCAACATTCTCTTTCCGCATTTTCTTTACACTTTTCTAAGGCTTCTTCAATACTTGTACATTTCCATATCTCAATAGGTTTATATACTTTTAATGCAATATCAGTTATTACACATTCTTTACCAGCATGTGCATCAATCAATATACACTTTTTATCAAAATGGATTTCTTTTTTATTATAATGAATTGGTGAGCCTGAATATCTTGCTTTTGTATTTGATACAACTTGAGGTTTATGTAGATGCCCCAATGCAATATATTGTGCCTTTTGTGGTAAACAATTCCCTT
>LJHD01000206.1 GCA_001983475.1 Candidatus Epulonipiscium fishelsonii | reverse complement strand
TTATAATATGAAGAAAGTACTGGTTTGCATAACGATTCAAGAAAATAGTAAAAGATTGATTAGTAAAGGTGCAGCTTTAGCAAAAGAGCTAGAGGGAGAGCTGCATATTTTACACATACGTAAAGGCGATACTATATTTGATGCTCCTAATACAAGTGATTTATTTGAGGAATTATTTATTTATGGATCAGAAATGGGAGGAGAAGTACATTTTCTTTGTAGTCAAGATATAGTTGAAACAATATGTATATTTATTGGAAATAATAAAATAAAAAACATAATTCTAGGGGGTTCAAAACCAGGGTTACAAAAATTTGGCAACATCAAGGAGATTTTGCAAGCAAACTTTGAAGACTTGCAAATTATTATTGTTGAACGTGAATAATAGATGATAAGGAGTACAATGTACTCCTTTATATAAATTAAGGTGAGAGGGGTTCAATTATTGAACAAGTATTTTAATATGGGAACATTGGAAGTGATATGTGGACCAATGTTTTCAGGAAAATCAGAAGAACTTATTCGGAGGCTACAAAGAACTTTATATGCAAAACAAACAACCATTATTTTTACACCATCAATTGACACTAGATATAAAGCAAACAGTATTAGTTCACATAATGGAAGGACTCTTAAAGCGGTACCAATTCAAAATAGTTCTGACATGTTGAAATATATAGATGAAAAAACTCAAGTTGTTGGAATTGATGAAGTGCAATTTCTTTCTGGAAATACTATAGAAATAATTATGTCTATTGTTAATCAAGGAAAAAGAGTGATATGTGCAGGACTAGACAAAACGTTTAAAGGAGAAGGATTTGGAATTGTACCCGAATTGTTAGCTTTAGCTGATGATGTAACCAAGCTTTCTTCTATTTGTATGGTATGTGGAAATGAAGCTACATATACACAAAGGCTTATTGATAACAAACCAGCTTCTTACAATGACCCTATAATTTTAATTGGCGCTTCAGACAGTTATGAGCCAAGATGTAGGAAGTGTTATACTATAGATAAAAAATAAATATATTTTCTAACTGTGTAAACTGGGGAAAGCAATGATGGTTAGCACTTAAATTAGGTTGAATTCATATAGCACTTTAACTAATAAAGCTGATTTCTTTAAAGTGTTAAAAGATTAAGGAATAAAGTAATTTGGGTTAGGGGCAAAGCCCCAACTCCCCGCTTTAAAAGTTGTTTAATTTTTGTGATTTATTCCCAAATACTTAGTAAAGTACCTTCATAACCTACTAAGCTTTTATTAACATCAGCTTCATCAGGCTCAGCCAAAATAGTTTCTAAAACAACAGCTGATTCTCTATAAGCTTGGTCTGTTGCCAAGTTTGGAGAAAGTATATATAGAGTTTGAGTTGCGTCTTCTGCAATTGGAGCAACTAAGCTACCAGAATTTATATAAGCATCTGTTGTTAAAGCTGAATGTCTAGCAGGAATGTATCCTGTAGCAATTCCCCATTCAATTTGATTTTCTGTGTTGGTTAAAAATTTCAAATATTCATAAGCAGCAGTTCTTTGCTCAGGGGTTGAATTTGCAAACATGAAGATATCTGTTCCTTGTTGCATAGAGGCAACACTAGGATATGGAGCAACACCAATTTCAAATTTATCTCCAACACCTTGAATAACAAAAGATTCACCAGCATTAGAACCAACATACATAGCTACAAGTCCGTTTCCGAATGGTCCAGAATGGTATATATCTGTGCCAGCAATTCTAAAGTATCCATCTTTAACTCCAGTTAAATAATAGTTTATAGCTTCAGTTGATTCTGGTCCTGTAACATCTAGTTCTGGGTTCAACTCTTTACCTTTGCTATAAAGATAAGCTGTGTAAAAGTTGCTTAATGAGTCAAATCCACATCCCACTATACCAGTTTCATCAGTTATAGTTTTTGCAGTTTTTGCTAGTTGCTCAAAAGTTGTTGGAGGAGTTAGGCCTAATTCGTCTAGTAAAGTTTTGTTGTACCAAAGAACTTCTGTTGACTTGCTAAATGGTACCGAGTAAATATTTCCGCCAATTATAGCTGCTTCTTTAAAACCTTCAACAAAATCATCATTATACCCTTCAATACCCATTTCTTGGTCAGTAACATATGGTGTTAAATCTACCACTAAGCCATCATATAATGCATTTTCCATCCAATTTGGATATGCTTGAGTTAGAGTAGGTAATTGGTCTGGACTTAGCATAGTTAAAGTTAATTTTTGTTGTAAATCTCCATAGTTACCTTGATTTTGTAATTTTATATTTATATTTGGATTTAATTCCATAAATTCGTTTGTAATTTCAACTAATGCATCTTCTAGAGTACCCGACATAGAATGCCAAAAAGTAATGTCTACGTCTTTATTATTAAAATCTGCAAGTTTAATTATTTCAACATTTTGTGTCGGGCCTCCGCCTGTAGTGTCAGAGC
>LJHD01000205.1 GCA_001983475.1 Candidatus Epulonipiscium fishelsonii | reverse complement strand
GGTTGTGATTTTCGCTTATAAACTCTTAAAAACCATTTCAGCTTAAGTACGTTTACTATATCAACAAGGAGGATTAAAATGACTAATATATTAGTAAAAATATTTGTTAAAGATTATGAAAATATTAATTCTATATCAGTTAAACAGAATTATGGTATTTTAGCAAGTATTGTAGGAATTATATGTAATTTATTTTTATGTGTATTTACATTTATTATAGGAATAATTTTTTCTAATATAGCGGTAACTGCTGATGCAATTAATAGTTTTTCAGATATTGGTTCATCAGTTATTAGCATTATAAGTTTTAAAATATCAAATAAACCTGCGGATAAAGAACATCCATTTGGGCATGCCAGATTTGAATATATTTGTGGATTGGCTATTGCATTTATTATTATTTTTCTTGGAATAAACATAATAAGTTCATCTATTAAAAAAATATTAAATCCAACTATGTTAAAATTTGATGTAATTATTTTATTAATATTAGGTATTTCTATTTTATTAAAGTTCTGGTTAAGTAAATTTAATAAAAAAATAGGAAAAAGAATAAATAGCCAAGTATTAAAAGCAGCTGCAGCAGACAGTATAAATGATATGTTATCAACAGCATCTGTTTTTCTTAGTACAATTTTTTCTTATCTTACAGGAATACAAATTGATGGATTTGCAGGTATATTTGTTGCAATTTTAATAGTTCGTTCTGGAATTAATATTGTTAAAGAAATGGGTAATACTTTATTGGGAGAAGCCCCACCTCAAGAGTTAACAGAAAAACTAATAAATAAAATATTAGAATATGAAGGAATTTTATCTATCCACGGTTTATTAATTCATAATTACGGAGAAAATCATTGCTTTGCATCTGTTCATGTGGAAGTTGATGCAAAGCAAGATATAATGATAAGTCATGATATTGTTGATAAAATTGAAAAAGATATTTATAGAGAATTAGGTATAAATTTAGTAATTCATATTGATCCTATACAATTTTAACTTTTATCATTAAATAGATAGCAGGTATGCTAAAACGTGATTAGCTATACTTATTTAGTATTGATAAAATTTTCATATTTTTTTATAACTGCAACTCCACAAGCATCAGGACCAGTGTTAACCCCAATGGTTACTCCAATTGTAAAGAATTGTTTATTAAATGGAACGGGCATAACTTCATTATATGCTTGTTCCATTTGCATAGATGCTTCACGGTTATGAGCATCACCAATCACATAAGAATAGCTTTTTGGATCATCTTTAGTAAAATCTTGCAAAACAGAAATCACTTTAGCAACAGCTTTTTTTGTTCCTCTAGTTTTGCTAATTGGAAATAATAATCCATTCTCCAGATAAATAATAGGTTTTACATTTAACATAGTTCCTAGTAAAGCAGCAGCTTTTCCTATGCGACCTCCATGCTCAAGATAATCTAAAGTATCTACATAAAAGAAAATTCGTGCAGTTGGTCTTAATTTATAAGCAATTTCAATAATTTTTTCAAATTTCAAATTTGCTTTAATCATTCTTCCAATTTCAGTTACAAGCAAACCTTGCCCTCCTGTAGCATTTAATGAATCGATAATTTCGATTTGAGCATTAGGATAATTTTCTACAATTAATTCTCTAGCATTTTTAGCAGCATTATACGAACCGCTAAAATGACTAGAAAGACAAACACATATAATTGAGTCACCATTTTTTATAATTGGTTCAAATTTTGTACAATAATCATTTATAGAAG
>LJHD01000204.1 GCA_001983475.1 Candidatus Epulonipiscium fishelsonii | reverse complement strand
AATTTATGAACATCAATTATATAAATTATGTAGGTTATTCGTAGAACATCATAATAAATATGATTTGAATATAGAAATTGTACCTGCAGTTAATGAAGCAAAACAAGATTATGCAGAAAATGAAATTTTATTTGAAAATATTAAACCTAAAATAATAAGTCAACTTAAAATTGCAAAGTATACTATTTGGATTGCAGTAGCATGGTTTACTGATATAGATATTTATAATGAACTTATAGAAAAAAAGGCTCAAGGAGTTAACATCAGAATTATTACTTCTGATGAACTAAGCAATAGACGGTTATTAGAAAAATTAAATAAATTTGATCTTGTTAAAATCCCAATACAAGGTAGCAATAGATTACATAATAAATTTTGTATCATAGATTTGGAATATGTAATGCATGGTTCATATAACTGGAGTAAAAATGCTATAAACAATAAAGAAACATGGCAAATTTTTAAATCTAGAGAAATGGCTGAAGAGTTTAGCAATCAATTTTTGAAATTATATACTGAATATAAAGATACTGACCATAAAGATATTGCCCATAAAGATGCTGTTTATGCTAAATATAATTTTTTAGATTTTAAAGATACTACGCAGCATAAAAATAATGAACTAAACTTTTGGAATGTATAATGTGATTAGTTACAACATCACATGAAAAAGTTTAAAAAAAAATATATTCACTCACAAATTAGGCGTTTAGTTTGTGAGTGATAGTTTATGTGCTTGTAAATAAGTTAATCTTTTTATATTTCTTTTAATTGATCCGTAATAAATTTCATATCAGCATTAGCTCTATATCTCTCCACAATATATTCATCAGACCAAGATTTACTAGCATCATATTTACCAAAATGAATAACATCTTCTAATTCTCTAACATATTTTTGTCTTGGAATATACGCTCCATATCCTATTGCCGCTGAATCATAAATTTCCATATAATCTGGAATATTTAGTTTTTCTTTTAGTTTTTTAGCTGGAACTGGAGAAGATGTAATTGTACAATATTGACTTGCTAATCCTAAAGCTGTTGCAGCTGTAATCATCTGCATAAATGCATTGGCCATAGAAGATATAAATATCGCATCATTATTAAACATTGGAATGCGATTTCCTAAGGTCAATTTTCCATCTTCAAAATTATATAACTGTCCTGGGAGGGACAATTTTTTTCGAGTGTCCATAAGTGCTATAATTAAAACAGGAGCATTTTTAGCAAATTTAACCTTTTTAGGTGCTTTTTTGGGCATATTTTCCATTAACATTTTAATATCATCTTCTGAAATCATATTTTCAATATCCATTACAAGAGTTTGTTCAATAAGAGACTTATCTTTA
>LJHD01000203.1 GCA_001983475.1 Candidatus Epulonipiscium fishelsonii | reverse complement strand
AACTATGGCTACACGCTAGAGTTTCCCAATACGCTTACTGAATGAGAGGGCTTATACCCCCCATAAAATGGAGAGTGGGTTTTACGCCCATTCTATAATTTGTGTTGAATCACGCATCTAAGTTTAAAAATCTTCATAAATATTATCTCTGATCTTCTTATTTACTAATCTTTCTTGCAATTCTTGTTGCAATTCTTCTTTTGAATTTTTGCAAGTCTTCTTGCTTATTAACTTCTAAAATGCTAAATTAACTTCTTGCCACTACAATACAAATGCTCTTTAACAATAAGGTAAATATTGTTGATGCGTATTTCTGTCCCATGGTTTGCTCTCCTTTTCCGTTATTATAAGTTATATAGGCTGTTGAAAATAAATGATGACGTCTTTTTTCTCATCAAATTTGTGAGTAATCATGAGTAAAAAAGTAAATAATTTAAAACATGGGCTTTGCCACGCGATCCAATTACTATTTTTTTAATCTTTTCTTGTAAATATAAATCAGATTTGTTATAAATACCAAATTAAAATTAATTACTTAACAACCTATTATAAACTAAGTTAAATTTTGTTAACTTAAGTTTTATTTATTACTAAACAATTACTCAGCAATCCTTTTGTGTAAATAATAAGAAATATTTTTTATAGTTGATTTATTGGACTTCCCGAATGGAATTTGCATAAATTGAGTATATTTTATAGCAATTGTTGAACATAAATATTATTAATTGGATATTTCTCTTAGGTTATCAAAAATAATAAAAAGATTAATATCTGTTAAAATTTTTATAATGTTTTGTATATTAGTTAATTTATTTTAAATAGCTGCTCTAATTGGGCGTAACCCTGCACCGCATTATGAAACACTTTTTTTATTATTTATAATGTTTCACTATATAATAGCTATAATAAAAATTATTAACAACTATTGGCAGGAATATTCAAAAATTATAAAATTTTTTTGTGATGTAACTAAGCTATATAATCTATAATTGAAAATTTTTTTATATATTCTTAGTTTTAATAAATATAAATTTAAAAAGCTTTTTTTAAAAACATGTTTTAGAGTTTTTATTTGGTAATATTCTACTATTAAGTCAACAATTGATTTTATATTTAATTTATGTTAAAGTTTTATATACAACAAAAGAAAGGGGCCTTTACATATGTGGTTTTTGTGGCTCTTTATAGATATTAATTGAGGATAATCTCAAACAGTCTTGTCTCAGATGATGGAAAAAATTGTTCATCGTGGACCAGATAGTAGTGGAGAATTTATAGATGAATGTAGGACTAGGATTTAGTGAAGATTAAGCATTATTGATAGCAGATGGTGTGCACAGCCACTTTATAAAAGATGAAAGCTTAGTGTTTTAACTTTTAATGGAGAAATTTAATTATCAAGGAATAAGAAATTTTTTAATAGATAAAGGACATGTTTTCAAAACACAAACTGATTCATAGAAATTCTTTTGCATGGGTGAAGAGTTTGGAACAAGCCTCTCTTGTCTCATCTAAGGGGAATGTTTTCTTTTTATTTTTGGGACAGAAGACAGAAAGCTTTTTTTGGAAAGAGATTACTTTGGTATTTTAAACCTTTTTATTTATCATGAAGGAAGCAAATTTGTATATGGATCCGAAATTAAGTCAATATTGGAATATCCTAGTATAATATAAAAGCTGAATGAAGAAATGTTAGTGCAATATATTTAACTTTTCAATATGCCAGGGAGAGAAACATTTTTTTTAATAGAATTTTCACTTCCTCCTGCTCATTTCTTTTTATTTAAAAATTTAATAAAATGGAGATTAATTTATTGGGAGCCAGAATTTTTAATGCAATGCCTGATACATTTGAAAGTTATGTATAAGATTGAGATGAAACCATAAAAAATTATTGAAGCACACAAAATTAGTGATGTGGAAGTTGGAAATTTTTTATCAAGTGGAGTAGAGATTCATTATGTTGCTAGTTGCTTTATAATGGGGACAAGACCTTAACGGTTGGTATTGACAATGAAGAATATAACGAAATAAGTTATGCCCAAGTTGTCAAAGGAATTAGGAGTGGAACATTTTTTAGTAAAAATAACTCCGGAAGAAAATTGGGAGACATTTTACCTAAAGTGCAATATTTTATGGATGAGACACTGGCAGACATCCAGTGTAGCTTTATATTTTGTTAGTCAACTTGCAAGTAAGCATGTTAAAGTGGTACTATTTCAGGAGAAGGAGCAGATGAACTTTTTGGGGGGTATAACATTTACAAAGAACCTATTGATACTGCTAAATAGAAATGTACACCAAGATGGATTCGTGTATTCCTCAAAAATAGCTAAAGCATTACCTTTTAATTTTTTAGAGGAAAAAAATACTTGATACGTTTCGAAATCTATTGAAGAAAGAGGTATTGGAAATGCCTATATATTTTCACCTGAAGAACGAAAGGTATTTTACTAAAAAATCCAACTAGCTTCTCTATGCCTCAAGTACTTTAAGAAATTTTATAGCAAAGTGCAAAACAAAGATGATGTAACAAAAAAATGCTATCTAGATATCCATATGTGGAGCTTGCAGGAGATATTCTTTTAAAAGCGGACAAAATGAGCAGCTCACTCTTTAGAGTTACGTGTACCGTTTATTTAGATAAAGAAGATTGTAAAGTAGCAACCACTTTACCACAAGAATATAGGGTGAATGAAAAATACCAAGGTTTTGCAACGTGCTGCTGCAAATAGAAATATGCCTGTGCAGCTGTTGCTAATAAGAAAAAGCTTGGATTTCCTGTTAAAATTAGAATGGCTTAAAGAGAAGATAAATATTATGATAGTTAGAGATTACTCTTCATAAGTAATTGCTAAAAGATATTTTCATACAAAAAATTTAGTTCAACTATTAGATGAGAATAGACTTGGAAAAGTTGATAACAGCCGTAAAATTTGAGGAATGTTTATGTTCCTAATTTGGTACAACCAATATTTTGAAACAAATTAAAATTATTAATTTATACAAAAGTGATTCTTTTGGGCGAACTATAAATGTTCGTCTAAAAGAGGACAGATGATTTAAATACATAGCTCTTTTAAGTTTTTATTTACCTTATTAAAATTTAGGTATATAATATTTTTATACTATATTTTAATAAGGAGCATGTATTTATGTTTAAATCTGTTAAACCAATATTTGTATTGTGTAATTTTTTAGCCCTCTCCAATTGCTCTTGGGTTCAGAGTGATTCTATTTTCTCAAACTATTATAAAGACTCTTATCAATACTGCTTATCAACGAGGTCTTTTTGAGTTTTCAAGAGAATTGTGCCTGGGGTATTATGTATCGTCTTAATCTCCTCTCTTTCATTTTTGGGTGATATAAGAATGGCGATAGTTGCTCATATCTTAAGTGCAGCGGGAGTATTACTTCTTGGATTGTTCACCTGAATTTAATATGTCATGTTTATTTCTATTTTTGTTAATTCCCTAGGGATGCATGTTTTTTCCACTTCAAGATGGATAAGCTATGTCTTTAATTGGAAAATAGAAAACATAGGCAAAAATGGGGAAAAATTAAAAGATTAGTACGAGATTTATGATGATTGCCGGCATTATAGTATTTTATTTGGATTTCGAGTTGATTTTTTCTCGTTTGTTACCCCTATTAAAAGTATCTTTGTTATCAGCGGAATATTGTTTATAATAATTAATATTATTTATTGTATTACAAAATTTTGTTAATTCGCCTATTCAACAAAAACTTAAGTGGTAAAGATTATTTAGAAAAGAATATAATAATATTATTATTTTTTAGCAATAATGAATGGAGTACAAAAACAAATCATATTTGTATATGGACCATGGGTGTTGATTGATTTATTGAGTCAACAAACAGATACACTAGCTTTAATTAATATTCGGTTCATTGCTAGGAATATTCTTTATACCAAAACTTGGTAAATGGATTGATAAGCTAGGGGACTTAAAAAAATGCTTTTTGCTGATGCGTTATCGTTTATTACAATTTACATATTATATGGTCTTCTTAGTTTAGGTTTTGTAAGTGGATTTACCTAAAGTTGGGTTTCCTCTGTATTTAGCAATAGGGATACTTGTTTTAGATATATTATCAATGCAAATGTCTATAATTCGTGTTGTATATCTTAAATTTATTTCTATTGAGACCCTAGTGATAACACCAACATTATCACTGTGGGTATTAGTATGGATCATATTTGCCATTATACGCGCTTACTTGTGTGGAATTTTATTTGGAGTGACTGTTCCCCTCACTACATATTTCTTGGCAGCTGCTTTTTTTCCCTAGTCAATCTTTGTAGCTCTTTTAAAGTTCAAGATAAACCAATTGAAATAGTATAAAACTAAAAGTAAGAGAGTATTGTTTGCTCTTACTTTTTTTGTTTCTCTTCACATAGATTTAGAAAAAACGTGAATTCCTAAATTATATAGAACCAAAGGGATTTTTTTCTTAGTTAACTCCTTGCTATTGTGCACCTTTGAATGACAGCAATTTGATTATAAGGAAGAATGTAATTTGTGGGAACTTCCCAATCAGAAAAATATTTCAGCTCTTATAAGTACATTCTATATAGTGTCTTCTTATCTTTATTGAATATAATGTTTATAGTGATTCTACAATTAATTTTTAGTGACTAGAGCACATGGTAAATTTTGAAAAAAATAACTATAAATCTATATCATTAGTGTTATGCACAATGGTATAAGAGGATACATACAAACGCTCAGTTTTTTACATTCGAATTTAGGAAAAAAAAGTGACTAAATATGTTGTTTTATAGATATTACTTATTTTATGTAATGAATATTTATGCATAAAGTTTTATAATTTTTAGACTTTTATCTTTATATTTAATCAAAAAATCTATTTTGCTTATAATTTGTACAAATAAATATACATGATTTATATAAATTATTAGCTATAATTCCAATCATGTATATTTAGGAAACGTGAACAAATCTGTTATTCCTAAATTATGGAAAAAAATACCAACTGGCTTTTCTTATTTATTTTAATATCTATATATACTGCTAAAAAGAAGATATATTAAAAGTCGGATATTATTCCGGATAGGGAATGCTGAATGGAAACCTTGATATTATTTAGGATAGGGAATGCTGAATGGAAACCTTGATATTATTTAGGATAGGGAATGCTGAATGGAAACCTTGATATTATTT
>LJHD01000202.1 GCA_001983475.1 Candidatus Epulonipiscium fishelsonii | reverse complement strand
ACAGGATTTAAGCTTGTTAATATTTGCCATATTTGAGGCAAAGCGTCTCCAATTAAAGTTGGTGAGCCCATAATAAGAATATCACAATTTTGAACATCTTCAATTGCACGACGCATATTATCAAACGCCAAATCAAAAGCTGTTACATTAGCTTTTGGATTTAGTTTTCTGGCTTCATCTACAACTGCTAGTGCTAATTGTTTGGTGTACCCATATGCGGAAACATAAGGAACAATGATTGAAACAGCTTCTTTTTTTGCTGGAGTAGACCATTCTTTGTATAGTCTTTTAAATTCCGCTATATTAGTCTTATCAACAATCAATCCATGACTTGGACAAATATATTCTATATCTAAATTTGCTATTTTATCTAATGCTTTTAATACAAATGGTTTAAAAGGTCCCATTATTACATCAAAGTAATATTTAAACGCTAAACCGTACTGTTCTTTCCATGTTTTGTCAAGTTCAGCATAAAAGGTTTTTTTACTAGCATAGTGTGCTCCAAACGAATCACAAGTTAGTAAAATTTTACTTTCTACTATATTTGAATATATAGTATCAGGCCAGTGTAACATTGGTACACTTAAAAATTTAATTGTTTTATCTCCAACCGAGATAAAATCACCATCTTTTACAATTTGTGATTTAAACGGTTTATTTATAATTGATTTTAAATATTTAATTGCAATTGCAGACGCTAAAATAGTTGCATTTGGAGCATATTCCAAAACTTTATACAGAGAACCTGAATGGTCTGGCTCTGTATGATGAACCACTATATAGTCAATTTTGCTTGGATCAACATGCTTTTTTATATTTTCAATAAATTCATCTGTAAAATTGTTTTTCACACTATCAACGGACCCTCATTCAAAGTCATAGAGTTTTAACTTCTTGAGGTTATTGTTCACTATAGTTCGCGACTTCTATAGCAGTTCTCTCAGTTATTATCCAATCATAAGTCACTAATGTAACCCTGCTTTATTATGCTGCACATTACAAGCACATCTATTATAACTTTGAACTTCTTATGCTTTCACATAAGCC
>LJHD01000201.1 GCA_001983475.1 Candidatus Epulonipiscium fishelsonii | reverse complement strand
TGTTCATATTTATTTTTTTTCAATACTTTAATAATAGCAAATTAATAATGATTAAATATAGATATTAAAAAGAAGCAATACATATAATGTTTTAAATGAAGGAAAAATTGGCAGAAACTAAAGAAAAGAATGATAGGAACTATATTTAATAATAACCATTTAGAGTTTGCTTCTGCTCAATGATTTATGCTGTTAAAAATATTTTATCAAACGAGAGCTCTAAATCTGTTCTGGCTGGATATACTGTTATTTTATCTGTTAAAATATGACTAGCTATATTAATTCCCCAATCTTTAGCTACTATTTCAGCTGTTATACTAGGGTATTTTATTGAGGCTATTACTGAAATATTAGCATTTAAAGCTTTAGAAATAAATTCGCTGCTTATTCTTCCTGTTGTAAACAACATGGACTTTTCTATATTTACATTATGTTTTATACTATATCCTATAACTTTATCAATGGCACAATGTCTACTGATATCTTGCTGTATAATATATGTATTATCTTTATTATACAGCAATGCTCCATGTAAGCCCTTTACTTGAGCGTCTTGTAATATATTTCCGTATTTATATAACACATCTAAAAGTTCTGTAGATATTTTTTTCTTGTATATCTTTGATATGTTAATATCTTTTTTTAATGTTTCGCTTACTTTTAAAGATAGTGATTTTATCAGAGAATTACATTTTGCTTCAATATATACTGTACTACAATCTGAGTTAAATCTAATTCTAGTAATATCTTTATAATCTTTTACTAATCCTTCAGATAACAACCATCCTATACAAAGCAAATCTATATCTTGAGGGGTACATAATATGTCACTTAATATCTGATTATTTAGTATAATTTTAATAGGTAGTTCTAGTAATTTCTCAATGTGCTTCATCATTGCATCTCCATCCATGTTACTTCTAATTGCTCTGCTAGAAATGTTGCATATCTTTCGCTCATATAAATTGTAGAATAAATACAGATGTTTCCATTGCTTGCTTTTACTATATCAATATCAGAATATTTATCTTCAAATCTCATTCTAGCTACTGCGCCTAAAATTTCATCGTGTGTATA
>LJHD01000200.1 GCA_001983475.1 Candidatus Epulonipiscium fishelsonii | reverse complement strand
AAAGCTGAAACCTTTGCAGGTTTAACAGGAATGGGAGACCTTATTGTTACTTGTACTAGTAAACATAGTCGTAATAGAACATGTGGAGAATTAATAGGTCAAGGCTATAGCATACAAGATGCTATAAAAAAGGTAAACATGGTAGTTGAAGGTATTACAACAACATATGGTGCATATACACTTATGCAAAAATATAATGTTGAAATGCCAATACTTGAAGCAATACACAATGGCTTAGAAAATGACAATTTTTCACCAAGTGTAATAGAACAGTTAATGATTAGAGAAAAGAAAATGGAAAATATATAGTACTATAACAACTTGCTTAGATAATATAAAAATAATTCCTTCTATAAGTTTTTCGTGAACCTCTCATTTCTGAAGGAGTGGGGGGTTGAAATCTTGTAATCAATTAGGTTATTTATCTTTCAAAAAATTATAAAATTCAGGTAACAAGCAGAGTACTATCCTTTATATAGTAACATGTAAAAAGTTTGGATTTTTGGATATTAGTTTCAGGCATAACTCCTTAATATCTTTAAAATATACTTCTAGAAAAAAATAGAAGCACATTGTATGCTCCTACTCAAGGATTAAATTATAATATTTTACTGAAAAATAGTTTAGTTCTTTCTTCTTTTGGACTATCAAATATTTCATTAGGGGTACCTTGTTCTAATATATATCCATTATCCATAAATACAATACGTGTTCCAACTTCTCTAGCAAAACCCATTTCATGGGTTACAATCATCATGGTCATACCTTCATTAACAAGACTTTTAATTACACTTAGTACTTCTTGAACCATTTCAGGGTCTAATGCACTGGTTGGTTCATCAAAAAGCATAAGGTTAGGATTCATTGCCAATGCACGTGCAATAGCAATACGTTGTTTTTGTCCTCCTGAAAGCCTACTAGGATATTCACTTGCTTTATCTTTAAGGCCTACTTTATCTAATAAATCAAATGCTATCTTTTCCGCTTCTTCTTTTGAAAGCTTTTTAACTTTTATTGGAGCTAAAGTGATATTTTCAAGTACTGTCATATTGGAAAATAAATTAAAATGCTGAAATACCATGCCAACATGTTGACGAACCTTGTTTATATCAACTTTTTTATCCATAATATCTATGCCATCAATTACTATATGCCCATCCGTTGGTTCTTCCATTTTGTTAATGCACCTTAAATAAGTTGACTTTCCTGAGCCTGATGGTCCTAATATAACAACAACTTCCCCTTTTTTTACATTGTCAGTAATGCCTTTTAAAACTTCTAATTCTCCAAAGTTCTTTTTTAAGTTTTCAATCTTTACCATTTTAAGATGCACCTATCTTTCTTTACTTATATTTTTTTCAATTTTTCGCATAAATCTGGTAAATATAGTGGTCATAAATAGATAAATGAAAGCTACCATTAATAAAGGAATTTCATAGTTA
>LJHD01000199.1 GCA_001983475.1 Candidatus Epulonipiscium fishelsonii | reverse complement strand
AATTGAGAATATTCAATGCACCGAAAATATTTCTAAAGTGAAGCACGACAAGAACAAGTTGTAAAAACCTCTAAAAAGATTACATGTCTGGAGTGTATGATAAAAATACATTTGCTTAGGGAGCGGTAATGTTCTGTCCTAGTAATGGCAATGTCCTGCCTTCCAAATGTACTATCAGAAATAAATTTGTCATTTAATCAATTTAGAATCCCCTGCCTTTAGGCGTAGGAAATGTCAATATTCATGATACACTGATTAACGTAACTAAATTTATTATTGCGTGCGACACTACATCGCATATTACGTCTGCATAAACACTAGGGAATACTTTTTCCATTATTCATTAAAAATGAACCACCCATATATGGGCGGTTCTAGAAAATCAAAAAAATTTGCAATTTTTAAATAAGTGAACTTTATGCTCTGTGATATAATTCAATTAATTTTTCATCATCTGTAGCTACAACAGTAATATTCACTTTGCCTGTACTTGTTGTTGTTACAGTATTAATAAATTCTTTATCAATTTTAAGTTCATAGTCTGTATTTGGTTCTAATTCAAGAGTAATTTGTGTTGGAGCATATCCTTCAATGAAAAACCTTGCACCTTTATCTTGTACGCTAAAATGATGTACTTGTGTGCCTGGAATTGATTCATAAACTAACTTTCCATCTTTTTTTAGTTTAGTAACTTCTTTAAAAGTCTTTGCTTTATAAAAGCTTCCATCTACTTCAAAATCCAATACTTTTGTTTTTTTGTCAAGACTAAAGTTTCCAAAACTCAGTGTGTCGTCCGAATTAATTTTAATAATTTCTGTTATAGCTCCCATTTTTTATTCCTCCTAATTTATAAATTGGTCTTATTAAGTTAATTTATATCGAAGATACTTTATCTTTCTTAGGTGTTTATGGTCTCCGACCCCATACCCCGTAAAAACTTATTCCTATAATCTTTAAGCAATTTTTTTAACTTAACAGCTCATATAAATTGTTATTTTTAGTGAATATAATTATTCTATAATCGTTGTACTATAATTATACCTAATTTTTTTTTAAAAGTCATCATTTATTTATAAAAACAATAGATTCATCTTTAACTGCAATCTCTACAACAGTACCTATTTTAATATTTCCATCTAATATTTCATCTGAAAGCTTATCTTCAATTTCAGATTGAATAGTACGTCTAAGAGGTCTTGCTCCATACGCTTCATCATAACCTTTTCTTGCTAATAACGTAATTGCTTCATCACTTACAATTAAATCTACTCCAACATTTTTAGATATTCTATTAATTAACTCTTTGCTCATAACTTTTGCAATTTCTTCTATATTTTCTTTTGTTAATGGGTGGAAAACTATGGTTTCATCTAAACGGTTTAAAAATTCAGGTCTAAATAAACGTTTTACTTCATCCATAACATTTTTTTTCATAGAGTTATAATCTTGTTCTGGATTTTTTCCACTAGAAAATCCCACCTTATTCTGTTGCATCATATTTCTAGCACCAATATTTGAAGTCATAATTATAATGGTGTTTTTAAAATTTACTTTTCTCCCAGTTGAATCTGTTATATGACCGTCATCTAAGATTTGTAACAAAATATTAAAAGTATCATGATGAGCCTTTTCTATTTCATCAAATAAAATAACAGAATATGGCTTGTTGCGAACTTGCTTGGTTAATTGACCTCCGGATTCATGTCCAACATATCCTGGAGGAGAACCTATTAGTTTTGAAACAGCATGCTTTTCCATATACTCACTCATATCAACTCTAATCATAGAGTTTTTATCACCAAACATAATCTCTGCTAAAACTTTAGTGAGCTCAGTTTTCCCCACTCCTGTAGGCCCCAAAAATAAGAACGAGCCAATTGGTCTATTTGGATCTTTTATTCCAACACGTCCTCTACGAACAGCTTTAGCAACACTTTTTACTGCTTCATCTTGCCCAATAATTTTCTCATGAAGAAGGTTTTCAAGGTTTTTAAGCTTTTCACTTTCGTCTTCAGCAAGACGTTGTAAAGGAATTCCTATCCATTTACTTACAACTTGTGCAATATCTTCACTTGTAACAACTTGGGAAGTTTTATTTTGCTTCTCTACCCAATCTTGTCTAAACATTTTTAATTTTTCTGCAACTTCGTTTTCTTCTTTTTTTAAATTGCTCGCTCTATCATAATCTTCAGTTATTAAAGCTACTTCTTTTTGTCTAGATAACTCTATAAGTTGTTGCTCTAAATCTTTTATTTGAGGGGGAGAAGTATATGCTCTAAGACGTACATGAGAAGACGCTTCATCAATTAAATCTATTGCTTTATCTGGCAAAAATCTATCTGTTATATATCTATCAGACATTTTTACAGCTGCAATAATAGCTTCTTCTAAAATAGTAACTTCATGATGAAGTTCATATTTCGGTTTAATTCCTTTAAGAATTTCTAAAGTTTCAATAGCACTTGGTTCTTCAACTTTAACTGGCTGAAATCTTCTTTCAAGTGCAGAATCTTTTTCAATATATTTTCTATATTCTTCACGTGTAGTTGCTCCAATTAATTG
>LJHD01000198.1 GCA_001983475.1 Candidatus Epulonipiscium fishelsonii | reverse complement strand
AACTATAGCTTTAAATTTAGAAGTATATGATTTAGTAATAGCTAGAGGAATAACCTATGCAACATTAAAAAATCTGTATCCTGATAAACCTTTAATAGAAATAGGGGTAACAGGATACGAATTAATTAAAGGAATAAGTGATGCAAAACAAAAATATAACCCTGATAGGGTTGCAGTTGTTGGATGGAAAGGGATGATTTCATCTGTTCAAGATTTAGATGAAATTAGCAATCTAAGTATTGAATGCTTTGATATGAAAAGTGATAAAGAAGCAAAGCAAAAAATTGAACTAGTTAAACAAAAAGGAATTCCTGTTGTTGTTGGTGGTCTTACAGCTTGCAAAATAGCAACGTCAATGGGTTTACGTACAATATTTATAAAAACAAGCAAGGAAGTAGTAGAAAAGACAATAGTGGAAGCAATAAACACTGCTAAAATAATTAATGAAAAGCAAGATAGAGTAAATCTACTAAAGACTATTTTGGATTATTCTACAGAAGCCATTCTTTCAATTAATGAGCACGGAAAAATTACTAGTATAAATAGGTCTGCTAAAAAAATATTAAATATTGCACCTAGTTTAGATGTTACTGGAATGGATATAGAAGAAGTAATTGTAGATCCAAATTTAAGAGATATAATGAAAACAATAGAAAGCACAAATAATCAAATACAAAACTATGCTGGTACATTATTAACTATAAATAGTATTCCAATTAAAGTAAAAAACGAAATAAAAGGAGCAGTAAAACTTTTTCAACGGGCAACTAAAATTCAGGAAGTTGAAAGCGAACTTAGAAAAAGCTTGTATAAAAAAGGATTAATATCAAAATATACTTTTAAAAGCATTATTGGGGAAAGCTATGCAATACAGCAAACTATAAATGATGCCTATAAATATAGTCAAGCTAACTCTAACATTTTAATTATAGGTGAAACAGGAACAGGCAAAGAATTATTTGCTCAAAGCATTCATAATGCTAGTAATAGAAAAAAAGGTCCATTTGTAGCAATAAATTGTGCTGCTTTACCCGAAAATCTTTTGGAGACAGAGCTTTTTGGATATGTTGAAGGAGCATTTACTGGTGCATTAAAAGGAGGAAAAGCAGGATTATTTGAACTAGCAAATAATGGCACTATATTTTTGGATGAAATAAACGAAGTTTCTTTAAGTTTACAGTCAAAATTGTTACGAGTCCTAGAAGAAAAAGAAATCCGTCGTGTTGGAGATATTAAAGTTATAAATATTAATGTACGTATCATTACTGCAACAAATTCAAATTTATACAAAAAGATTGAATTAGGCCAATTTAGACGAGACTTACTTTATAGGCTAAATATACTAGACCTAAGGATTCCACCTTTAAGAGAAAGAAATACAGATATTTTGTTACTCACAGAATTCTATATTGAAAGATTTTGCTCTAAATTATCAAGGACTCCCTTTAAATTAGATAATTCTGCTAAAGAAGCTTTTTTAAAGTATTATTGGCCTGGAAATATAAGAGAGCTAAAAAACATCTGTGAAAGATTGTCTGTTCTAAATGAAAATAAATATATTACTAAATATGATTTTTTGAAGCATACTAATATAGCCGATAAAATGTTAGATGTTATTAATACACCAAATCAAACAAATTCGTTTGTTAGTTTAAACCAAGATTTTTTAAATGTTGGAGACAGAACAACAGAAGCAATTTTAGAAGCTTTAGAAAAATCTAATAACAATAAAACACTAGCGGCAAAAATGTTAGGTATAAGTAGAAGTACCTTATGGAGAAAAATAAAAGAAATAGAAAAACTTTAATTAAAAATGGAGGATATAAAAATGGATAAAATGTCACAAGCTATATGGATTGCACAAAGTTTATTTAACAGAAACAAGGTTAGTGGTTCAGGTGCACACTTAAGTTTTAAAGAAGGAGATAAAATCTACATTACAGGAAACAATGAATGTTTTGGAACGATAACAGAAGAAAGTTTTTCTATTGTAGATTTAAGCGGAACTCATATTGGTGGAATTAAACCAAGCAAAGAGTTGCAACTTCATATTATCTTTTATAAAAAGTCTAGTGATATAGAATCAGTTATTCATACTAACAGTTTTTATAGTACACTATGGTCTTGCCGAAACCATGATAACAAATTCGATTGTTTACCAGAATATACTCCTTATTTAAAAATGAAACTTGGAACAGTAGGAGTTGTTCCTTATGCACCACCAGCTTCAAATGAACTTTTTGAAAATTTTGCTGCAAACATTGATTCCAGTGATGGGTTTTTATTGGCAAATCATGGACCAATTGTTTCAGGTACAAACTTAATGGATGCCTTTGCAAAAATAGAAGAACTTGAAGAAAGCTGCAGATTAGCTTATGAAATAACTATAAATTCACAAAAAAGCTGAATCTTTAAAGTTTTCTAACTATTTTTGAATAGTTTACGCTAAAGTTTCAATAGATGTAACTTTAGTTGTTCATGATAAGGGAAAATGCCAACAGGCTTTTTCCCTTATTTTAATATAAAAGCTAGAGTAGTGAATAACTATGGGGGTATCGAAGAGATACTTAGTAGAATACTACTATTGACTGAGAAGCTTCCACTTCTACAAGTCGTAAGCCTTAAAACAAACAACAAAAAAGCAGGCTAGACAGGGACACTATCTAAAACCTACCTTTATGGTAAATACACTTATTTTCTTTATAAGCTGTTGAACAATTCTTTTTCGTTATTAAGCTACTATATTATTTGTATTCATTCAACAACCTATCTTTAAAAATAAGCTCTACAACTAGTATTTTATTAATATATAGCTTCTATAGCAAATTTATTGTTTACAATTGCGTCATAGTCAGCTTCTTTTTCTAATTCTCCACCAATTTCCATGATGTCCATTAATTTATTAAAAGCTTCTTCTGTCAAATATGGAGTTTCGCTCCAAGCGCCAATGTCTTTATATCTTTGTACCACTGTTGTCAAATCGTCAAGTTCAAGTTCTGTAAAATGTGGGGCAATTATTTCCGCTATAGTTTGAGCACTTTGTTCATGTACAAATTGTTGTCCTTTATAAACTGCGTTTGTAAAACCTTGAATTATATCCTCGTTTTCCGCAATGTAACTATCTAATGCAGCATAAGCAGTATAAGGAAGAATTCCAGATTCCTCTCCAACTGATGCTAAAATATAACCTGTTCCTTTATTTTCCATATTCGTTGGAATTGGCTCAAAAAGTGTTACATACTCTCCTTCACCAGCAATAAAAGCTCCTGCCATAGCATTAAACTCTACATCTGTCCTAACATTTGCTTGGTTTTCGCCTTTTCCAATTTCAACACCATTTTCTTTTATAATATATTCTAAAGTCATAAGAGGAACTCCTCCAGCACGGCCTCCAAGAATTTCTTTTCCAGCTAAATCACTAAAGTCAAAATCTGGGTCAGGTTCACGTCCAACTAAAAAGCTGCCATCTCTTTGTGTCAATTGTGCAAACGAAACAGCTAAATCTTTACTTCCTTGATTGTATACATATATTGATGCTTCTGGACCCATAAGACCAATTTGAACATCACCAGCAAGAAGAGCTGCCATAGTTAAATCTGCTCCTTGTGCTCCAACAAGGTCAATTTCAAGTCCTTCTTCTGCAAAATATCCATTTTCTATTGCTACATATTGTGGGGCATAAAATATTGAATGTGTTACCTCTGCAAGTTCAATTTCTGTCAATCCATTGTCATTTTTACCACTGCAACCTACCATAAGAAATATAGCACTACTTAAAATCATTATCATTTTAAACTTTACCATTTTTTACCTACCTTTACATCTTGTGCTAGTCAATTGTATAAAGTACTTTGAAATAGTAGTAACTGAATTTGATATAATGATAAGAAGGTTCTTTCTCTAGCTCTCAAATTTCAGCTTATAAGTACATCTAATATAACAAAATATTTAGCACAACGAATTACCTGTATAACTTTATAATAAAAAAACACTAAAAATCTTTGATTTGAAATATCTAGTAAATTTGTGATGTAATTCCATATTATTCCTTTACGCTTAATTACGTTACTACAAACTGAAATGTTTTTTTTAGTATTTTGGTTTAACTCCTTCACCGTTCAAAGTACTATAATGCAAGCCCCAAACTCACATTACTTTATTATATAAACACAATAGCTATAAGCGAGTATTCTAATCTCTCTATATAAAAGGATAGTACTCTAACTTTTAGGGTCTACTTTCCCGCTCTATATAAAAGACTCTAACTTTCCATAGTTTACTGTCACTCCATATAAAAGGATAGTACTCTAACTTTTCAGGCTCTACTTTTTATACATTAAGCAAGAGTAGGAGTACATCAGGCCCCTCCTCTATATATTTTATTCTCCCATTGCTGCTTTTACATTTTCATATAATCAACCAACCAAATAAGTCTTCGTTTTCATGAAAGGCTTCTGCTTTTTCTTTAAATTCAGAGTGAATCTCAGGGGGCATTTCTGTTACAATCACACCCTCATCAACCATTTTTCCCGAAACTCCCCCCTAAAGGAGTAGGCTTTACTACTATTGATGTAATGAATTAAACCATCAGCAGACATAACCCAAGTTGTAGTATTTTTAACCTGTGCATCTAGAATTAGATATAACAACTTCATACAATTTTTTCCATAAAATGCTGCTATTGAATTTTCTGCGCCACACTTAAGTAATAATCCTTGATGTTTTGTGAATAACTATGAATCGTGCATTATTCACAATTTCATAAGAATATACATTCAAACACTCAGTTTTTTGTGTTATTTATGAATAATAAATTTAGAAATAACGTGACTAAATCTATTACTTTTTATATAGCACTTAAATCTAAATATAATACAATGAATATTTATGCAGCTAAAGCTATCAAATCCTTTAATTTTCAGCTTTAATTAATCTGAACAAATTAATTTAGCTATAATTTGTACAAATAAATATTCTTTATTTATAAATTATTAGCTATAATTC
>LJHD01000197.1 GCA_001983475.1 Candidatus Epulonipiscium fishelsonii | reverse complement strand
TACAAAATTGAAAAATAAGAGAAAAAGTCCTTTGTTCTTTTTCCATAAATCATGAATAATAGATTTAGTCACGTTGCTCTTAAATCCATTGTCATGAATAAACAGAAAGCTTTAAGCTAACTGTTTATAGGTGTTCTGAACACACCTGTAAAAATAATGGTAGGAATCTATCAAGTTTCTTTAAATAATCTTTCGACTTTGCTCGTAAGAAGTTCAGTACATTGTTATATCTATACAAACGATTAAATTATAAAGTAAAAGGAGGTTCGGGAAATGCCTACATTTAACCAATTAGTACGTAAGGGAAGAAAAACTGTTGAGAAAAAATCTACTGCTCCAGCTTTGCAAAAAGGGTTTAACTCTTTACACAAGCGTTCAATAGATATTTCTGCTCCACAAAAAAGAGGAGTTTGCACTGCTGTTAAAACAGCTACTCCAAAAAAACCAAACTCTGCACTTCGTAAAATTGCAAGGGTACGTCTTACAAACGGAATTGAAGTAACTGCTTACATTCCTGGAGAAGGACACAACTTGCAAGAACACAGTGTAGTTTTGATCCGTGGAGGAAGGGTAAAAGACTTACCTGGTACACGTTACCATATTGTACGTGGTACACTTGACACCGCTGGTGTTGCAAAAAGAGCTCAATCACGTTCAAAATATGGAGCTAAAAGGCCAAAAGCTGGTAAAAAATAGTAAACACAGGATTGCCCGTTTAACCAAATACTTATAGCTTAATCGCTCTAACATATATTTATTTTATTAAACGGCATATACGACTTCTTTAATTTAAAGAAACGAGTACCTATGATTTATCAAATTTGTTAAGGAGGGAAGACAATGCCACGTAAAGGACATATTGCAAAAAGAGATGTTCTTGCTGATCCACTATATAACAGCAAATTAGTTACAAAACTAATAAACACTGTTATGCTAGATGGAAAAAGAGGAACAGCTCAAAAAATAGTTTATGGTGCATTTGAAATTGTTAATGAAAAAACAGGCAAAGATTCTTTAGAAGTTTTCGAAGAAGCTTTACAAAATATCATGCCTGTTCTAGAAGTAAAAGCAAGACGTGTAGGAGGAGCTACTTATCAAGTTCCAATGGAAGTTCGTCCAGAGAGAAGACAAACTTTAGGAC
>LJHD01000196.1 GCA_001983475.1 Candidatus Epulonipiscium fishelsonii | reverse complement strand
GTGGGTGGCTCTTAACACATAATGGTGAAGAAGAAGATATAGTCTGTGCTTTAGTGAAAGCTAAAGAAGTTCCTAAAGAACTGCAATAGGAGTAGCGTCTTATTGTGAACGACAACCTCCTATCACATCTAACTTTAGAGGTGGGAGGTTCAGAGGAGATAATGTAATTATAGGAGCAGGAGCAAAAGTTCTTGGACCAATAACAATAGGAAATAATGTCAAAATTGGAGCTAATGCTGTTGTAATAAAAGATGTTCCAAGTGGCAAAACAGTTGTAGGCGTTCCAGCTAAACCGCCTAGAAAATAAATTAACAAACTTTGAGCAGGTCCATCTTGTGTCATGGAAAATTAAGAAATTTCTCAAAAATAGCATTTAATAAAGCTGATTTCTTTATAGTGTAAAAATATCTGTTTACAACAAAAGATTAAGGAATAAAATAATCTGGGTTTGATTGGGGTATGCGACCCCAACCCCCGTTTTAAAAGTTGATTATTTTTTTACTCTTGGATGAGAAATTAAAGATTTACCATCATCATTCAACAAAAATATAGGTCTATGTTACAAAAATAACAAGTTGCTCAAAAAAATGTTTGTAAATGTATATAGTACCGAAATCTGTATAATAAATATATAATATATGATATTTGTTACAAATAATGTTTATATAATTTGTTTTAGGGCAATAATTATAAACAGCTGAATAGTAGTGGTTTCTAAAAGCAAACATTTTAGAGTAAAACTTCTGAGCAATTTTTAATTGCGAATATTCAATGTGGTTGATAATTTATTAGTAACTATAGAAGTCAAACGAATAAAGGCTATAAAAATCAACTAGTATTCCATAATGTTTATGCAGATGGGATAAGCGGTGTCGGGTTACACCTAATTAGAGTAGCTATTTAGAAATAAATAGTGACTAATATACAAAATTTAATAAAAATTTTAACGAATTTTAATCTTTTTATTATTTTTGATAACCTAATATTTTAAATAGGATATAATTTAATTAATACGAAAACCAATTATAATATTACTGAAGTTAAAAATTTTATATTTTATAGGTAAGTAGTTCAATTAGAATGTTTTAATAAATTACCTAAGAACCCCACTCGTAAATGAGTGGGGTTTCAGAAAGGAAAGGCAAAAAAGATGATTACAGTTAATGAGTTAAGCTTGCAATTTGGAGGAACTAAATTATTTAAAGATGTAAATTTAAAATTTACGTCAGGAAATTGTTATGGAGTTATTGGAGCAAATGGAGCTGGAAAATCTACATTTTTAAAAATTTTATCAGGAGATATAGAGCCTTCTACTGGAGAAGTTGTTATTCCACCAAAATTAAGAATGTCGGTTTTAAAACAAGATCACTATCAATATGATGATTGCGAAGTATTGCAAACTGTTATTCGTGGCAATGCAAGATTATATGAAATCATGCTTGAAAAAGATTTAATTTATTCAAAAGAAGACTTTACAGATCAGGATGGAATTCGTGCTTCGGAACTTGAAGCAGAATTTGCAGAAATGGGAGGTTGGGAAGCCGATTCTAATGCATCTCAACTTTTACAAGGACTTGGAATAGGAACAGAATTACATTACAGCTTAATGAAAGATTTAATAGGAAGTGACAAAGTAAAAGTACTTTTAGCACAAGCTCTTTTTGGTAATCCTGATATCTTATTGCTAGATGAGCCTACTAATGATTTAGATATTCAATCAGTAAATTGGCTTGAAGATTTTTTACTAGACTATGCGGGTACTGTTATAGTTGTTTCTCATGATAGGCATTTCTTGAATACTGTCTGTACTCATATTGTTGATATTGATTACGGAAAAATTAAGATGTATGTGGGAAATTATGATTTTTGGTATGATTCAAGTCAGCTAATCCAAAGCTTGTTAAAAGCCCAAAACAAAAAGAAGGAAGAAAAAATTAAAGAACTTGAAGCATTTGTTAAACGATTTTCAGCTAATAAATCTAAATCTAAACAAGCAACTTCTCGAAAAAAGATGTTGGATAAAATTTCTCTTGAAGATATGCCAGCTTCCACTAGAAGATATCCTTTTGTCCAGTTTAATATGGATAGAGAAATTGGAAATGAAATTTTATATGTTGAAGGTCTTACAAAAAAAATCGATGGAGAAATTTTATTAAATAATATTACTTTTAGAGTTAATAAAGGTGATAAAATTGCTATTATTGGCGAAAATGAAATTGCTATTACAGAATTATTTAAAATTTTAGCGGATGAGGATAAGGCAGATAAAGGTGAAATAAAATGGGGAGTTACAATTACAAGTTCATATTTCCCAAAAGATAATACGGAATTTTTTCAGGATTGTGATTTAAATTTAATTAATTGGCTAGGTCAATTTTCTTCAGATACAACTGAAACTTATTTAAGAGGATTTTTAGGAAGAATGCTTTTCGCTGGTGAAGACTCTTTGAAACCTGCTAAAGTTCTTTCTGGAGGCGAAAAAGTTCGTTGTATGCTTTCAAGGATGATGCTAAAAGGGTCAAATGTACTACTTCTTGATCAACCCACAAATCATCTTGACCTTGAATCTATTACTGCTGTTAATAATGGTCTTATTAATTTTAAAGGAAGTGTAATTTTTACATCTCATGATCATCAATTTATTCAAACAATTGCAAATCGTATAATTGAGATTAAACCCGATGGAACTATTTTTGACAAACAAATAACTTATGATGAATATTTAGAGCTTAATAAATAACTTTTTAAAATTTAATATTTTATATTGAATAGGTTGTTGGACAATTAATTTTCATTTAGTACAGTGTAATTGTTTACAACAACGGATTAAGGTTTGGGTTGGGGAAAAAGCCCCCAACTCTATGTTTTAAAAGTTGTTCACACTTTATTCATGATATGAAAGCTGGCCAACAAGTCTTGATATTATTATTAACTTGCATAGTTCATTTTAAAATATTTTCCGCGCTAGAAATAGTCTTAAAAAACATTTGTGAAGTCTACTATATGTTCACCAGCACGTTTTCCAAACACAATAACTTCAGTTATGGCATTTCCTCCCAATCTATTAGTTCCATGGGTTCCACCAACAATTTCACCACAAGCATATAATCCAGAAATAATATTGTTTTCTGCATTTAAAACTTGATTATATTTATTTATAACTACTCCTCCCATTGTATGGTGTACTGCTGGAGCAACAGTTTGGAAATAAAAAGGTGCTTCTTTTATTGGTAATAATATTCCACGACGATTGAATTCTTCATCCTTTTTGTTTTCAACAAATTTGTTATATTTATTTACTGTATCCAGAAGTGTTTGTTTATCTATTCCAAAGTAATCTGCACCTTCTTCAAGGCTATTAACTTTAACAAATAGTTTTTCTTTTTCTAAACGGGCTAATTCGCTCAAGTTATTTTTTATAGCATTATTAACACTTTCAATTTCTTGCCCCCATAATAAATAAGCTACTCCATCTTTTTGATTTAAAATTCCTTCTGAAACTATATCTCGTCTATCTAATTCTTCCACAAAACGCTTTCCATCTTTATTTACTAAAATTGCACCATCAAATCTTGAGCCACCAATATGAGAAAGTTCTCCTGTTTTTGGATTTGAAATAGGAAAAGTCTGAATATAATTCATATGCATAAATGCAGCTCCTACACTCTCACACATCATATGTCCATCTCCAGTAATTCCGCTTACATTGGTAGTTTTATATCGTTCATCTAAATTTGGAGCATATTTTTTTCTAAGTTCAATATTTCCACTAAATCCTCCAGTAGCAAGAATTACACCAAATTTTGCAAAAGTAGAAATTGTATTTTCATTTTGTACGGATACCACTCCAATAACACGATCATTTTCTAAAATTAATTCTTTTGTTTTAACCCCACTATAGATTTTTACACCTATTTCTAGTGCCTTTGTTCTAAGTTTAGTAATAAGTTCAATCGCATATTTTCCTTTAAATACAGTTGCACGAGGAACTTTATGACCTCCAAAATGAATTAAAGCATCTTCCTTAAATTCAACACCAACATATTCTTTTAGCCAATTATAAGTATCTAGTGCATTTTCCACCAATATACTAACTTGTTCCACCTTATTTTCTGTGTCACCACCTATTATTATATCTTCATAAAAACTTTCTGTATTGTCCACTATGTTTTTCTTAAGCTGTGCTGCATTTTGTGGTATATTTATTCCACCCATTGAAACAAGTGTATTACCACCCAAAGTATTAGATTTTTCTATAACAGCTACGCTGGCTCCTTTAGATGCTGCTGAAATGGCAGCACTAAGGCCTGCTCCACCACTACCAATAATTATAACATCAAATTCTGCTCTATCTTTTAATTTTACAGTGTAATTTGATGCAATCTTCTCTAAAGTTTCTGCTTCAATCATTTGTTCGTTCAATTTTTCAGCATCTTCTCCTGCTGCAATAAGTGCATTTTTTATAGCTTCTCGTATCCCTCTAGAAGTCATTGAACAACCTGAAACATTAGGTACTAATATAGAGTTTTTTTTAATTATATTTTGTGGTATATTTTCAAAAGCTGGATCTGAAATTACCTTTGTTTCATCATGCCTAAGTATTTCAATACTTTCTATTTTTCTATTGTTTATACTCACTTCTACTTCAATTTCCCCACCATATCCATTTCCAATTCCTTTAAATTTCATTTTACCCTCCGTTTTATTAGATTTACCTTTATAACCAAGATTTTGTAATTCTTGAATAATATAAAAGTTTTTATAACTAAATTAAAAATATAAGTACAATGTGTATACCAGACTAAGTTTAGCATATAAGGGCTTGTTTAGTATAGTTATCTACAAAATTAATTTATAAGTATTTTATTTTTATTGAATAAGTGAATACATACTTGGAGATACTCCTATTAATTAATTTATAAGAATCTGAAAATGTCAACCTGATTTTGTTATAGTTAACCTAAAGGCTTTTATAACATTGTCAAAGAATATAGTGAAGTATATGTATTAAATAGGCACTGTTGATGCAAATCATCAACAACCAGAAAACAAAAATAATATTAGGAGTGGATGCTACTACATTTATATTTGAAAGAAGAAGTACGGGCTATTTTGATATAATAAAAAGTTTATTAACAGAAAGGAGGATGCAAGGGTGCTCACTCTTAGGAGTATCTTTGCTAGAAATAGATGAAATTTATAATCGTATTAATAATTGGAGCAGTTGTATTTGGAACAGGAGTAACTTTTATTTCAGATGATATTAATGAAGCAGAAGCTACCATAGCTTATAAAGCACCTACTTTGTTAGATGAAATTACTTATAAATTTGAAGATACTTCAACTTATAAAGTTCGATATACCTTTGAACAAGTATCGCATTTAAGAGAATTAGGTTTGGAAAAGGATAAAATTGTTGAATTGCAGCAAGATGGTCAAAATTATGATTATGTTTTAGTTAACTTAGGAATACACAGTCTCATAGAAGAAGGCGTTGACCAAGCAGAATCATTTATTGAAGGTTTAATAAAAAAACATAATTAAAAAATAATTTTTAGCTGGTTTTCTATTCAAGACAATTAACTTTTATAGCTACTTGCCTTGAATAGAGTAAGATTACGCAACACATTATAGATGTACTTTGAGGGGTCACAGCAGGAGATTGCAGCTATAATCAAATTCAGTTTAATAAATCTGAAACTTCTATATCTAAAGGAGTGCGCTTTATGCCCATTGATGTAATAAATAGAGTACTATCCTTTTATATAGTGTATATGAACTCTTTTTTTTGATAACGGAAAAGAACAAGAGGCTTTTTCTTTTATCTAAACTATACTCAGGGCTTCGATCCAGAGTTGAGAACTTAATAAATGGCCAATTCGTACCCATACAATAGTATGTGCAAATTGCACAAATGTGCATAAATATACATTTTTTAGTGATATCAATTATATTGGACAACATGTGCTAGTGGGAATAAACATATTAGTGTACTTTGTCAGTTGTATTTTTTTAGATATAGGTATATACTTTAATAGTTGACCCATGTGAAAAAAACAATTAACAGAGTAGTCGCGAACAAATAAGTAGCAATTAGGCGAAAAAATAAGTAGTAGAGCAGACGTGAAAGAATAAGTAGCAGCCAGTTGACAACTAAAACTAAAACTAAAACAAAAATAAAATAAGAGAAAAAGCTATTTGGTCTTTTCCCTTATAATTAATAAAGCAAGATATGCTTCAAATATCAAGCAACAAATGGGAACCATGGCCAGGAACCTTAATTTAAATCAATCTAAATATAATACTGTTTATAATCTCTCCAAAAAAGTTAAACCTTGGATAATAAATATAAAGTATTGTTAATTTATCATAAACATAGTGTTATTAATACTCGTACATTTGAGATTATAAACAGGTTATGTAAAGGTTGGTAAAAAAATTAAATTATAAGTATTGTTCATGATAAGTGGACTAATAGGCATAAAGAAAATTTAAGCCTATTTCTAGTGTAAAAAATATTTTGAGATGAATTATACAAGTTAACAATATACTTTTCATCCGGAATTAAAAGTATATTTAAACAATCAGAGATTCCATCCCAAATTAAAAGCTTGTATAAGCAATCAGGGTCATATCCTAAATAAAATCAAAGTTTCCATTCAAAATTCAAAGCTTGTATAAGCAATCAGAGTCAGGTTATCAAAAATAATAAAAAGATTAAAATCTGTTAAAATTTTTATTAAATATTGTATATTAGTCACTATTTATTTCTAAATAGCTACTCTAATTG
>LJHD01000195.1 GCA_001983475.1 Candidatus Epulonipiscium fishelsonii | reverse complement strand
AACTTAATCCACATCTTAGAAATATATATGGTATAAAAGAAAATGATATTTTTATAGAAGAGCAAATTAATGCTAAAGAATTAGTTACCCATGATAGAATAGACTTAATAGCAAAAATAAAATATGTCGAGCATCTGGATAAAGGTTATGATATGGAATTTGCAACGGAATTGTACAAAAAACATATTGAAGCTTTTAGCTTAGGTTCATTTAATGAAGGAGATTTAAGTGGTAAAACTAATTTTGATGCGTATTTAACAACTTTTAATCAACTTATATTCAGCATTAAAAATCATAAATTTGATAAAAATATATCAGTTGTTCCTGTAGATTCTAAGGGAACTATTATTGATGGTGCTCATAGAACTGCTATTGCAGCTTATTATAATATGGATATAACAATAATTAGACTTAATATATCATCTAAAAAATATGGTGCAAAGTTTTTTAAAGATAGATTATTGGATGTTGATATGTTAGATTATATGATTTTAGAATACTGTAAATTTAAATCAAACACATATTTTATTTGTGTATGGCCTATAGTTAATAAACAAAAATTAAAATATATTGAAAAGTATATAAAACATAGAACAAAAATAGTTTATAAAAAGAAGATAAATTTAAATTATAATGGATTAAAATATTTTATCATACAAATTTATTCACATCAATCTTGGATAGGTTCAATAGATGACAAATATAAAGGCACAAAATCAAAAGTTAGAGATTGTTTCTCTGAAGGCTCAAGTTTATATGGATATGTAGTAGAAATAGATAATTTTAATGATCTATTAGAATTAAAGCAAGTAATACGACAGTTAATGGAATTAGGTAATAATTCGATTCATAGTTCAGATAATCAAAAAGAAACTATAGAAATGGGACAAATTTTATTGAATAATAATTCAATTCATTTATTAAACTATGGAAATCCATATTTATATAAAAATTTTATAAAAAAAGTTACTGTCTTTAAAAATTTAATTTATAAAAGTAAAGGCAATATAGAGAATACAGTTATTGATTCAAGTAGTATTTTAGGATTATACGGGCTAAGAGAACCCAGTGATATAGATTTTTTGTCAAATGATCCTACAACAATTAAAATAAAAAATAAATATATTGATAATCATAATAAATATCTTAACTATTATAAAGGTTATTCTTTAGACAATTTAATTTTTAATCCGAAAAAATTATTTATATTTTATGAACATAAAATTTTTAACACTTGAAAATATAAAATTATTTAAAAAATGTAGAGCAGAAAGTAAA
>LJHD01000194.1 GCA_001983475.1 Candidatus Epulonipiscium fishelsonii | reverse complement strand
GAGGGTACATTGAATTATGAAAATATATATAAATATGATGCATTTAACAATTTAATAAAACAAACTTTTTATGATAAGGGTACATTGAATTATGAAACTATATATGAATATGATGCATTTAATAATTTAATAAAAGAAACTTGTTATGAGGATGGTACATTGGATTATGAAACTATAAATGAATATGATGCATTTAACAATTTAATAAAAGAAACTCATTATTATAAAGCTACATTGTATTATGAAAATACTAGTGTTCAATAAAGAGACTGCAAATTTAGTATAAACCTAGTTTCTTTATAACAAGCTTATATGAATGATTAGGAAAAGAAAGTTGGATGAAAATCTGGCTTTCTTTTTTTATTGCACGATATTGAGAATACGACTAGAGGAAAATGCATAAGGAGAAGTGTATTTTTGCGTAGCACTAGAAAGCTAACTACAAACATAAACCTAGTGTTATGCTTGATATGTATTTTCTTAGTATATAGTAAATTTTGATTATATTCTTGAATCATAAGAGTTTCTTTGTTAATGCTTGTGCAATAATATCTCTGCAAATGTTCTTATATCTGTACAAATTACATATGATTTATTCATAAAGATTTAAACTACCTACAGAGCGAATGGTTGGATACTTTATTCGTTATTTAATTTTGATTGATATTAGGAAGGAGATAAATAAATATGAAAGATAAAACTTTATTTAAAAAACTGACAGGAGTATTATTGGTTGGAAGTATCTTAACGTTACTTGGTGTTTATGTTATGGAAGCTCCAGTAGCAAATGATGTAGACACATCTGTGTCACATGAAACATTAGTAGAGGAACCAACATTTCAATTAACAGGAGAAGCTTATGATGACGAGGATTATTTAAGTTTTTATTCTACTTATGAATATGATGCACTTAACAATTTAATAAAAGATACTTATTATGATGAGGGTACATTGAAGTATGAAAAAATATATGAATATGATGCATTTAATAATTTAATAAAAGATACTTATTATGATGA
>LJHD01000193.1 GCA_001983475.1 Candidatus Epulonipiscium fishelsonii | reverse complement strand
GAGTGCAAAAATATGATATAATGTATTTATGAGTTGAGAAACGGATACTATCAAATCAATAAATTTATAATATAATAATCTATTTGTAAATTTAATTTTAGCAAAAATTACTATGATTATTTTAAAATTAAATTTATAAATAGTGTATAGTTAGAAAAAATATATATTTATAAGAGAATTTTATTAATTAACTATAATAAATTGAAGTACATACATAATTAAGCAGAGTTTTATACACATTATAAAGAGTGGAATAATTAAATATGAGTTATTAGACTTAAACATTAAGGAGGAAAATTTCTAATGTCAATACGTGTAATGAGTGTATTTGGTACACGGCCTGAAGCAGTAAAGATGGCGCCACTTATTAAAAAATTGCAAATTGAAAACAACATAGAAAATATAATATGTGTAAGCGGTCAACATAGAGACATGTTGGACCAAGTTCTTGAAACATTTGACTTAAAACCAGACTATGATTTAAATATTATGAAAATTGGGCAAACATTGACAGATGTTACAACAAAAATCTTAATAGGGTTAAATCAAGTAATTAAGGAAGCTGAGCCAGATATTATTCTAGTGCATGGAGATACTACAACAGCTTTTGCCAGTGCTTTAGCAGGTTTTTATGCTAAAGTCCCAGTTGGACACGTAGAGGCTGGATTGAGAACTTTTAATAAGTATGAACCATTTCCTGAAGAAGTAAATAGAACTTTAATAGGAGATATTGCGTCGATACATTTTGCACCTACTCTTTTATCAAAAGAACATTTAATAAATCAAAACATAAAAGATAATATTTTTGTTACGGGAAACACTGCAATTGATGCACTAAAATTAACAATAAAAGATAATTATAAATTTTTAAATGAAGAATTGGGCAATATAAATTATAAAGATAAGAAAGTTGTTGTTTTAACAGCACATAGAAGAGAAAATTGGGGGAAACCTTTGGAAAATATCTGTGAGGCTATAAACAATATTACTAGTTTGGACGATAATGTTATAGTGATATATGCAATTCATAAAAATCCAATTGTTTATAATCTAGCAAAGGAAAAACTAGGAAATAATGTTCAGGTACATTTAATTGAGCCATTATCTTTGATAGATATGCATAATCTTTTAAGTAAATGTTATATGGTATTAACAGATTCAGGAGGACTTCAAGAAGAAGTACCATATTTAGGAAAACCTGTGTTAGTGCTAAGAAATGTTACTGAAAGACCTGAAGGCATAACAGCTGGAACATTAAAATTAGTGGGAACAAACAAAGATAATATAGTTAAAGAAACAATGCAACTTTTAACAGATAGAGAGCATTATGAACAGATGGCAAAAGCAAAAAATCCTTTTGGAGACGGTAAAGCTTCAGAAAGAATTGTTGAAGCGATAAAATTTTACTTTGGATGCACTACAAAAGTAGAGGAATTTTTATGAAAAAGAGAAGGAGCTGGATTTCGGCGTTATCTTTATTATCTCAATTGGGCATATCCATGGCTGTACCAATATTTGGCTGTATATTTGTTGGTATATTCTTAGATGGAATTACAGAAAAAAGCCCATTATGGTTGATAATATTTATATTGTTGGGAGTAGGAGCGGCGTTTAGAAATATGTTTCACATAATTTTACACGAAGCAAAGAAAGGCGATTATCATGAATAAAATATTTGACCTACAAAAGGATAAAATAATTCTTGTTATGATGGCTTATACAATAATTGCTTTTGGAATAGGCTGGATGTGGGGATTAAGAGAAATAAGTTTTTTAGTTGGATTGGTTATAGGACTGATTATATCAGTTTTAAAATATAAATTATTGGAAGTAACTTTAAATCGAGCAGTGAATATGTCTGAGGCTAAGGCCAAGATATATTCACAACGGCACTACTTAGTACGTTATACTTTAACTGGTGCAGTGCTACTTATATCAGCAATATATTCCCAAGCAAATTTGCTGGGAGTTTTCCTAGGACTACTAGCTTTAAAAGTTGGTGCCTATTACGAACTTTTTAACATAAGAAGAAGTTGATAAATTATTTTACATTAACCGTGCCTTAAATAAAAAAGTAAATTTATTTTTTTAATAAATTTGTTTTAGGTTCGTTTACCATATATTAACAGTAAATATATTTGCAGGGGCCCCTATATAAATATGTACTTATATTTACAGAAAAAACAATTTGGATAAATAATATTTTTTAATTTATAAAAAATTTTATATAGATTATTTTCTAGTACTTACTAGCAGAAGCTTGTATAAGATTATACTTTAGATAAGTAATATATGATATCACAAGGAACTGTTAGAAAAATGAAACATTTTTTTGGCAATAGAAGCATTAAGCTTATTGCATATAGATTATTTTAAATGAGAAAGGGGTGTAAGTAGGTGGAAAGTAATATAGATTTTGGGATTCATATGCCCATACAGCTGTTTACAGATCCAACCACAGGACAGATTTTTGGTTTTACAACAACGCATGTGAATACAGTGCTAGTTATGATAGCATTAACCATATTCGGGCTAATAGTAAGAGCGAAAGTTAATAGTTTCACGGTGGTTCCTCGAACAAAGTTTCAAGTTATCATTGAAATGTTAGTTGATGGCTTTGGGGCATTTACAACAAGCACTATGGGCGAGAATAACAGAAAATTCTCAATGTTTTACGGTCCAATGTTCCTATTTATCTTACTATCAAATTTGACAGGACTAGTAGGCTTAAGACCGCCTACGGCTGATATTGCAACAACGTTTGCTTTATCGCTAACGACATTTTTCATGGTTCAGATTTATGGTGTTAAAGCTAAGGGACCAGCATATTATAAAGGCCTTTTAGAGCCAATGCCATTTTTGCTACCACTTAACGTTATTGGTGAACTTGCAAATCCAATATCATTAAGTTTCCGTTTATTTGGTAATATCTTGGGAGGAACAATTATCATGGGGTTATATTATGCAATGATGCCATGGTTTATGAAAATTGGTATACCTTCAGTGTTGCACTTGTATTTTGATATCTTTGCAGGTGTTCTACAAACATTTATTTTTGTAATGTTAAGTATGACATTTGTATCTAGTGCTATGGAATAAGAGGAGGAGTAAAGACATGCCAGATTTATTAGAAATTTTATTTGGTTGGTTTAGTTCTGTAGACCCAAATGCTCTAATCCTTGCATTCTCAGCAATAGGAGCAGGTCTTGCAATGATAGCGGGAATTGGACCAGGGATAGGTCAAGGTTTTGCGGCTGGAAAAGCAGCAGAAGCCATGGGAAAAAATCCAGAACATGGAGGAAGACCAGCAACATTAGTAATGCTTCTTGGAGCAGCAGTAGCAGAAACTTCAGGGATATTCTCTTTGGTTGTAGCTATAATAATGTTATTTGCAAATCCACTTTTATCAAAAGGTGGAATAGTGCTAGTGTTAGCCGCTTCAGCACTTGGAGCAGGGCTTGCAATGATAGCAGGTATTGGGCCTGGTATTGGGCAAGGATATGCAGCTGGAAAAGCAGCGGAAGCAGTAGGTAAAAGACCAAAACTTCAAAGCCAAGTAGTAAGAACAATGCTTCTTGGGCAAGCTGTTGCACAAACAACAGGGATTTATGCATTAATTATTGCATTGTTGCTATTGTTTGTAAGTCTGTAATAGAATTTAGTTGCAGTATGGGCGAATAGAAGATGTGCATGGTTCGCCAGAAGGAGTACTATCCTTTATATAGTGTAACGAAAAAGAAGAAAAGACATTTGGTATTTTCTTTTTATCATAAATAATGAAATGGATAAAAAAGTAATCGTTTCGTTATAGTAAAAAAAGTAAAAAATAGTTTAGGGAGGAATTTTTTAATGGAAACTCAAATCGATGGAAAAGCACTTATCTTAGCATGTTCAGCAATAGGCTCAGGCCTTGCAATGATAGCAGGTATTGGACCTGGTATTGGGCAAGGGTACGCAGCAGGGAAAGGTGCAGAAGCAGTTGGTCGCCAACCTGAAGCACAATCAGATGTAGTAAGAACAATGCTTCTTGGAGCAGCAGTAGCAGAAACAACAGGTATCTATGGTCTTATAGTTGCGATTATTCTTTTATTCGCAAATCCACTTATTACAAAATATATGGACATTATGTAGTATTAAAATTGGAATTATGAACCATAGAAAGGAGGGAAATTCCCTTTGAGTAGTAAAATTATAGAATTTTCAATGACCACCGTGTGGGAATGGTTTTGGCAGGTATTAGCTTTATTTTTAATAATTGTTATACTGAAAAAACTATTATTCCAACCAGTATCGGATTTTGTTGAAAAAAGAAGACAACTAATAGCAGAAGAAGTAAATACGGCTTCAAGCCAAAAGAAACAAGCAGATGCTTTAAAAATTGAGTATGAACGCAAAATTAAAGATATCAACCGTGAGGCTGATACAATTTTAAAAGATGCACGTGCAAAAGCTCTTACACGTGAGGCAGAAATAATTGAAGCAGCAAAAACAGAAGCACAAAATATTAAACAAAAAGCAACAGAAGACATAAAATTGGAACAAGAAAAAGTGAAAGATGAAATAAAAACACAAATGATTGAAGTTGCGAACCTTATGGCAAGCAAATTCGTTCAATCTTCGATTGATGACAGCAAACAAACTCAGTTAATTTCAGAAATAATTGATGAAATGGGTGATGTTCAATGGCTGAGCTAGTAACCAAACGATATGCAAAAGCACTTTTTGACGTTGCAGAAGAAAAAAACGCACTAGAGGCATTTGAACAAGAGGCCATAAAAATTAGTGAAATACTTAAAGAAAATATAGATTTCATACAAATTCTTGCACATCCAAATATTATTCAAGAAGAAAAAATTAAACTTGTTGAAGAAGCATTTGATGGAAATGCATCTAATGAACTTGTAGGATTGCTAGTACTACTAGTCAAAAAAAATCGTGAAAACTATATGATTGAAATATTAGATGAATTTGTAAATATGGCTAAAGTTGCACAAGGCTTTCTTCAAGCAACTGTTACTTCTGCTATTCCTTTACAACAAGAACAATTGTCAAAAATTAAGTCAAACATTGAAAACAATACCTCAAAGAAGATTGAATTGAACGCATTAGTGGATGAATCAATTATCGGTGGAATGATTATTCAAGTGGGCGATAAAGTTATTGACGGCAGTATCAAAGGCAAAATGCAGGCGTTAAAGTCAGAATTAAATAATTTGCGTCTTGCATAGAAAGGGGTAAGAAATGAGCCTTAGACCAGAAGAAATAAGTAGTGTTATTAAAGCCCAAATTAATAACTATAAAGCACAGCTGGAAGTTGCTGAAGTTGGAACTGTTATGCAAGTTGGGGATGGTATTGCACGTGTGCATGGTCTTCAAAAAGCAATGGCAGGGGAGCTTTTAGAATTCCCAGGTGAAATTTACGGAATGGTACTAAATCTTGAAGAAGATAATATTGGGGTCGTTCTTCTTGGATCAGACCAACAAATAAAAGAAGGAGATACAGTTAAATCGACAGGCCGTGTTGTTGAGGTTCCGGTTGGAAATGCAATGGTAGGTCGTGTTGTAAATGCATTAGGGCAACCAATTGATGGAAAAGGGCCAATTGTATCAAAAAAATTTAGACCAGTTGAACGTGTTGCACACGGAGTTATGTCACGTAAATCTGTATCAACTCCACTACAAACTGGAGAGAAATCAATTGATGCCATGGTTCCAATTGGACGTGGACAGAGAGAGCTTATCATTGGAGACCGTCAAACAGGTAAATCAGCGATAGCAATTGATACCATTATCAACCAAAAAGGGCAAGATGTTAAATGTGTTTATGTTGCAATTGGACAAAAAGCATCTACAGTTGCACAAATAGTAAAAACATTGGAAAAACATGGCGCTATGGAATATACTACCATACTTGCTGCAACAGCAAGCGAACTTTCTCCACTACAATATCTTGCTCCATATTCAGGGGTAACTATTGCAGAAGAGTGGATGGAAAAAGGAGAAGACGTATTAATCGTTTATGATGATTTGTCTAAACATGCAGTTGCTTATCGTACAATGGCATTACTACTTCGTAGGCCACCAGGACGTGAAGCATACCCTGGGGACGTTTTCTACCTTCACTCAAGACTTCTTGAGCGTGCTGCAAGACTTTCAGATGATCTTGGTGGCGGTTCAATTACTGCACTACCAATTATTGAAACTCAAGCAGGAGATATTTCTGCATATATTGCAACCAATGTTATTTCTATAACAGATGGGCAGATCTTTATGTCAACAGATCTATTTAATGCAGGGGTAAGACCAGCTGTTAACCCTGGACTTTCAGTTTCTCGTGTTGGGGGAGCTGCGCAAATTAAAGCTATGAAACAAATTGCGGGACCAATCCGTGTTGAGCTTGCTCAATATCGTTCTTTGGCGGCGTTTGCTCAATTTGGATCAGACCTTGATACTGCTACGCAAAACGCACTAACTCAAGGTGAACGTATTATGGAAGTTTTAAAACAACCACAATATCAACCTCTAAATGTTGCAAACCAAATTATTATTCTTTATGCTGCAACAAGAAAATATTTAATGGATATTCCTGTAAAATCTGTTAAACAATTTGAAAAAGATCTTTTAGAGTATGTAAGTACAAAATATCCAAATATTTACAAAGATATTGTTAAACCAGCAGGGCTTACAAAAGAGCTTGATGCTTTGCTTAAAAAAGTTATTGAAGAGTTTAAAGCTCAATTTAAACCTGAGAAATAATAGCATATTTTATTATAATGCTATATTATTTTAAATTAATATAGTTAAAGTAACTATAAAGTAGCCTTAAAGTAATACTGATTAGGTTAAAGTGACTATAAAGTAAATTTTAATGAGTGCTTATTTAAGTTAAACTGACAATAAAGTAAACTTTAAGAGATACTAACAAGTTAAAATAACAATAAAGTTTACTTTAAGGTGATTAAAATAAATTTGAAAGAGGTGCATAATGGCGTCTTTACAAGATATTAAGAGCCGAAGCAAGAGTATCAATAGCACCAAACAAATTACAAATGCAATGAAACTAGTGGCAACTGCTAAACTTACTAAAAGTAAAGATTTAGCATTAAAGTCCAGACCTTTCTTTAAAAAGATGCAAGAAACAATACATTCTATTGCATCAAACGCTGGTACTATAAATATGCCATTATTAAAAGCTAATGCATCACCAACCAAAGTGTATATTGTCCTTGCCGGAGACCGTGGTCTTGCAGGTGGATATAATGCAAACGTTTGTAAACTTGTTATGAAAGAGATTACAAACAAAGATGAGGCTAAAATTATCACTGTTGGAAAAAAAAGTTTAGATCAGTTTAAAACAAAAGGATACAATGTTATTCATTCTGTAACTGGAATTTCAGAAACTCCAACATATAAAGATGCAAAACTTATTGCAGATTATGTAATAGATATATTTGGTAAAGGTGATATTGGAGAAGTTTATCTAGCGTATACTTCCTTTATATCAACAATACAACAAGAACCTACTATGATACGTCTTTTACCATTAGACATAAATCAAGTTGAAAAAGTTGAAGCGACAGAGCCAAAAGATTTGTTATTATATGAACCATCCGCAGAAGATGTGTTGGGATATGTAATTCCAAGGTATTTAGCAGATGTAACTTTTGGGGGATTAGTTGAAGCTGGTGCTAGTGAACAAGGTGCAAGGATGACAGCGATGGATTCAGCAACAGAAAATGCTGAGGAAATGATTGAAAAACTTGACATTGAGTATAACCGTGCAAGGCAAGCGGCGATTACTCAAGAGTTAACAGAAATAGTAGCGGGAGCAGAAGCTCTTTAAAAATATATATTTAAAATTTTTTTAGGAGGATTTTATGAACAACATAGGACATATAGTACAAATTATCGGCCCTGTAATTGATGTTAAATTCTCTCCAGAGCACTTACCAGCACTTTATAATGCGATTGAGGTAAAAAAAGAAGGAGCTAAACTTGTACTTGAAGTAGCTCAACACCTTGGGGACGATATAGTTAAATGTATAGCTATGTCAGCAACTGAAGGCCTTGTTCGTGGAATGGAATGTGTGGATACTGGAGCACCAATTGCAGTTCCAGTAGGTGAAAAAACTCTAGGAAGAATATTCAATGTTACAGGAGACCCAGTTGATGGGAAACCAGAACCAAAAACAGAAAGATGGCCTATTCATAGACCAGCTCCAAGTTTTGAGGACCAAGCAACTCAAGCTGAAATTCTTGAAACAGGTATAAAAGTAGTTGACCTTCTTTGCCCATATCTTAAAGGAGGAAAAATTGGTCTGTTTGGTGGTGCAGGAGTTGGAAAAACAGTTCTTATCCAAGAGCTTATCCGTAACATTGCTACTGAACATGGTGGGTTCTCTGTATTTGCAGGAGTTGGAGAACGTACTCGTGAAGGAAATGACCTTTTCCATGAAATGACAGATTCAGGAGTTATAAATAAAACAACAATGGTATTTGGCCAAATGAACGAACCACCAGGAGCTCGTATGCGTGTTGCTCTTAGTGGACTTACAATGGCAGAATATTTCCGTGATGAATCTGGTCAGGACGTACTTTTATTCGTTGATAATATTTTCCGTTTTGTTCAAGCAGGTTCAGAAGTTTCGGCTTTACTTGGCCGTATTCCATCTGCCGTTGGATACCAACCAACACTTGCAACAGAGCTTGGTGCTTTACAAGAACGTATTACATCAACAAATAAAGGTTCAATTACTTCTGTTCAAGCTGTATACGTTCCTGCGGACGACTTAACAGACCCTGCTCCAGCAACTACTTTCGCCCATCTTGATGCGAAAACAGTTCTTTCAAGAGCAATTGTTGAACAAGGGATTTACCCAGCAGTAGACCCTCTAGACTCAACTTCTCGTATTCTAGACCCACAAGTAGTTGGGGCTGAACATTACGAAGTTGCAAGTAAAGTACAATCTACACTTCAACGTTATAAAGAACTTCAAGATATCATCGCTATTTTAGGTATGGATGAACTTTCTGAAGCTGATAAAATGACAGTTAACCGTGCTCGTAAAGTACAAAAATTCCTTTCACAACCATTCTTCGTTGCAGAGGTATTTACAGGAATGGCAGGAAGATATGTACCAGTAAAAGAAGCGGTTAGAGGATTTAAAGAAATTCTTGACGGAAAACACGATGACCTTCCAGAGAACTCGTTCTATATGGTTGGTACAATCGAGGATGCTATTGAAAAATCTAAAACATTGTAGGTGATTATATGGCTAAAAACGAAATCAATTTGCAAATAATTACTCCTACCCGAAAAGTGTTTGATGAAATGGTTGAAATGGTTGTGCTTAAAACTGTTGAGGGTGAAGTTGGGGTTTTGTATGACCACGAGCCAGTCGTTGTAATGCTTAACTATGGAATAATTCGTTATAAAAAAAATAATGAAAAAAAACAAGCGACTACTATGGGCGGATTTGCAGAAATAACTAAAGATAAAGTAATAATCTTGACTGATGCATCTGAACTGGAAGGCGAAGTGGACGTTGAAAGAGCTAAAAAAGCTAAAGAACGTGCTGAAGGCTATAAAAATAAACCAGATATGGATCAAAAGAGAGCAGAACTAGCTCTTCAAAAGTCTCTGATTAGATTAAAAATGAATAACTAAGATAAATATACCCAGTGCATTTATGGATCCAAGTGTGCTGGGGATTTTTTGAATATAAAGTATAATAAGCGAATTAAATTAATACACATTAAGTTTTAACTTTTAGATAATTATTTTATGAACAATTTCTAATTGTGTCTAGTATAAAAAATGAATATTAAGAATAAAAAGGAGATTTTATAGGATGATGGTGAGAAAGTCATTTAATCCAGTAAGCGTATTGGGAAACTAGTACGTAGACAACGGCTTGGCTGTTGCAATATACCACTTGAATTGCTTGGAATCCCTAAAGCCAATCAAACTACAACGCAAGTATGAAATATAACTAAACGTGAAATAATATTACCTTTTTAAAAGGATAGATATTTTTGTTGCGAAAGCAGAAAAAATTGATTGGATGGTATATGGTTAAATCCTAAGTACTGTAGCAATGGGCAATAAGCAGGTAAGCTCCAAACAGGAGAAACTTCAACGACTAGACCTCTTGAGGGTCGTACACCATAAGTGATTGATGGTGGAAGTGGGTGGCTCTTAACACG
>LJHD01000192.1 GCA_001983475.1 Candidatus Epulonipiscium fishelsonii | reverse complement strand
ATAATTTTGCCATTTCAATAAGCTTTTTATCTGTACTTATTATCCCTATTAATACATTTGTATATATAATTGGGATTACTATCAAGAAACTTATTACAATAGATAAATAGCTGGATGAAACCCATAATAATATTAAGATAATAAACGAAACAACAGGTATAGACTTTACTGTGTACATTAAAGGCATAAGCATATATTTGACTACAGCATTTTTACAAGCAATTACTGCCAGAAATATGCCACACAATATACCCATTATACACCCAAATGAAATATTACAAAAGGAAAATATAATGGATTGATAAAATTTTTGGGTCGTACATAACTCTAATAAGCTACTAAATACCAAAATAGGCGATGGCAAAAAAATAGGTTCATTTATTATACTTGAACTTATTTGCCATATTATAATCCAAGTTGCAAAAGCAATTATAGTATATTTTCTTTGGCTATAAGCAGACAGTTTAATAGTAGAATGCTTCATCAGGTAGAGCTCCGCCTATTGAATGTAATATTACAATTTGGAATTGCATCAATAGCTGTTTCAAAAGGAACAATATTGTAATCACTCACTAGTTTAGCAGAAGCTTCTGTGTCTGAATTAACAAAATTTACAGATTGCTCATAGTTAGTTAAGAATTCGTCTAATGCTTGTGGATTGTTTTCTATAAAGTCATTTCGTGCAACCAATATACCTGTTATTAAGCTTGATTTTTCAGGATTATCAGCTTGAATTTTATCCCATTCTTTAGTAAGGTCTAGTGCTCTTGTAATATTTTCATCTTTTTGTAAAGCAGTTGTAACGAATGGCTCTGGCATCATAGCTATTGTGTTCTCATTTGCAATTAAATGTGCTAGTACTTCTGCATGTTCACTTTTCCATTCAATATTTATATCTTTATCTGGATCTATTCCATTTTCTTCTAAAATATATCTAAGAGTCATTTCTGGAGTGGCTCCTTTTCCAGAAGAAACTATAGTCTTACCTTTTAAGTCTTCAATAGTATTAATACTATTACCATTTTCTAATATATATAATACTCCTAAAGTATTTATAGCAGTAGCTGTAATTTCTCCATTAGTATTATTATATAAAACAGAGCCAAGATTTGCAGGCAATGCCACAATATCCGCTTCATCTTTAACTAGCATAGTAGTTGCTTCATCCACTGAGCTCACTATATTAAAATTATAATTATTGTCAAATTGTTCATTTTGATCCACTCTATCCATAAAATTGACCATACCCATTGCAGTTGGTCCTTTTAAGGCAACAACGTTTACATCTGCTTTTTCAGTAGTTGCACACCCTGCTAAAAATATTGATATTAAAACCACAGATAATTTTTTCATTTTTTTCCCTAACTTTCTTTGATTAGTTATACTAGGTACAATTCATAACAATGTAAGAAGCAAAAATTGTACGAGCAATTCATACTATGACTAAGTCACAGATGTTCTTACTTAATTTATAAATCGAAATATTTATTTAACATTTTAGTCCCATTTTGTATCAAATATATTATTTGGTTTAGATTTTATATCGTAAAATTGTTTTCTTCTATTTTTAGCAGTATTTTTATTTTTAAATTCACAGCCAAATAAATAACTATTAATTAATGCTTCCCAAGATGAAAATTTTGTTTTAACTAAAATAGCAATTTCTTTAGACTTTTCTAAAGCTTCTTCTTTCTCAAAATATCCAGCTAAATAACATTGGCTTATTAAATTTATCG
>LJHD01000191.1 GCA_001983475.1 Candidatus Epulonipiscium fishelsonii | reverse complement strand
GATACAAAATATTCAATAAATGGAACAAGATGTGATGAATGTGGAGATTGTTATTTAAAATGCCCAGTAAAGTAAGCACTTTTTTGTGACTTAGTATATTTTAGTAACTTAGGTACAAAAATGTATCTAGTTTACAATTTAATTGGACTATGATAAAGTTATCTTAAACAATTATGTTAAATACAAAATTGTTTTAAATTTGGAGCTGTTAAGTTAAAATGAAACATTGCTTTATTAAAGATGATAGTAAGTTTTTACAAAAAGGATGGAGTCAAATACCATGAACTCCATGGTAAGATAAAGTAAATTTGATAGAAATTAACTTAATAAGACATTAAATTTAGAATGGAGATACCTCTATGACTATTAAAGAAATATATGAAGCATTTGATAAAATTGGAAGTTGCACTTTTGCAACAATAAATGGAACTTATCCAGAAACAAGAATTGCACATTTTTTAGCATATGATGAAGAAGGAATTTATTTTTCCACTATGTTTACAAAGCCTTTTTATAAACAACTAATAGAAACAAAAAAAGTAGCAGTTTGTGGACTTTGTGCAGAAACAAAAGTTACAGAAATAGATGAGGAAAATATTTATTTTGAACCAGGATATTTTGCAAGAATTAATGGTGATGTAAAAGAAGTGAGCATAGATGAATTGAAAGCAAAAGACAATCCAATATTTAAATATTTTATAGCGGATAAAGAACGTTATCCTGCTATGGTAGCTTTTGTTTTGTATAGAGCAAGGGGAGAAATCTTTGATTATGATTTTGAAATGGAAAACAGAGAAAATAAAGTAGAAAGAGTTCGTTTTTCCTATGGAGGGTTTTCTGTTGAACCAGCAGGGTTAAGTATTACTGATAAGTGTATAAATTGTGGGCAATGTTTTAATATATGTTCGTTTAAAGCAATTTATAAGGATGATACAAAATATTCAATAAATGGAACAAGATGTGATGAATGTGGAGATTGTTATTTAAAATGCCCAGTAAAAGCTATTATTCATAAAGGAGAATGAAATGTTTTTTAAAAAGAAACCTAAAGTTGACACTATAGCTACTATAGCTAAAATTAGATATCTAATAAATACTTCAGAAAAAATTGTAATTGGAGCAGGAGCAGGACTTTCTACATCAGCGGGATTAGACTTTGGAGGGGAAAGATTTGAGCAGTATTTTTCAGACTTTAAAGAAAAATATAATATAAATGATATGTATTATGGAAGTTTTTGCAATTTTGAAAGCAAAGAAGAATTTTGGGGATTTTGGAGTAGGAAAATATATTATAATAGATTTAGTGAAATTCCAAATAATTTATATACAACTTTACTTAATTTAGTAAAGAATAAAGATTATTTTGTAATTACAACTAATGCTGATGGATGTTTTTTACGTTCAGGATTTGATAAATATAGATTATTTTATGTCCAAGGAGATTATGGATTATTGCAGTGTTCTATGCCTTGCTCACAGAAAACATATAAGAATGAAAATATGATAAAAAAAATGATTGAAGAACAAAATGGTATGGCAATTCCTTCAAAACTTATACCATATTGTCCAGAGTGTTATGCTAGTATGACCCCAAATTTAAGAGCTGATGATACATTTGTTGAATCGTGGGGATGGGACAGAGCAAAAGATAGATACGAAAATTTTATTAGGACTACATTTGGTAGAAAAACATTGTTTTTAGAACTTGGAGTTGGGCAAAATACTCCTTCAATAATTAAATATCCTTTTTGGAGTTTAACTAGTCAAAATCAACATGCAAAATATGTATGTATAACAAAAGAAGATATACAAACTCCAAAGGAAATTGCGTGTAAAGTAATTACTGTTGATGATGACATAAAAAAAATTATAGATTTAATATAATTTTTTTTATCTTATAAAAGGATTATGGAATACATCTTCTTAATTATTTTGTCATTAATCTAAATTTAGAAGATTACTCGTATTTGTAGCGAGTAAGTTGATATTAACGAAAAGTCCTTGTCAAAAGAAATTTTTTCGTGTAAACTACTCACAATTAAATGTATGAGGATGAGAGTATTTCATACAAAATAGATATATAAAGTCTATAAAAATACTCTTAGTATTATTTAATTATAGTAAAAGTAATTTGAAATATTAGTAACTAAATTTGATTATAGTGATGCAGGAGTGAATCTCCTGTACACCATTAAAAAAATGTTTCAGCTTATAAGCACGTTTACTATAGAATAGTATTAAATTTACAAAATATAAAAAAGAGAGGAAATTTTTATGTATCCTAAACTATTTACAGCAGGAAAAATTGGTAATTTAACCCTTAAAAATCGTGTAGTAATGGAACCTTTGGCAATGGGAGTGGCAGAACCTAATCAAAATATCGGAGAGGCGTACTTTGAATATTTGAAGCAAAGAGCAGATGGTGATGTTGCTATGATTATCTTAGAAAATACTCGTGTTGATGATGAACATGGAGTAGCTGCAACTTGCCAAATGAGTGTATCAAAAGATGAACATATATCTTCATTAAAAAAAGCAACAGATATGCTTCATAGCAAAGATGTTGTAGTATTCACTCAACTTCATCATCCAGGTAGAGAAACTTTTTCTAACTTAAATAGTAACGAACCAGTGTGGTCATCATCAACAAAAGCTTGTGGTGTATGCCAACAAGAAACCCATGAAATGACAACTGCAGAAGTGGAATTAGTCATAGATAAGTTTGCACAAGGGGCAAGACGTTCAAAAGAAGGTGGATGTGATGGCGTAGAACTTCATGGAGCTCATGGGTATCTTATTTCACAATTTTTAAGTCCATATACAAATCAAAGAAAAGATAGATTTGGCGAAGATAGATTTACATTTGTAAAAGAAATAATTGAAGCCATAAGAAAAGTTTGTGGAGAAGAATATCCTATTGGAATACGTCTTACTGTTGATGAACTTCTTTCCCCTAATGGAGTAAAGAATTATCTAAAAATTGAAGATGGTATCCAGATTTGTAAACGACTTGAAAGTATAAAAATTGCTTATATAAATGTTTCCAATGGCATTTATGAATCGTTTAATTCGTTATCTGAGCCTATAACATATCACCAAGGATGTCGTACATCACTTATACGACAAATTAAAGATAATGTTAATGTACCTGTAATAGCGGTAAATATGGTAAAAGAACCTTGGTTTGCTGAAAAAATGCTGAATGATAATTTAGTTGATTTTGTAGGTCTTGGTCGAGCACTATTGGCAGATCCAAACTGGGTGAAAAAAGCTGAAGAAGGTAGAGAAAGTGATATTAATAGATGTATTTCTTGTACGTACTGTTTTGAAACACTAGTAAGTGATACTATAGCGGGAAATGGTCCTGTAAAATGTGCAGTTAACCCTATAGCAGGACGAGAAACCATATATACTTTTGACAACATAGATGGAAATGGTAAAGTAGTAGTTGTAATTGGAGCGGGCCTTGCTGGCATGGAAGCTGCTAGAGTTCTTGCAATGCGTGGATTTAAGCCAATTATTCTAGAGAAAACCTCTAAAGTTGGTGGTCAAATTAATGTCGCAAATAAGCCACCAGAAAAAGATAAAATTAATTGGATTGTAGATTATGAAAGCAATCAACTTGAACTGCTGGGAGTCGAGATTCGTTTAAATACTCCTGCAACAAAAGAACTATTGCAAGCGTTAAATCCATATGCTGTGATTATTGCTACTGGAGCAAAATCTTTAAAACCAAGTAATATTAAAGGAATTGATCTGCCAAATGTAAAAACTGTTGAAGAAGTTTTAAGCTTAGGAAAAGCATTGTCTAATTTTAAAGTATGTGTAATAGGTTCAGGAATTAGTGGTCTTGAAACTGCAGAGGCTCTTTTGGAAAACGGGAATAATGTTACCATTGTTGAAATGGAAGACAAAATAGGCAGCAATGTTTATGTTCAACACTATCTTGATGCTATGGATAGGTTATCTAAATATGATGTGACATACATCGTTTCTACAAAGCTAGTTGAAATTAAACCCAAATCTATTATAATTGAAAATGTTAAAGATTTTAAAGTTTCTGAAATAGAAGCTGACTATGTAGTGCTTGCAATGTGTGTTGAATCTATAAATGATAGTTCCATAACAAACGGAGTGTGTGAAAAAGTATTCATTGTAGGTGATGCTAAAAATATTGGTAGAATTGAATCTTCGATTCGCAGTGCTTTTGAGGTAGCTTATAATTTATAAACTACTACCAAAGATATTTTTTTGTATTATAGGGAGGTGCAAAAGAATCTCCCTATATATTAAATTAATTCTGTAGATTTTGAAATTGACTGTGAGATTTCTTCTTCACATAGAAGTTTGCCATGTGTAGCAAGTTCTATATCTTCTTCCGCACTTCCTCCACTAACCCCAATTGCTCCAACAATGCAATTTTTAAATTTAATCACATCTCCTCCACCAAAAATAACTACTTTACCATGATTTGTAAATTGTATTCCATATAGTGAAGCTTCGGGCTTTGCAAGTACACTTAATGTTTCTGTTGACATTTGAAAAGCTGCAGAAGTAAATGCTTTATTTAGTGCTATATCAAAGCTCCCTAAAAAAGCTCCGTCCATACATTGAATTGAAATAGGATTTCCTGATGCATCAGATATAGCAACCACTACTTTTATATTCATGTCTTTTGCTTTTTTTTGTACTTTATTAATAATTTTATTTGCAAGTATTAAGTTAATCATTTTTAATATTCCTCTTTCTGTTTTTATTAAGCATGAGTCATTATAAAGTTGTCTACCCACCAATTTTACATTCTATATCACAAGTTACTTCCACTATTGATTTTAGTTCTTTCATCTTTTCACTACTTGGTGGCAAAATATCTGCCATTAAATACTTTCTCCCAAGCCCATCATATTTATCTTGCCCAAGTCTATGGTATGGCAAAAGATGTATACAGCTTACATTGCCAATATCTTTTGCAAAACAGGCAATACTTTTAATTTCATCTGGATGATCGTTAAAATTAGGGATTACAGGAATACGAATACTTAGTTCAGTCATGTTAGACTGTGCAACTTTTCTTGCATTTTCTAATATTAATTCATTACCAATACCTGTGTAAAGCTTGTGCTTTTGTGAATCAATATGTTTAATATCCATCAAAAATTGGTCTAAGTATGGTAAAATTGCTTCAATCTTATCATATTTTACAGCTGCCATACTTTCAATTGCAGTGCTTATTCCGTTTTGCTTTGCAGCCATTATTAAAGCTTTAGAAAATTCAGGCTGATTTAAACATTCTCCACCAGAAAGGGTAAGTCCTCCTTTGGTTCTTCTGTAATAAGCACGATCTTTTTCTACAATGTCCATTACTTCTTCCACTGTCATATCTTTTCCTACAACACGGGTCTGGTTATTAACTATCATTTCCTGAGTTTCAAAACTTTGGGACTCTGGGTTAGAACACCATCTACAACTCATAGTACAACCCTTTAAAAAAACTATTGTTCGTATGCCTCTTCCATCATGAATAGAATATCTTTGTATATCAAATACTTTTCCATTCAAAATATCATCCTCCTCAGATTAAGTATAAAAGGCGAATATTATTCGCCCTTTATGCTAAAATGTTAATTCGGTACGATTTATAATATCTTCTTGTAAAGATTTAGACAAAGTAACAAATATTGCACTATATCCTGCAACACGCACAACTAATTGTTTATATTTATCTGGATGTTCTTGAGCGTCACGCAATGTGTCTCTATCTACAACATTAAATTGGATATGGCTACCTTTTTTTTCAAAGAAAACACGAATAAGGCCTATAAAGTTATCTATACCAGATTGACCATCTAATGCAGTGGGATGGAATTTTTGGTTAAATAAAGTTCCATTTGATGCAATAAAGTGATCCATTTTAGAAACAGAGTTTGCAGCAGCTGTTGGTCCAGCAGTATCTTTTCCTGCCGAAGGTGAAACTCCGTCTGCAACTGGTGTAAATGCTAAACGTCCATCTGGTGTAGCTCCAGTTTGCCCTCCAAGAGGCACATTTGCTGAAACAGGGTATAGTCCTGCTTGGAAAGTTCCTCCACGTGGATTTTTGTATTTTTCAACTGGTTTAGTAAATACATAAGCTACATCTCTTGCAAGCATGTCAACTTCATCTAAGTCGTTTCCAAACTTAGGTAATTCATCAATCCATTTTTTAACGTTTTCACATAGCTGTTTATCTTCAGCAGAGATATTTTTTGCTGCTTCTTCATTTACTCCATAACCATAGTTTAATTCTAGCACTTTTTTAAATTGTTCAAGAGTTATTTTATTTTGTTCAAAAACTAATTTTTGAACACTGTAAAGTGAATCTGCCATATTTGCAATACCAAAACCTTGTGGCCCAGTAAAATTATAAATTGCTCCGCCTTCTTGCACTGTTTTTCCTCTGCCAATGCAGTCTTCAATCATACAAGATTGGAATGGATTTAATCCACGGGTAGAATGAGCTTTATCAATGGCATTATTGGAATTAATCATCAAGGAAATTTGATAATCCATTTGAGTTTTATAAGCATTATAAAATTCATCAAATGTTTTAAAACTGTTTATTTCTCCAGTTTGTTTTCCAACAAGAACTCCATTGTCCATACCATTTGAAAACACTAGTTCTAATGGACGACACATGTTAAAGAACGCAGAGTCATGCCACCCTTCGGTTTTTCCACCTTTTTGTGGTTCTACACATCCAATGATATTATAGTCTCTTGCATCTTGAAGAGTTAATCCTCTACTCATTAGTGCAGGTATGATTACTTCATCATTGTAAAAAGCAGGTAATCCAATTCCAGTTTTAGTTAATCCAGAAGCTGCAACCATTAAATCATCTGGTGTACCATTCCAAACACGCATTGATAAAGAAGGTTGAGGTAAAAATACATTATGAGATGCTTGAATGCACATAAAAGATAAATCATTAGTTGCATCCACTCCATCAGGAGTTTGACCACCAACAATTAAGTTTTGGAATGCACCGTATCCAGCAAATCCTTCTGCCCCACCTAAGTCTCTACATTTAGTTAAATCATTAAGTTTTACCCAAAGACTGTCAATTAGTTCTTGAGCAAATGCTCTATTGATTTTTCCTTCTTTAATATCTTTTTCGTAGTAAGGATACATATATTGATCAAAACGTCCAGGGGAAATTGAGTGTCCACTTGATTCAACTTGCATTAATTGTTGAACAAACCAAAAGCTTTGACAAGCTTCATAGAAATTTTTAGCACCATTTGCTGGTACATTTTCACAGTTTGTAGCTATTTGTAACAATTCTTTTTTGCGAGTTTCATCTTGACAACGTTCTGCTTCTTCTCTAGCAAGTTTTGCATGTCTATTTGCATAGGTAATTACACCTTCACAACTTGTAATAACAGCATCATAGAATGCACGTTTTTCAGGATAATCTTTTTCGGATATATCACATTTTGCTATTGCATCTTTAGTTTTTTGAATTATTCCATTATATCCAATTGCTAATACTTCACCATAATTTACAGTTACATGCCCAACCCCTCCATAAAGGTAGTTTCCAACTGTAAAAATGTTATGGTCCATTGAACGTATAGTTTCAGGAGCCATAAGTGAAAGTGCTAGTTCACTAACAGTTTTTCCGTCCCAATACTTGTGAGATTCAGATAAAGCTTTTTTACTTTCTTCGCTAATATAAAATGGATCGGCACTTCTTGTTGCCAAAGTATCAAATTCTGCCTCAAGCCATTTATTTGAATACTCAGGATATGTTTGACATCCTCTAGGTTTTGTAGAATTACTTCCAACAATCAATTCTTCTTCACGAATTACAACAGGAATATTTTCTAATACATGTGCAAAAGCTTTTGCTCTACGTAAAACAGCAGGTTCATCTTCCGTTTGTTTATAAGACTCTGTTAAAAGTACTGCTCTATATGACTCAACCTCAGGCATATCTTTAAACATACGATCTACTAACCTCGTAATACGTTCACTTTTTGGCTCTACTGTAGTATTATATTTTTTCATTAATTATACCGCTCCTTTTGGAATAAAATTTATGACCATTAGGTATTTTTTTATAGGTGGCATATAATAGTTTATAATTTTACTATTTTTAGCTGATTATTATATGTGGTCATAATTAAATTTTACTATAAGTTTATATATATTTCAACCACTAATTTATAAAAACCACTAAAATTTAATTTTATTTATTCAAGTAATTGGACAAATTAATAAATTATTTTCTAACCTTATTAGGCTGTTGAAAAACAGATTTCGTCACGTTGCTTTTAAATTCGTATGAATAAAAATCTATTTTGTTTAAGGTCTAACACTCCGAGCGTCGTAACAAACTCTTAATATGTTCATGATAAAGAGGAGAAAACTATTAATCACTCTTAGTATTCTAAAATTAAATAATTTTAATACAATTAACTAGCACAAAACATTAATTTAAGCTACACAATTCCTATAGTTACCAGATAAGTCGAAAAAGCTTTTGATTTATAATTTAACTCTTACACCTAAAATGAGGTGTACAAATTGCACAAATGTGCATAAATATACATTTTTGTGCAATTTCAATGATATTGGACAACATGTGCTAGTGGGAAGAAATATATTAGGGTATTTTGCTAGTTGTATTTTATTATATATAGGTATATACTTTAATAGTTAGGCTATGTGAAAAAAACAATTAGCAGAGTAATCGCGAAAAAATAAGTAGCAATTGGGTGAAAAAATAAGTAGTAGAGCAGATGTGAAAGAATAAGTAGCAACCACTTAACAACCAAAACTAAAAATTTATTGTGAATGTATAAGAAATAGTGATTTAAAAGCAAGATATGTAAATAACAGATTTAGTAACGTTTCTCCTAAATCCGTGATGCAGGAATTAAAAGTAAAGCAAAATATGCTCTATTAACAAAGGAAACCAATGGCCAGGGACCTTAATATATAATACTGTTTATAATCTCTCCAAAATAAATCTTGGATAATAAAAGTTAATTTATCCTAAACATAGCTTTACCTTATAATAATCGTACATTTGAGATTATAAACAGGTTATGTAAAGGTTATAAAATAATAGAGTAAGACTAATAGGCAATTTAGCCCTATTTCTAGTGTGCAAAAATATTTTGAAATAAACTACGCAAGGTAACAATAGAATTTTCAGCCAGAGAGTCAACTTCGATATAAGCGAAGCATTTTAATTCAGCTAATCAACTCCGATACAAGTGTAGTATTTTCATTTAAGTAGTCAATTCCAATATAAATCCAGCATTTTAATTCAGCTAATCAACTCCGATACAAGTGTAGTATTTTCATTTAAGTAGTCAATTCCAATACAAGTGCAGCATTTTCATTTAAGTAGTCAATTCCAATATAAATCCAGCATTTTAATTCAGCTAGTCAATTCCAATATAAATCCAGCATTTTCATTTAAGTAGTCAATTCCGATACAAGCGAAGCAGTTTAATTCAGCTAGTCAATTCCAATATAAATCCAGCATTTTCATTTAAGTAGTCAATTCCAATATAAATCCAGCATTTTCATTTAAGTAGTCAACTCCGATACAAGTAAAGCAGTTTAATTCAGCTAGTCAATTCCAATATAAATCCAGCATTTTCATTTAAGTAGTCAATTCCAATATAAATTCTGCATTTTCATTTAAGTAGTCAATTCCGATACAAGTGCGGCAGTTTAATTCAGCTAGTCAATTCCGATACAAGTGTAGCATTTTAATTTAAGTAGTCAATTCCAATACGAATGTAGCATTTTCATTTAAGTAGTCAATTCCAATACGAATGTAGCATTTTCATTTAAGTAGTCAATTCCAATACGAATGTAGCATTTTCATTCAGCTAGCCAATTCCAATACAAGTGAAGCAGTTTAATTCAGGGAGTTAATTCCAATACAAGTGAAGCGTTTCTACTCAGGGAGTCAATTCCAATACGAATGTAGCATTTTAATTTAAGTAATCAATTCCAATACGAATGCAGCAGTTTAATTTAGCTAGCCAATTCCGCTCCACACTCAGCGTTTTCATTTATCTTCTTTTAACAGTATAATTTATAGATTTATTGAAAAATAAGAAAAAATCCCTTTTATATTTTTCCATGATTCATGAATAACAGATTTCGTCACGTTGTTCCTAAATCCGTGTACCATAAATTATAGCTAATAATTTATACATAAATAACATTTTTTTGGACAAATTATACGTTAATAAGTTTATTTAGATTAACTGAAGATAAAAAAAATAAAGATTTTCCAGCTTTAGTTGCATAAATATTCATTATATTATAGTTAAATTTAAGTGCTATATATGCAAAATAACAGATTTCGTCACGTTATTCCTAAATCTGCTATCATGAAGCCGAGTATTTGTATGGGTCTCTGAATAGGCTTGTTAATAATTCCCTAGTGGGGGAAACTTCCAGCAAGAGCTTCACTTTTACACCATAATCAAATTTATTTTTTACTATTTTAAGAACCTTTACTATAAAATTAACTAGCACAAGACTTTAGTTTATTATATATTAAAAAGCTAAAGTTATTGTAATTTTAACTCCTGATACTGAAGGCAATGCTGCAGGTCACCTTGGATTTAGTTGTTTCTGGTGATGATTACAGAGCTTGGTTAACTCAAGTAACTACCATATGTATATTTTCTGTAGATGCAGACGTAACCACAACATTAACTCTTGATGTTGATAACTATTACAAATGGCTTTACCTCAGCAGGCAGCTACGACTTATCTATATAAGTACCTGGTTATGATGCTGTTACCACTACTCAACTAATTAATGTAGGTGAACTTACTACATATAATAGTGTGTTGAATAAATGAAGCCTGATAAATCTCTAATTTCTTATGATTCATTCAGGAGTAAAAAAGTAAATAATTTTTAAAGCCTCGAATCCAAATTAATGTACTAAATGAAAATGAATTATTCAACAACCTAAACATGTAAAATAGAGTACTGGATAGTACTCTATTAATAAACAAAGCATATTGAATTTTTTACTGAATTAGTCCTGCAAGCTTAGGGATTAGCAATGAAATTTCAGGAACAAAAGTAATTAATAGTAGCAATGCTGTTTCAAGAATAAAGAATGGCATCAACCGCTTAATTACGTTTTCAATTTTAAGACCTGAAACTTTACATCCTGTGAATAATATTGGTCCTACAGGAGGAGTTATTGTTCCTATACAGAAGTTAAATACCATAATAACTCCAAAATGTACAATATCATACCCTAAAGTTTGTGCAATCGGTAAAAATATTGGTGTAAAAATTAAAATTGCTGGTGTAGGGTCCATCAAACAACCCATAATTAGCATAATAAAATTCATTAGCAACATAATAATAATTTGATTGTCGGTAATTGCCATTAATGAGTTTGCCATTAATGTGGGTAACTTTGTAAAAGACATGACCCAACTTAAAATTCCTGAAATACCAATCATAAAAATAATCATACCTGTTGTTTTAGCAGAATTTAAGAATATATAATATAATTGTTTTGGAGTTATAGAGCGATATGCAATTGAAAGAATGATAGAGTAAATTACTGCTATACAACTTGCTTCAGTAGGTGTAAAAATACCACCTAAAATACCACCAACAATAATAACAATTAAAAACAATGCTGGAATTGCATCTAAAAACAACTTAAGTTTAATGCTAAGTCCTTTTACGGGCATAGCTTTATACCCTAGTTTTTTAGCATAAAATCCTGCCAATCCCATACACCCAAGTCCCCACAAAATTCCAGGTAAATATCCAGCCATAAATAAAGCTGCAATAGAAGCTCCTCCACTTGCTAAAGAATATACAATAAAAGTATTACTTGGAGGAATAAGCATTCCACAAGGTGCAGATGCAATATTTACTGCGGCAGAATATGCTTTTTCGTAGTTTTCTTCCTCTTGTAATGGATTAACAACGCCACCAATTGCGGCCGCGGCAGCAACCCCTGAACCACTTACTGCCCCAAAAAACATATTTGCTAAAATATTGGTTTGAGCAAGTGAACCTGGAACAAATCCAATAAGAGCTTTGGCAAAGTTAATCAATCTTTTGGCAATACCTCCATTATTCATAATATTACCGGCTAATATAAAAAATGGAATAGCAAGTAAAGAAAAAGAGTTAATTCCTGTGTAAATTCTTTGAGCGGATGTTATCGCAACTTTATCTCCAGGTAAAACAACAAAAACGGCTGCTACTGAGCCAATACCCATACTTATGCTAATGGGTACACCAAGTGCAAGTAAAATACCTCCAATAATTAGTAGTGTCATACCTACTTCGAATGCAAACTGTACCATTTATTTCCCCCTTACAAATTATATTAGCGAATACTATTCGCATATACAAAATTACATAGATGTAAATCTAGAAAAAATTAAGTAACAACTAGTGACTAGTATTTAGAAAACATTTTATGATATTGTTACTAATTACTAACAATTTTTTTTAAATGTTTTAAATCTTCAATAAGAAATATAAAGCTGTAAAAAAGAATAAGAGCTCCACTAATTGGTAAAGCCATATAAATTTGTCCAGTAGAAATAATAGGAATAGCTGCATTAGCTTGTGAAAGACCATTTAAAACGGCAGAGACCCCACCATTTAAAAGAATAAACCCAGCAAAACCAAAGATACAAACTTGAGTAATTAAACTTAAACCAAGCTTTATATTTGATGTAACTTTTTCTTCTATAATTCCAATATTCATGTGGCCACCTTTTTCTCCAAATAGGTATGCTGCTGAAAGTAATACAAGCCATACAAACAATATCTTACCAAGTTCTTCACTGATTGCACTTGGCTTATTAAATAAATATCTTGTTAAAACTTGCCAAAATACAGTGGCAGTTAACATAGCAAATAATGTAACACAGATTGCAGCTAATAATTTATCTACAACATTTTTTACTCTATTCATAAAATCCCCCTCTTAAATTACATAGGAACAAGAAGAAAAGACTGAATGCCGTTTCTTCTTAGTTCCTTACTTATTTATTAATATTGGCTTGATGTTTCTTGAATTCGAGCATATATTTCTTTTTGAACATCAGATTGCAATAAAGATTCTGTTAAAGGTGCAACAGCTGCTTGAAATGGTGTAATATCAATATCTTTTGTTATAATTGCACCTTGAGCTTCTGCATTTGCTAAAGAGGTTTCAACAGCTTTAGCGAATGATTCAAATTCTAAGTCTATCATATTTGGCATTTCTTCATTAAATATAGTTTGAACATCAGCAGGTAGCTCATTCCAAACTTCACTACTTATTGTCAACATATCTGGCAACATTAAGTGTTGAGTATAGCTATAATATGGAGCAACTTCATATTGTAATAAATCATTAAAAATTAACTCATTATTTTCTGCTCCGTCTAAAACTTTAGTTTGAATTGCAGTGTAAACTTCACCTTGACCCATAGGCGTACCTGTTCCACCCATAAGTTCCATCATCTTAATGTTTGTATCTGATTGAATAACACGAATTTTTAATCCTGCTAAGTCTTCAGGAGTTGTTATTGGGCCTGTTGAAGTATATACATTACGAACGCCACCATGGAAACCAGCCAATACCTTTATACCATCATCCATAATGGAGTTGTATAAATCAGCAGTTATTGTTGGATCTGTAATAATAGCTTTTTGGTGTTCTATGCTTGAAAATATGTACGGAAGATTAAATACTCCAAAGTCTGAGTTCCAAGTTTCGAGTAGTGAATTTGCAACAACAGTCATAGCTATTGTACCTGATTGAACCATCTCTAAAGTTTCTTTTTGTGCCCCCAAAAGTTCATTAGGATAAATATCTAAAGTGTAAGAGCCATTAGTTTTTTCTGATAAGATTTCACCAAACTCCTTAATTGCAAGGTATTGCGGGTGTTCTTCGTTTTGGTTAAAAGCGACTTGTAATACAACTTGTTCTGAGCCAGAAGTATCACCAGAACCTCCACACCCAGTAAATATAACAGACATTGATAATAACATTAACATTAATTTTTTATTCATTTATTTCTAGCAAGGATACTCCTACTTCTATAAGTTGGATAGGAATTGTGTCCTATAGTCCTTGCATCCCCCTTTCCTTTAACAAACGTTTTCTTATATCTAATAATTTCTTATAACTTACACATTTACAACCTCAGAGTAGTTGCCTTTAGTTCATCATGATAACAGATTTAGTCACGTTAAATCCGTTATCATGAATAAAAAAAGTTTTGAAAGACAAGTTTACAAATTATTATTTACCTAAATATCCACCATCAACTGGAACTATTGCTCCACTCATATATTTTGACATGTCTGATGCTAAAAAGACTGCAACACCACCCATATCCTCAGGGGTACCCCATCTACCCATAGGAATTCTTCCCAGTATTTGTTCGTTTCTAACTTTATCATTTTTAAGAGCAACATTCATTTCTGTAT